>JBNJGK010000023.1:0-22810 GCA_051747665.1 Bacteroidota bacterium | reverse complement strand
AAATTCTTCCGGTATGCCTGTAGCGATTGGGTTTTCCGGATTGCTGCTCCACTCCATCCATCCGCCGTCATAAACCGAAATTTTCGGGTATCCCATTAAAAAGGCATTGATAAAGGCTTCGCTGCCACGCCATCCTGTGCCGCAATAAAACGCCAAATGTTTTTCTTTTGAAATACCATATTTTTTCCAGTGTTCTTCAATTTCATAGTACTCCCGTGTAGTGTGATCCACATTTCGGTAGTTTTCCATGTGATAAGCATCAGTGCCGCAATTGCCAAAAACAGCTCCGGGGATTCTGCCTTTGTTCTCAATGTAATTATAACCGCTCACTTCTCCGGTGATTTCATTCCAGCTTCTGATGCTTACCAAATCGCTGTTTTCATCTTTTAGCATGGCTTTTGCTTCAGCCATATCAACAAAATACTCCGGGTGTTGTGGGATTTTGGCGCCAAAAGTATCTGCAGGAACGGGCTCCGTAGTTTCTGAGGAAACTTCAAGACCTGCTGCTTTCCATCGGGAGAAGCCTCCATTCAGGATTTTCACATCTTCTACGCCTGCATAGAGAAGGATAGCGGCACACCGCATTGCGCCCAGATGTCCGGCGCTTTGGCCCGGATATGGGTCTCGGTTGTCAGGAAATGCAAACTTCCCATATAGAACTACAGTAGTCTCAGAGGTTATCCCGTGCTTTAACAATATGTTTTTGAGTTCTTCGGGTGTGCGGCGGTTCCATGTTGCAGGGTCTTCGAGGTCAGAGGTGTTCAGCGCTATAGCGCCCGGAATATGCCCTTCCTGATAAGCCTCTAAATAATCATAATGAGCGTGTGCAATAACAAAGTCCTTTCCCCGAAAATGGTCTGGCCGGTTGCCTTCCAGCAATTCATCAACCCATTGCGGAGATACAAGATGGTCAAACCGGGGTAACCGGTTTAAAAGTTTTGTCTTGTCGGACGACCACTCATCAATAAAGTTATCATATACAGCAATTTTATCAAAACCAGTATCCATTAAAACCCGGGCAAGCTTTTGAGCCTGGTCTGAATCATAGCCATAAATTATGAGCTCTTTCTCTTTCGTGATACCTTTTTCCTTTAACAAATCATGTAGCTCAAAATGGTATTCTGTCCATTCAAAGGGGAAGTTCTTAGCTCCGGGAATGTGCCCGCCTCTTATTTCACCGCCTAAGGTCCAGCCATTGTAGGCTTCGGGGGTTCGTATATCAATGATAAGCGTGTTATTTTTGCTTAGTGCTTTTTCAACCTCAGCAGTTGTGCTTTTTGGGATGTTGCTCATGATTATAAAATGTTAGTTGGTGCAAAAATAAAAAAACCCACAACAAAAATGCTGCAGGTTTTTTGTGACCCCACCGGGATTCGAACCCAGATCGTCAGAACCGGAATCTGATATTCTATCCATTGAACTATGGGGCCTGATTTCTATCAAGCGGTGCAAAATTACATCTTTTCAGGAAACCATGAAAAGTTTTTTAGATGGCTCATTACACTTTATTTGAGTGATATTGATGGCAGCATGTTAAAGTTTTTACATAATTGCCTGAATATATTAAGATAATGACAGGCTGCATTTCAATTAAGTTGGGATTGCTTGTGTAAATCAGTAAAATTATACATCTTTAGCAAAGTTTTCATTTAATAAAAAGCGCTTTTGGATACATCTCATAAATCGGACAGTCAGTTAATGAAAGAGGTCAGAGAAGGCTCGCAAGCGGCATTTGAAACTCTGTTTTACCGCTATCACGAGAAGCTGTATTATTTTGCTATGCGTTATTTTAACTCGAAAGAAGACGCTGAGGGAATTGTACAGGAAATATTTCTGAAAGTATGGCTGAATAGAGAAAACCTGGATGAGCAAAAGTCTTTTAATGCTTTTTTGCATACCATGGCGAAAAACGCCATTTTTAACATTAACCGGAAGCATAAGTACGAAACTGTATATCAGAATTATGCACGCCAAATGCTTTCGCATGTGCATACTAAGAGCATGGATGATGTCATATACGCAGATTTGCTGAAGCATTTGTATGACATATTGGATAAACTGCCCCCTAAACGGCGCAGGATTTATGAGCTAAGCAGATTTGACGGTCTCTCATACAAAGAAATTGCTGAAAGAATGAATATCTCTGAGAAGACGGTAGAGACACATATTCGCTTAAGCCTTAAGACCATAAAAGAAGCGCTTTCTAAAATATTAGTTTTGCTGATACTTTTTCAGAAAGTTTAAAAAAAGCGGATAT
This sequence comes from Bacteroidota bacterium, assembly GCA_051747665.1. GTDB lineage: Bacteria > Bacteroidota > Bacteroidia > Bacteroidales > JAIPAH01 > JAIPAH01. The sequence continues at coordinate 20,553 of JBNJGK010000023.1, read as the reverse complement.
TCGATGCTTATTTAAACCGAAGATTTTTTTTCAGCATAATCAGTGTGCTTTAAAAGATCCATTTAATCGCTGCCGTTGGCATGATCTTGATTTCATTTGCTATGAAGTTGTTACTGACTTCTATTTCTGTTCCCAGCGATAAATTGGATGTCGCGTTGTACCATAGCTGCGGCTCTGCCATGAAAACATATTTTCTTGTTTCGTCACCAAAATTCCGATCTTCTCGCCAGTAATCAAGAAAACCCATAAAGGAGAGCTTGTTGTCTGAAAAGTGATAAAACCAAACGGCTGTGAACTGCCATGAAGCATCGTGTTTGCCCTGAATATTTTTGTACAGAGCCTTTAAGGAAATGCCTTGCGAAAAATCTTCTGAGCTGATAGAATAATCCAGCCCGGCAAGCCAGGCATTTTCAATGTTTACCGTTAGATTTTGATCAACTTGAAATAATCCTCCGTTATATTCGGCATGAAAGCTGAAAGGGGTTGTTTTGCCAAGTTTTATCGTTCTGGCAAATTCAAAATAGGCAAGGTTTACGCCCTCAAGGTTATCCGTGACGCCATAATCCATATCAACAAAGAAAAAGGTAGTTCCCCATTTGTCGGGTTTAAACATCTCTACGGTTGTTGTGGTAAAACCGCGATCTTCTCCCATGTCATAATGAAGCTGTACATTTTGGCTGAAGATCGACAAGGTCACAATTGATAAAAAACTGATTAGTAAAAGTTTCTTCATGGCTTTTAACTGGTTTAATAATCTGATAATGAATTTAATGAAAGATTTTAAAAACTGCAAAAATATGTAAATCCATCGTAAAGGAAAAGTTAAGGCTTAGAGCGGTTGCATAACTTTTGAATGTATAACAACGATGTGGCAGGTTTTGTAGTGATTTATTTAGAGTTGATTATTTCTTAAATAGCACTTTAATCAGCAATAAAAGAATTAATCCAATTAAATTGAGTCTTGCTTAAGGGTACCCCGTTTTATATGTGTACTCAAAATAAACAAAACTGGAATATTTTGAAGTTATCAAAAAATAAAACGCTTTTTGCCCGCTTTATTCTCAGGCATACTTCACGCAAGGAAGATGCTGAAGTGCTGCAATCCGAGGAATCAAAAGAAATGCTTAAAAAAGGTTGGAACAGCGCTGATTCAAAGAAAGGAGAAATTCCAGCTCCTGATTCGAAACGGGTATACTATAGTTTGCAGAGCAGTATTGATCCAGGAACCCAACAGGTTCATAATCAAGCGCCAATTATCACGTTTTTTAAACGATGGTACGTTGCGGCCGGTATGGCAGCAGTGATTTCCGGATTGGCCGTGTTTTTCTTTACATCCTATTTTTACAGCGCTCCCAGCGAAATTGTGCATCAAAGAACGGGTAAAGGACAGCGTCTGAGAATTGAACTTCCTGATGGGTCTTATGCATGGATGAATGGTCATTCTACTTTATCGTATCCTGTTGATATGAGAAAAACAAATAAACGTGAAGTTATTCTGGAGGGGGAAGCCTTTTTCAGCGTAATGTCATCATCTGAAAAGCCTTTTATAGTGCAAACATCAGACATGAACGTACAAGCAACAGGAACCAGGTTTAACGTAACCAACTATCCTGAAGACGATTACGCCGAAACCCATTTGCTCGAAGGGGAAGTGCAGGTTTTTAATCCGGAGGCAGAAAGTGCTGAGCCTGCCGCTTCTTTGATAAAGGATATGAAAGTGAGGCTCGATAAGAATAAAGGCACCATGGAAACTATGCCGGTAGATGCTGAAACCTATACAGCATGGAGGCATGGCGCTTTGATTTTTAATAATGATCCGCTGCAGGAGGTGGCCCGCAGACTGGAACATTGGTATGGAATAGAATTTATAATTCATGAAGACCTGATAGGTAAAAACAGGTATACATTTCAGTTGCAAAATGATTCTATTTCAGATGTATTGAAATGGTTGAAAAAGATTACACCTATGGAAATCAGAGGCGATCGGAATCGCCTGTTTTTAGAACCTGAGAAAGAGGATATGAACGAATACAAAAACTAACGTTACAATTATGAGGATTTTAACACAGCGAAAACCAGGAAACCTGTTCAACTGCAGATGGTTTCTTACATCAGTGCTTTTCCTGGCCTTTATGATGCCCGGTTATGTTTCGGGTAGTTATGCCCAGGAGATGAAGCTTACCTTGTCGCTCAAAGAAGTAACCTTGAAGAAGGCGCTGCAGGAAATTGAGCAACAAAGTGAATTTACTTTTGTGTATAACGATGCCATGGTTGATGTGCAGCAAATTGTTTCGGTGAAAGTAAATAATGCATCCATAAGCAAATTATTGGACGCATTATTTGAAAAAACCGACATCAATCATGAGGTGTTGAAAAAGAAAATTATTCTAACACCCAAAAAAGCTTCGGCAGGTGAGAGCAGTGCTTTACCCCGTCAAGATAGTTATAAGGTAGAAGGTACTGTAACAGACGAACAAACCGGAGAAACCTTGCCGGGAGTGAATATCACAATCAAAAACAGCAGCCAGGGAACCATTACTGATGTAGAGGGAAAGTTTACACTTCAAATACCCTCGGATATAGAGAATCCCGAACTGGTGTTCTCTTTTATGGGATATATTCGCAAAACAGTTCCTGTAGATGGGAGAGAGGTAATAAATGTTTCGCTGTCGCGGGATGTGCAGCGGCTGGACGAAGTTGTTGTGATCGGATATGGTGAGAGTTCTCGCAAGCTGTTAACCAGCTCTATCAGCTCTGTGCAGTCCGAAGACCTCGAAGATGTTATTTCTAATGGAGTTCAGGAGGCGCTTCAGGGAAAAACCTCCGGCGTGAGCATCAACAGGAACTCCGGTACGCCAGGCGCGGCACCAACTATGAGTATCCGTGGATTGAGCTCTATCTCGGCTGGTACGCAACCGCTTTATGTGGTAGATGGAATTCCGGTTACCAGTGGCGACTACAGCCAAATCAGTATGGAAGGACAGAGCATCAGCGCCATTGCCAATATAAACCCTGATAACATCGAATCCATCAGTGTTCTCAAAGACGCATCTGCTGCAGCCATATATGGAGCCAGAGCAGGAAACGGCGTTGTGCTTATTGAAACAAAAACAGGGCAGGCCGGCAAAACTAAATTTAGTTTTAAGACATATACCGGAATGCAGGAAGTCTATAAAAGACTTGATTTGCTGAATGCAGAGCAATGGAAAGATTACGTTGTAAACTTTGAAGGTGTTTCCGATGACTTTTCCGGTATTCACCCTGAGATAGAACGTTCATGGCTTGAAGAAGGAGTTGATACCGACTGGCTTGATGAGGTGTTTCGCACTGCCCCGGTGGAAAATGTGGAGTTGTCTGCCTCAGGGGCAAAGGAGCGCATGAAATTTTATGTTTCCGGTCGCTATTTTAGCCAGCAGGGTGTCGTCATCGGTACAAACTATGATAAGTTTAGCGGCAGGATTAATATTAATTACAACCTCACAGACAAGTTAGACCTGGGCATTAAAACAAATACCACGCATTCCATCAATGATCGCGTCAGAGGTGACCAAAGCGTTAACGGGCCTTTGCCAAATGCCATTTCCGCTCCTCCTGTAGCTCCTGTTAAAGATGAGCTGGGAAACTACCCGCTTGCAGGATGGTGGGATAATCCGGTTGCCGTAGGTAAAGAGGTGGTCAACCAGGCAGAGACATTCCATAACGTTTCCAATATTTTTGCTGAATATCGATTTTCAGACCATCTGAAAATCAAAAACCAATGGGGTGTAGACTATTATAACCTTCAGGAGCGTCGCTTTGAGCCTTCTTTTGTGAAATCCGCGAAAGAAACAAACGGATACGGCGCTGATGCAAGTTCTAATGTGTTGAAGCTTACACAGCAAACTACAGCTAACTATAATAATACCTTTAACGATGTGCATGATTTGAACTTGCTGCTGGGGTATAGTTTTGAAAAATGGAATACCAAATATTTATTCATGTCCGGTACAGAATTTCCTAATGATGATTTACAATATCTTGAAAGTGCGGCGCTGATAGATGTAGATGAAACTGAGTCCGCTTTACGCGAATCCGCTTTAAGCTCTTTCTTCGGTAGAATTAAATACAATTATGATAATAAGTATTTGATGGATTTTACATTACGGCGTGATGGTTCTTCAAATTTCGGAGAAAACAACAGGTTCGCTTATTTGCCTTCAGTTTCTTTTGCATGGAGAGCTATAGAGGAAGATTTTCTGAGTGGAAATGAATGGCTCAGCGATTTAAAGCTTAAGACGAGCTTTGGCCTCACCGGCAATGATGATATCGGAGCTTTTGGCGCGTTAAACCTATACAGTGCCGGGTTTAACTACTATTCCCGGCCCGGTATTGTGCCTACGCAAATCCCAAACCCGGACCTGAAATGGGAGACCACAGAAAATTATAATGTAGGTTTGAACCTGGGGTTTCTGAAAAACCGGATTACATTCTCGGCAGATGCCTATTATAACCATACTACAGACCTTTTGCTGGCACGCCCTGTGCCTTTGAGCTCAGGATTTGGCAGTATGAATGCCAATGTAGGAGCGCTGGAAAACAGAGGCTTGGAATTTGAGCTTTATACTGAAAACATTAAAAGGGAACTGACCTGGAATACGAGTTTCAATATCTCGTTTAACCAAAATGAAGTTCTGGAGCTTTATAATGACCAACCCCTCACACCCGGAACGCGTGGAAACAACGCCGTAATTGTAGGAGAACCTATAGGGGTATTTTATATGTATGAATCCCATGGCGTTGACCCCGCAACAGGTGACTTGCTGATTGAAGATGTCAATAACGACGGTGTAATAAATGATAACGACCGGCAGATTGTGGGAAGTCCGCATCCCGATTTTAGCGGAGGACTCAATAATTCATTCAAATACAAGGATTTTTCCTTAAGCTTTTTTATTCAGTTTACTTACGGTAATGAAATCTATAACGGCGTAAGACAATATACTGAAAATATGACTATAAGTAATGACAATCAGCTTACTACCGTGCTCGACCGCTGGATGCAACCAGGTGATGAAACTTATGTGCCCCGCTTAAACGGGAGATATAACAATCAGATTACCTCTCATTACATAGAAGACGGTTCTTATGCTCGCTTAAAAAACGTTACGTTTTCTTACAACCTTCCTGTAGATAAACTGGGTATCGGTAACAGCATTACCAGCGCACGGATTTATTTCCAGGGAGAAAATCTTTACACACTGACTTCTTATAGCGGTATGGACCCGGAAGTGAATTATTCCGGCGTCAGTAATATTACCCGCGGGGTAGACTTTTTTACCTATCCGCAGGTAAGGATGTACACATTGGGTATTAACATGAAATTTTAATTACGATGATACAGGTGATAAACAGATATAAACAATTATTTTTAATCGCGTTGATTTTTGTCTCCTCTTGCGAGATGCTCGATATTGAGCCTAATAACCGCATTCCGGGAGATGAAGCCATAACGGATTTATCCGGTTTGGAATCGGCAGTAAATGGAGCCTATGATCAATTGCAGATGGTAGGGTTTGCTGAGGATGCTGTCATTTTCGGTGACCTCGCCGCCGATAACTGGATACACGTAGGTTCTAAAAAAGAATACCGCGAAGTGGATGACGGTGAAATTCTTCCAGGCAATCTTTATGTAGAAGGAATCTGGGCCAGTTGCTATGACGGCATCAACCGCATAAACAATATCCTGGAACAACTTCCGGACTTAAAAGAGGTTCCCCAGGATGTGAAAGATGACTACGAAGGCCAGATGCGCTTCCTGAGGGCGCTCAATTACCTTACCCTGGTAAAGTATTTTAATGGTGTACCTCTGAAAACTGAGCCAACCTCATCTGCTACTGACGAAGAGTTAAATGTGCCGAGAGCTTCAGTTGAGGGAACGTATCAGTTTATTATTGAAGACCTTACAGAGGCAGAACAATTGCTGCAGGAGCGCAGCAATCCTGCTTTTGCAGGGAAAACAGCAGCGCAGGCCTTGCTGGCAAGAACGTATCTCTATTTTAGTGAGTTTGACCCACATTGGGATGAAGCCGTAGAATATGCCAAAATGGTGATCAACAATCCAGATTACAGCCTGGAAGAAGGAGAAAATTATGCATTGCTCTTTGATGAGGAGTCGGTGTCAGATGAAATCATTTTTCAGGTAGATTTTTTCAATGATGATGATCAAAATGCTATAGCAGACTGGGTAAGGCATGATGGCAGACTCGAAGTTGAAGCCTGGGATACAAAAGCACGTGAAAACAGCATCTATTTTGAATATCAGTCAAATGATAACCGCAGGGAAGCAAGTATATATGAAAACGGAGGTTCCTATTACTGTAACAAGTATACAGATACGGGAAATGGAAATGATAATGTCATCTTATTGCGGTTAGCTGATATGTATTTGATTGTTGCTGAAGCGCTTAACGAAAAGGGTTATGTGGTTGACGGAGAGGCTTTTGAACATTTGAACATGATTCGTCAGCGCGCTGATGTACCGGTTTACTATTCTTTTGATTTATCCGATCAGGACCAATTCCGGGAAGCTTTGATTAAAGAGAGAAGACTTGAATTTGCTTTTGAAGGGCATCGCTTTTTTGACTTGCGGCGCAGCGGATTGATCGGTGAAGTACTTGAAGAGGGCACTACGCTGCAAAGCAATAACTGGCTTTTTCCTATACCTCAAAGTGAGATAGATACAAACAATGAGATAGAACAAAACGGAAACTACTAATAACTGATATTATGAAACTTATTGAATATAAAAATAAAATTGTTGGAGTTGTAGTTGTCTCGGCCTTAATGACCTTGATACTTACGTCTTGCGAGGACTATACAGAGGATTACAACGTCCCTGATCCCAGCTTAGTGGCTTCCTTCAGCATAGAAAGCGGGGAGGATGGCTTTTCAGCCGACGAACCTATTACCTTCCGAAATCAGTCCCTTTTGCCAACTGATATTAATAATCCTGTTTTTCACTGGGATTTTGGCGATGGAAATGATACCGTTATAGAAGGTTTTGCAGAAGTGGCTATGACCAACGGAAAAGTGCAAGAAGTGTTTGATACGCTAACATATGTTTACGATACGGCGACACAATATACGGTATCGCTGAAAATCACTGCCGGAGAACGGGAATCCTCATTATCAACTCAAAAGGTGCTTGTAGAAGCCGGAGGTGATGTGCTTTTTGCCGAAGATTTTGATGATTTAAATGTCTTCCCGGAAGAATGGGAACTTATCAACGGAGATGGCGGTACTGTTGCCACTTCAAACGAAGCATTTCAAAATCTGTCTGACAGCGCCTGGATTGTATGGCACAGTGGATTATTCAACAGCAAAATTGCCGTTGGTACTTCCTGGTATAATGAAGAAGTAGACGCTGATGACTGGATGATAACACCTGAAATAGAACTAGGCAGCCAATCGATGCTTACTTTTGAGGCGGTTTCGCTGACCTCTTCAGGTGAATTTCCTGATAATTACCAGGTGTTTGTGTCTACAACTACACAAGATGCTGAAGGCTGTTTGGCTAATGGGGCTATTCTGACAGTGGCTCCTGAAGAAGTTGGAGAAGATGTAGGAGGTGACGGAATCCAGCTCAGAGAGGTGGATTTATCAGAATATGCAGGTGAAAGTGTGTATATTGGGTTTAGGCTCAATACTCCATATCCGGGTGGCGACAGGCTGGGTATTGATAACATTAAAGTGATGGATTTATAATTATCGAACGATCTAAATCAAAATACGAACTAACAACTTAAAATTATGAGACATTTATTACTTTTTGCAATGGCATTGGCTGTATCAGTTGCAATGCATGCACAGTCTATAAACGAAGATTTTAACGATGGATGGCCTGATGGCTGGACAACTATCGATAACGGCGATAATGAGGGCACTTGGTCCTACAATGACCAATATGGGATTGATGGTTCTGGATGCGTAGACCTGGACACCTGGGATGGTGACCTGCCTAACGATGGCGCGGCAGATGATTGGTTGATTACACCACAGATAACGGTTGCAGAAGGAGATATGCTCAGCTTCTATGCAATCTGCAGCGCCGATTATCCCGATGAAATCAGTGTCATGGTTTCTAAAGGCGATGCCGTGGAAGAGGATTTCACTATCACACTGGAAGAAAATATGGAGCTGACAGGTGAATACACCAAATATGAGTGGCATTTAACTGACTTACCTGATATTAGTGAGGGGGATGATATTTATGTTGCTGTTCATTGCAATAGCAACGGTTCTTATGTAGACATTGACAATTTTTACCTGGGTCCAGATGCAGCAACACTATTTGAAACGTTTGAAAACGGTTTCCCTGAAGATTGGACTACAATAGATGCGGGTATGAATGAAGGAACCTGGGATACTGCAGCAGGTTATGGCCTTGAAGGCTCTGTTGCTGCATGGGTGGATTGCTATGATCCCGGCCCGGCAGATGATTGGTTGATATCACCGAAAATTACTCCTGCTGAAGGCGATTATCTGTCTTTTTGGCTAGAAATGGGTTATCAGGAGTTTTATGATACGCTTTATGTTATGATTTCGCACGGAGATCCTGTAGTTGATGATTTTACGGTTATGGTTGATGAAATCATTACGACTACCGACGGATTTGAGAAATTTAACTATGATTTGACAGAAGTAGAAGGTTTCGAGTATGGAGATGAGGTTTACTTTGGGCTGCATGCTGATTCTGAAGGTTCACAAATTTCTGTAGATAATTTCCGCGTTGGTGCTTATGTGCCTCCGGTATTTGATGTGGCTTACCCGGCAAGTAATACTGAAGTGATTGCAGAATATGATATCGAGGTGAATCCCGGCGATATTAACCTGAACGATATCAAGCTGCACAGCAGTGGCGAGGAAATTACGTTTAGCGAGTTTACAATAAGCGAAGAGAATCCTAAAAAAGTACACTTTTCAGGAGCATCACAAGAAATGGCGGCTGACACCGAAATTGATGTCCTTGAAAATACGGCTTATGATTATTCTGTTGAACTTTATGCCGGAATTATGCCATTGAGCTACACCAGCCTGACTTATCCGGATGGAGGCTTGATGTTTGATGGGCCGTTTGCCACCTTTAAAGGCATTGTTACGTATATCAATGCTTTTGATGAGCGTGTTTGGCTGACTGATGAGGCTGGCGCGCATCATTCTGTAAACACCTATCAGAGCGGTACAAGCCTGGCCGAGGCGGTTAACGTTGGTGATGAGGTCTTGGTTTACGGCGCGGTTAGCCCATACGAAAATCAAACCGAAATTTATCCGGCTTATTACCTTGAGACAGTATCTGACGGAAATTCTATGTTTCCTGCTACAGAAGTGACAGGAGCAGATATTGATGCCACTACAGAACCGGATACAGATCCTGCTGAAATGTACGAGAGCGCTCTTGTTAACGTAAATGATGCCACGGTGGAAGAGTTTGTTGAATTAGAGCTGGATAACGAAGATGTGATTACAGTGGCTGTATGCTCAGATGAAGAAGGCACATTTTACGTGGGTGACAATCTGGATATTTATAATGGCACTTTTGATGAATCAGTGATGAACGCAGGAAACATCTACAGCATCACAGGTATTTTAGTTAATAAAGGCGGAAAGTATGTGCTGGCGCCGCGTTTTGAATCGGATATGAGTGAAAGCACCGGCGTTGAAGAAAGTGAACTTGCTGAACAGTACGGTGTTTATCCCAATCCCTTGAATGATGTACTTTATATAACTGCCGGGAAAGATGTAACGCATATAGAAATCTACGATCTTTCCGGAAAGCGTGTTCTGCAGTCAGAACTTTTTGATGAAAGGCCGGTAAATACCGAAAGTCTTAAGTCAGGCGCTTATTTTATTCATTTTTATTCTGATAATCATCGCGTGTATATTGATAGAATTATTAAAAAATAGATAGTTTTTCATAAGGGTAGTTTATTGTTGAACAACCGGAACAGGATACCGCATCCTTTCCGGTTGTTCTTATTATGCCAGTTCACCTTCTTGAGGCATAAGTAATTTATAAATGCCCTCTAAGCCAAATCCTTTTTTACGGGATTTCTTTTATACTAAACTTTACTTTACCTCTTCTCCTTCAAACGTTGCAGTTGAGTAATCTACGGCTGTTGCGGCAAAAAAGCCAATGCCTTCATTGCTTATATTCCCTCTTATATTTGCAGGAGGACCCTCAAATAAAGGGTTGTTGAAGCCGGATTCATCAATTACATCAAACATAAATGTAAAATAGCTTTCACTTATGCTGGATAACTTACCTGTAATAGTGTCACCAATTTCAACTACTTCCTGTGGGTTTTCCACCTGAAGAAATCCAACGCTGATGCCGTTTGTGTATTGGCCGTTGAAAAGAATGTCATCAGTAACAAAAGGTTCATTAATAGTGTCGGTAACAAGCTCACCGTTTTTGTAAATATCAAACCGGTAAAAATCAGTTGTGGGAGGATCGATTGCATATGCTTGCACTTCCCAGGCTTCCCAGCGTTCTCTGTAAACTACTTTGATAGAGTCCATAGTCCTTTTGGGCGGCATGATATCCGTGGCTTCATACAGCGTCTCTCCTCTTACAGGCTCAGGCAGGTTAATGCTTATTTTATATTCCCTTCCGGGGATGCCTTTATAATCTGCCGGTGTCATGTAGGTGCCTGGTTTGTCAGGGTTTTCAGCTAAAGTATCGGCATTAAAGCCATCACTTAGGATGATTTGCGCTCCGGAAATGCGATCAGCTTGTCCGGGGTTAAAAAAATCTGTGGTTTTGCTTATTTCCACGGTATGGCGCTTTTGTTCATCAGTAATCACGCCTTCTACAACCAATCGATCAAAATCATTATCCAGCTCAATGTCAATTTTTTCAGTGCAATTGCTTAAGCCGGTCACCATTAACAAAAGAAATGTTATATATGTTAATCCTTTGGTTTTCATATTAAAAATAAAAGTTATAAGTTAAACTGGGGACAATGCTAAACAAGTATGTTTTCTCAGCATAAGTCCTTTGCGGATTATTATCATCCTGAACAAAATTAATTACCCATGCATTTTTTCTTGCATAGGCATTGTAGAGGGATAAGTTCCATTCGCTGCGGAAATTCCTTTTAGTAGATTCTTTTCCTTTATACGTTAATGAAATATCCATTCTGTGATAGTCGGGCATCCGGTAGCTGTTTCTTTCTGAGTAAATCGGGATATATTTTCCACCTATTTCAGCTCTGCCTGTAGGAAACGTAACCGGGTTTCCGGTCATGTAAACCCAGTTGAAACCCAGATTCAATGTTTCGCTTATGTTGTAATTGGCTACAATGCTGATGTCATGAGGCCGATCATATGGAGAGAGATATGTGTCTCCGTCGTTTATTTCGTTTATTGTCCTATCAGAGTGTGCATAGGTATAGCTTATCCAGCCGTTGAACGGGGCAATATCAAACCTGGTATAAAATTCAACGCCATATGCTTCACCGGTTCCTGTTCTGATTTCACCTTCATATTCCTTGTTGAGTAAAATCACTGCATTGTCTTTAAAGTCAACAATGTTTTTCATCTTTTTATAGTAGACTTCCACGGAACTTTCTATGGCATTTTCCCTGAAATTCCGGAAATATCCTAAAGCGACCTGGTCTGCGGTTTGTGGGGCAATGTTTGGCGTTGACGGAAACCAAATATCCAGTGGGGTTCCGCTGGTGCTGTTCGTTCCGCGATGGATATACTGGCGTGTTCTGGAATAACTGCCTTTCAGCGATGAAAACTCATTGATTTGATAGCGAACACCCAACCTCGGTTCCAATCCGTGGTAGTAATTGTAAAACTCACCCGGCTGATAGGTAGTGCTGTCTGTAACCTCATAGTTTTCATTATAGTTATAAATTACCGCCGTGCCAATATTGTTAAAAAGTGTATAGCGCAGGCCGTACCTTAGCGACCAGAGCGGGCCGATTTCCTGTTGATTTTCAATATAGATACTGCTTTCCAATGAATTATGATGGTCTACCTCGTAGCTGTCGAAAAAGCTGTCTTCACCCAATCCTCTTGCAATGCCCGGGAAAAACCTGTGATAGGTGCTTTGAAGACCAAAGCGGATTGTGTTGGAGGGGTTGGGGTAATATCCAAAATCAGCTTTCAGGGCATAATCATTCAGGTCTGCTTTCCAGATAAATGAAGCCGCTTCTCCTTCAGGAATACCCAACTGATAATCATAATTGCTTTTGACAAATGTGAAATTGGAAAACATTTTTTTACTGAACAGATGATTCCACCTTAGTGTGGTTGTGCTGTTACCCCAGGAAATACCAAAATCCGGGTTTCTGAATGCATCTTTGCCATAATACCCGGATAAAAACAGGCGGTTGTTTTCATCTATTTTATAGTTTACTTTCCCATTTAAATCATAAAAGTAAAGGGTGTTGTCACGAATATCTTCATCTGAGGAAAGTGCCAGAAACAGGTCTGCATAAGACCTTCTGCCAGAAAGCAGGAAAGAGGCTTTGTCTTTCAAAATAGGTCCTTCTAAAGTAAGCCTGCTTGATACGGTTCCGACTCCGCCATTTCCTGTAAAAGATTTGTTGTTGCCTTCCTTCATGCGGATATCCACCAATGAAGACAGTCTGCCTCCCGCCGAAGCCGGGATGTTGCCTTTATACAACTGCGTCTTTTTGATAGCATCGTTGTTAAAAACCGAGAAAAAGCCCATCAGGTGGGATGCATTATAAACTGTAGCTTCATCGAGTAAAAGCAGGTTTTGGTCTGGCGATCCGCCCCTTACGCTGAAACCTGACGACCCTTCGCTGGCAAATTGTACACCCGGAAGCAACTGTATGGCTTTGATGAGGTCTGTTTCGCCCATCATAGCTGGAATTTCCTTTATGGTTTTGCTGTCGAGCCGCGATACGCCCATTTCATTATCAGTAACATTGCCGGTTTTGCGGCTGTCAGAGATGGTGACCTCTTGCAACATTTGCTGCTTGGGGTCGAGCTCAACGTTTACCGTAGTATTTTGATTCAGGTCTATGGTTTTTTCCTCAGTTTCATAGCCTGTGTAGCTGTACCTTACAACATAGGTTCCAGGCTCAAGGCTTATCGAGTAGAAACCATAAGCATTGGCTGTAGTACCTTTGCTTTCTGAGGCAATGTAGACGGTCGCCCCAATAAGGGCTTCTCCGCTCTGGCTGTCGGTTATTTCTCCGCTAATTGCAGGGCCTGACTCTTCTTGCTCTGCCATGCCTTTTTCTGGCATAGAAAGCATTAACATCAGGAAAAGCATTCCAATTGTATTCAAATTCATTTGGTAAATCGTTTTCAGTTAATAACGGGAACTTAAAAACCTCCGAACATCAAGCCTATTGTGGTATGAAGTCCTCTGTAATCTTTTGCCTCAAAAACCGGTTGCCCTGTTAATTCTTCTGTTTTGTCATCTACATTTCCTACGTGGCGATAACCGGCATCCAATGATACCCGAAACCAGGGTAAAATGTTCATCTGCACTCCTACCGACGGGATAGCTACAAAAACCAAATCATCATATAAATTGTCATAAACATCTTTAAAAGAATCTGTTAAGGCAAGCTCTCCGGCTGCGATTTTAACACTGCTTTGCATATGAATTAAGTCGTTGGGTTTAAAAATGTATCCGGTCCAAAGACCACCATATCCCAATGATGTTTTTACATCTGAAAGGTCCTGTCCGTCAATTCTTAAATCAGTTCTTTTGTGAGATGTTGCCAAGCCTTCACCAAAACCGCCTAAAAAGAATTTCTGATTGATAAGTAATGCGCCGCCGCCACCACTAAATACGGCAAAATCGTCTTCTACCTGTCCAAAGGAAACCATCATTCCTCCAAAACCGCTTACATTAATACCGTTTTCCAGCAAATAACTCATGGTTTCGGGCTCTTCTTTTTGTGAAAAAGCCATGCTGAACGGGGTAAGTGTCATTAAAACAAAAATCAACGTTTTCATAAGTTTAATTGTTATTTGGTTAACATTGAATACGCTTCTTACATAAATGATGCCAATTGGGTCAAAGATGTTGATTTATAATGCAAAAGCAATGAGGAATTTCTATTCAAATTCTGTTTCAGCGTTCAATTTCGAATAACAGGTGAACGAATCTGAACATGTTGGTATGGGGTTTACTCTTTCGGGAGGTTTTCTTTGGAGATGCCGAATTTTTCGTCCTTTTCACTTTTTCCGTATGGTTCCATGTGAACAAGGATGTCGTAAACATTTGGAATATGGTGTTTGATATTAAGCTCTACTTGTCTTGCCAAATCATGGGATTGCTGCACGGTAATGGCGCCGTCCACTTCAATATCCACAGCCACCACATACTGATTGCCAAGCTGTCTTATTCTTAAGCGGTGGGGATTGTAAACGCCTTTCACCTGGTTAATGGCTTTGAATACTTTGTTGTAGATGGAAGGGTCCTGCAAGCCGTCCATAAGCTCTGTGCTGGATGACAAGAAAATCCGGTAAGCTGTCCACATGATAAAAATCCCTATGGCCAGACCCAATATCAAGTCAATTACATAAATTTTATACTGTATAGTAAAAAATAGTCCTGCCAGCACGCTGCCCGAAATCAGGATGTCGTTTTGCATATTTCGGGCATTGGCTTTAAGCATGTGGCTGTTTAGTTTTTTACTTTTTATTTTCTGATGGAGCGCCAGAAAGATTTTGCTTAAAACAGAAATGATGGTGACAGATATGGCCAGTGTTCCTTGGATTTCGTGTTGCGCTCCTGATATAAGCTTTTGGATAGCAGAAAAAACCAGTTGCGCTCCGGCAAAGAAAATAAAAAAGGCAATGATTTTTGATGCAATCGATTCTGCGCGTTCATATCCGTATGGATACTTGATATTAGGTGGTTTCTTCATTAACCTGGCCGTATAAACCATAATAACCGAAGAAATAACATCGCCTGCTGAATCCAGTCCGTCGCTAATTACAGCGAAACTTCCACTGATAAAGCCAATAATTATTTTTCCTGCGGCTAAAATTCCGTTACCCACAGAACTAACCATAGCGGCACGATAAATGCTTTTCAGATATGTACTATCCATGCGGTGTTTCCTCTTTTTTAAAATTCCAGAATATTCAATGCCTCGTCAGTGATTCCGGAAATGGAAGGCAGTGCAAGTGCTTCAGCTTCCCTTTGGTAAGGGACGGGACTGTTATGGGTGCCCGCTTTTCCCACAGGAGCTTTAAGCGCAGCATACGCCTCCCGGTTAATCATAGAAGCAATTTCTGAACCTATCCCGGCAAAGGTATAACTTTCGTGAATGATCAATACACGCCGTGTTTTTTTTACGCTTCTAAGTATTGTTTCCTTATCATACGGTACTATACTTCTAAGGTCAATCACTTCGGCCTGTATTCCGTATGAAGAAAGCATTTTGGAAGCTGCTTTATCTGCCAGATGCACAGTGTTTCCCCATGTAATGAAGGTGATGTCTTTTCCTTTCCTGAGGATACGGGAGCTGCCCGGCTTAATCCTTTTTGTTGGGTGTATGGCTTTTCTGCTAAGGGGGTCGTCGTAGAGCGCTTTGCTTTCAAACATGATAGTGATGCCAGGAGTTTCAAATGCAGTGCGGATGAGTCCGGCTGCATCATCCGCGAAAGCGGGATAAACTAACTGGACTCCCGGTATAGAGGCCAGCGCTGTTTCAGGCTTTTGCGATAAAAAGGGTCCGCTACCATCATAGCCGCCAACCGGAACTCGAATCAGCAGGCGAAATGGGTTTTGAGAATGCCATGCCAATGCGGTTAAGTCGGCCAGCCTCCCTGCCAGATTCCAAATCTCTGAAGCATCAGCGGCAGGAAGAACGGTAACCATTAAATCTTTGCGGTAATAGCACATCCCGGCAGCAGAAGTTACAAGGAACTCAGGCGAATATGTGTAATGAAAGGCTTTTGGACTGTCAATGCCGGTTTGGGCGTTTAGATTTTTTTGTTGGCATACAATTCCCGAAAGGTGAAAGCTGTGGCGGTTTGCAGTTAGTTGTTCTGATAAAGTTTCGGCAATAGCGTCGCTTAAAGCTAATTTTCGATGGGCATCTTCTTTTTCAGTATTATATTCAGTTGACAGGCTTTGCTTTTCTTTTGCCAGTTTCTCCGCTGATGGCTCGGTTAAACTTATGATAGTCTTATAACTTAAGTCGATTTTTGCTTGTATCTCCTGTCCCATGCTTCGGATGCCTTCTTTAGTAAACTTCCGGGAACCGATAAGCAGGTCGGTATAATCATCGAATAAATCTTCGCTTTTCAGTTGGCCTTTCGCTGCAAGTAGAACCGGAAGCTTTTCTTCTTTAACCACTCTGAAAGCTTTCTGGGTGGCATTCATGGTATCAAAGAAGTTGGTGTTATCGCAATAAGAAAGATAGGTTCCCGGCAACCTTCCGAATAAGTCTGCGTCAAAAGTGGTTTCCTCTGTTTCGTATCCGTTTATCATAAACAACACCGGAAGCCTTTCATTATCCGCAGCCAGGATAGACTCATAAACCAATCCTTCATGCAAAGCAGCTTGTGATATCGGGCAAAGTACGATTCCCTCAGAGTTATATATTTTAAGGCTACGGGCAAGGCCTGTTGCAGTGGCCGCATGTGTTCCCTCCCGGCCTGATATTGGCAGCAAGTGTTTGCCTTCGTTAAAAAAATGGAGCGGAGAAAAGATATTAACGTTGCCTTTGTCATACACTTTGTTATGGCACAAAGCCAATATTTCTTTGTCGGTTAAACCGGATGCCAGCGCTTGCAGCAAATCACCCGGCATAAGAAACTGATAGTCGTAGTCGTTGTTGAAAAAATTTCCGGCGGCTAGCTTTAAATACCCTAAGCGGTTATTTAAGGGGTAATGCTTAGGAATGTTTTCTTGCTGGAAATAGTGCTGGATAGATTCTTGTAAGTGTTGATTATGATAGATCAGCGAAAGCCAGTTTTCGAGTGTTTGAAGGCTGTAGGTGTTTAGGTTGTACGACAAAGGCATGGTTTTCGAATTTTTGTTACCGATTGATTATTTGATATCAATACTCAAAAGTAACAAACATTACCGGATAAAAAAGCAGCAGGCAGGATATTTTCCCTGCCTGCTGCTCCAATTCTGATTCTTTCTGAAATCTGATGCAAAAATTGATTTTAGTAATCAAGCAATTCTTTAGCTGCTTGCATAACTTTTTGTGTATTGGGTAAAATCGCGTTTTCCAGATTTTTATGGAAACCGATGTGTGTGAAGGTTGCGCCCACCCTTTTGAGCGGAGCATCCAGGAATTCAAAACTTTCATCGGCTATAGTGGAAGCTATTTCGCCTCCAAATCCATTGAAAACCGGGCCTTCATGCACGACCATGGCTTTGTTGGTCTTCTTTACAGACTCCAGTACGGTGTCTTTGTCCAGCGGGATGAGTGTTCTTAAGTCGATTACTTCGACAGACATTCCTGTTTCTTCCTCAATTTTGTTGGCTGCTTCAATGCTGTGGTGCGTAGTGTTTCCATAAGTTATGATAGTCATGTCCTTACCTTCACGACGAACCATTGCTTTTCCGAAAGGCACCTCATAATCGTCTGGGATAGGTGTGGCTGCTTTCGGGTCGTTATAAAGCGCTTTAGGCTCCAGGAAAAGGGTAGGCCCTTCGGAGCGCATGCTGCTGCGCAATAAGCCAGCAGCATCATCAGCAAAAGAGGGATAAACTACCCTGATGCCCGGGAAGGTAGCCAGTGCAGCTTCTGTAGTTTGTGAGTGATAGAGCCCGCCACCTATGTAACCTCCTGAAGCAAGGCGAATGGTTACATTTGGAGCAAACTGGCCGTTTGTTCTCCAGTATTCATGGGTCATTTCCACATATTGTTCCATTGCAGGCCAGAAATAGTCAGCAAACTCAGCGCCTTCAACAACAATCCTTATTTTTTTGTCGTAACGGCTCATACCATTGGCCGTACCTACAATAAAATCTTCAGCAATAGGAGCATTAAAAATCCGTGCTTTTCCGAATTCCTGCTGCATGCCTTTAGTGACATTAAAAATACCGCCTTTTTCTTTGTAAGCTACATCTTGTCCCCAAAGGAATGTGTCTTTGTTGTTGCGGAATTCTGCCTTTAATGTTTCGTTTAAAGCGGTAATGAACTTTTGCTTTTCACCCTGATTTTCATGCTTTCCTTCGGGATACTTTTCTGCTTTGTAAGGATCGGGTAAAACAAAGTCAAAAATGCTCTTCGGGTCAGGATCTTCCGCTTTAATTACTTTTTTATGCGCTTTGGAAATTTCTTTCTTGGTTTCTTTATCTATCGCGTCCAGCTCTTCGTTGGTGAAGATTTCGGCATATTTCAGTCTCTGGCGGAACGTGGCTACCGGGTCTAACATCATAGCCCTGTCACGCTCGGTGTCATCACGATAAAGCTCGTGGCGGTCAGAGTTAGAGTGGCTGTGGATGCGAACACAATTGGCATGTACGATAGCCGGTTTCTGATTTTCCCGTATCCACTTTTTAGCTTGCTGCATGGCATTCATAGAACTGAAAACGTCTCTGCCGTTGCAGTAAAAGATTTTCAGGTTGCGGAATCCCTGGAAGTTGTCTGCCGCATAGGGTGTTGCCGTTTGGTCTGATTTGGGTACGGAGATGCCGTATCCGTTATCCTGGAAAACGAACAATACCGGCAGTTTTTCGCGTGAAGCGCCATTGATAGCTTCGTACACATACCCTTCTGAGGTAGAGGACTCGCCTTGCGAGCTGATAGCAACGCCCTTGCCTCCATAATATTTGATGGCGCGGGCAACGCCTACAGCATGCAACACATGGTTCCCTGTTGCTGAGGATACATTATGGATATTCCATTCCGGTTTGGCGAAGTGATTCGACATGTGACGTCCGCCACTGGCTACATCATCTTTTTTGGAAAGCCCGTTTAACAGAGTCTCTTCTACCGATAATCCGGCAGAGATGGCTGTTAACATATCACGATAATACGGGAAAAGATGATCGTGCTCTTTATCAAACACCTGTCCTATGGCCAATTGAATGCCATCATGACCTGCATAGGGGGCGTGATATGACCAGCCCAGAGCCTGTTTCAGGTAGTTGGGCGCTTTATTATCAATTTGCCTTCCCAAGGTCAGCAGGCGATACCATTTTGTTAAGGTTTCTTTGTTTACCGAACGAATGGTTAGTTTATCTTTGCTTTTCATGATTTAATAATTTACTGAGATATACCAATTTCACTGCATCAACAACCCCCGTTTGCTTTTGTTCATGGTTGTTAATGATATGTAAAACATAAATGCCCCACCGGACTATGCCGGCAGGGCATTTTTAGGTGTCTGCCTTTCAGAAAAATGCTGACTAAAAGGCGTTTTTATTAGTTGTTTTTGAACACAAATTTGTTGTCTTCAACGTCAATCACGATGGGCTTATCGCGATTGATTTCGTTAGCCAGAATCATTTTCGAGAGCTCGTTGAGCACTTGCTTCTGGATTACGCGTTTAATAGGCCGCGCTCCGTATTGCGGATCGTAACCCTGCTTAGCTAATAACGCGGCGGCAGACTCAGTAACTTCTACAGAAATACCGTTTTCTTTAAGCATATTCTCAACTATATTAAACTGCAGTTTTACGATCTCTTTGATTTCCTGCTCTGAAAGCGGCTGGAATACAATCGTCTCATCCACCCGGTTCAGGAATTCAGGACGCATCGCCTGCCTAAGCTGATCAAGTACTTGCTTACGCGTTTTCTCCAGGATCTCTTCGCTGTTTTTCTCATTAATCTCGCTCAGATTCTGCTGTATCAGGTGCGATCCGATGTTGGACGTCATAATGACTATCGTGTTCTTAAAATTTACAAAACGTCCTTTGTTATCTGTCATATGCCCATCATCCAGCACCTGCAACAGGATATTGAAAACATCGGCGTGTGCTTTTTCGATTTCATCAAGCAACACCACTGAATAGGGTTTCCGGCGAACTTTTTCGGTGAGCTGTCCGCTTTCGTCATATCCTACGTATCCCGGAGGCGCTCCTACGAGGCGCGATACAGAATGGCGCTCCTGGTATTCAGACATATCAATACGCACCATGGCGTTTTCATCATCAAAGAGGAACTCTGCCAACGCTTTCGCTAATTCCGTTTTCCCTACTCCTGTGGAGCCGAGGAATATGAATGAGCCGATAGGCCGCTGGGCATCCTGAAGGCCTGCACGGCTGCGGCGGATGGCATCGGAAACGGCTCCGATGGCCTGCTCCTGCCCAACTACCCTTTTATGCAGTTCATCTTCCAGTTTCAGAAGCTTTTCGCGCTCGCTCTGCAGCATCTTGCTCAGCGGGATGCCAGTCCAGCGCGATACGATTTCAGCTACTTCCTCTGAGCCGACTTCCTCATTGATCATGCGCTGGTCGGTTTGCAGCTCGGCCAGTTTGCTTTTGGCCTCTTCCAGTTTTGACTCTGTTTCCTTTATACTGCCGTAGCGAATTTTGGCTACCTTTTCATAGTCGCCGTCGCGCTCTGCCCGGTCGGCTTCTGTTTTCAGTCCTTCAAGCTGC
>JBNJGK010000022.1:6961-30224 GCA_051747665.1 Bacteroidota bacterium | reverse complement strand
AATGACAGAAATTAAAGATCTATTAAAACTTAGTGTTGACGAAAGGATACACCTCGTTCAAACTATCTGGGACAGCATTGCTGCGGACACAGAAGCATCAGGAATTAGCGACGAGCATAAAAAAATATTGGATGAACGTCTGGAAGCTCATAAAACCAACCCGGAGGATGTTGTGAGCTGGAACGAAGTAAAAAGAAGCGTTAAAAAAATCTTGTGAAACACATAGTCGATTTCAGGAAAGAAGCACATCTTGATATTTTAGAAGCCGTTGCCTGGTATGAGGAAAAGCGAGAAGGTTTGGGCAATGAGTTATTTATTGCCATAGAAAATGAGGCCAATAAACCCAGAGCATAAGCAGCTTTAGCAAATAGCAATCCGGGCTTTTATTCAATAATCTTACGATAATGATCGTAGCGGCTGTAAATCTCATTTACATACTTATAGGGCTCTTCGCCCCGGGCGTATCCGTAATAAACCACAGAATCCTGGTAGAATTCGGGGTTCGACTTGTTTAGCAGAAAATAGGCTACGTTGTCATCCCAAATGGCCTTTTTGCGGTCATATTTCTCGGCCAGCCTGATGGCATCCAACACATGCGCTAAGCCTACGTTGTAGGCTGCCAGCACAAACTTTTTTCGTTCTTCTTCATCTTCAACATGCGGCTGAAACTGCTTATCCAGCCACTTAATATACCTTATCCCGGCTTTGATTTGCTGGCGTGGTGATGCGGAACTGTCGATGCCCATTTTCATCATCGTGGCCGGCATCATCTGCATCAGCCCGTAGGCTCCCATCCATGATTGCGCCTCGGGGAGAAAATTGGATTCCTGGTAAATCATCGAGGCAATCAGGCGCCAGTCCCAGCCTAACTTTTGAGCTTCCTCTTTCAGAATATGATCAAAGGCTGATATCCTTGAGCCCGTAATGGAGTGATACTCGCTGTAGTACAGTTGCTGTGAGCCGCTGTTTTTAAAATATTTGTTGTAAAGCACGTTAGCTAAAAAAGTATCGTTGAATGATTGCTGCCACTCATTAATGACACGCAAAAGGCTGTCGTGCCCTTTTTTTACGGCCCAGGCTACATTCTGCGGAAAACTAATCGGTGTTTTCACATCAATATCCGGGAAATACCGTGTATTTACATTCGCTACGTGTTCATCGGCAATGGTATATTTGATTTTGCCGTCAGCTACTTTTTTGATAAGCTGTTCCACTTCCAGCGAATCTTCTATAATATATATCGTGTCTCCAATTTCCTCCATCAGGTTATAAAGGCGGTTAACGTATGCGGTTTCTTCCTGCACATGCACTGTATCGCCTGCAAGTTTTAAAGGGGAACGGACGAGGTGCTTTTCCACTTTATCGTAAGTAGCCATTTTGCGCCATCGCGCCGGTTTTTGCTGAACCAGCATCTGACGGGTTTGATAGTGAGGATTTGCAAAATCTACCAGGTCTTTCCGTTTTCGCGTTACCGCCAAATCCATCGCAAGTATATCACACTGGTTCCGGTTAAGCATCGCCAGTGCTGTATCGATATTGTTTTCCGGGATGATCTCCAGCGAAACACCCAAATCATTGGCAAACTGCTCAGCACGTTCATAGTGGAATCCCATTGGTGTTCCGCGAAAAATAAAATAGTTGGTAGAGTTATAGTCGGTAAGCACCCTGATTTTTTTTCGGGTTTGGATGCGGTCTACCTGAGTAATGGTATCTTTTTGTAGAACTTCTCCGGCTGATTCATTGGTAGTATCAGCGGGGTCTGACTTGCAAGAGGACATTGTCAGCGCCATAATCAGTCCAATTCCGGACGGTACAAAAAGCTTTTTGTTAAACATAATTATGTGAAAATAAGGAAAATATTTTCAAAAAGCAAACGAATGCCGTGCAGGCATTGTTCAAAATCGCGCTTTTTGGTTGCGCCTTACCGGGATTTGGGAATGGAATTTTTTTGTTAATTTGAATAGAAAAAAGCGCCTCCTTGCCTTTTTTTATCCGCAATTTTGGTAAAATACGTTTCCTTTTGCAGCGTTTTATGGGTTTGGCTATCCAGAAATGCGGCTGTAATTTCAACGCGGTTATCTTCAAAGGCTTTTATTTTCACATAATTATACACAAACCCTTTCCCGAAAGGGTTGGCAATCAGGTGGCTGACAGAAGTAATCATATACGCCTTTTCATTCCCATAGCTTCCCCGGGCGAAATATTCAAAAGCCTCTATTTCCATGCCGCCGGTAATGTCGGGCCCGGGTTTAAGCGTACTGTCTTTCTGCATTACTTTGCAGTTTTTATATTGAATCACAATGCGTACAGTTTTGCCTTCCATCAGGTGCCTGGCCAGTCTCTGGAAATTATGGATGCGGTTTCCCGCGAAAGCGGAATATTGAAAAAGCATCAAAATAATAAATGCGAAGAGCGTTCTTTTTTTCATCGGTTTAATTTTTTTTGGGATGTCAGAATTCTTCATGCTTAAATCATATTTTCGCATAGCATAAAATCATCTCAATTTAAGCCTGTTTTATCGATGCTTAATCGAATAATGTCGGTGAATATCCCGATAAGGGTTTAATCACAGATTCAGTATCATTGCGTGGCGAGTTCACTTCTTTTGATACCGGATAGAGTTCCAGTTTTCCGGGATAAGGAGCCAAAAGCTTTCCCGCTTCTTCAGCAGATGGATTTTGAAGCCAGTTTTCCTCTTCGTTCTCCGGCAGAATTACCGGCATGCGGTCGTGCAGGTTTTTCATAGTGTTGTTTGGGGAAGTGGTGAGAATGGTAAATGTGTGCAGTGGTTCGCCGTTTTTGTCTTTCCAGATTTCCCACAAACCCGCCATGGCAAACAATGCGTGATTTTCGGGGAAAATGTAGTGTGGGATTTTTTCTTTTCCCTGCTTTTTCCATTCAAAGAATCCATCGCTGATAACGAGGCCTCTGCGTTTTTTGAAAGCCTCCCTGAAGGAGGGCTTTTGCTGTGCGGTTTCGCTTTTGGCATTGATCATTTTATTTCCGATAGCCGGGTCTTTTGCCCAAAAGGGTACTAAGCCCCATTTCATCGGGCTGACTTTTTCGGGTGTCTGATTGGTGATTACAACCAGCTTTTGCCCCGGAGCCGCATTAAAGCGCGGGATGTAGGGCGCAGCGCCTCCCGACACATGAAAGCGTTGGTTTATTTCCACTTCTGTTTTTGTTAATGAAAATCGTCCGCACATGGTGTTTTGTTTTATTCATAAATCAATCTGCCTACCCGCAAATATAAGTTTTATTCGTCATAAAACCACTAATAACCTATTAATAATCATGCTATTGAAATTTAAATAATGTGTTAAAGTTCTATTATCTTTATTTCACCCCGTTGGGGCTATCCTGGATTAGTGGAATTATTTTCCCTATGGCTATCACCATAGGTTATTGATGGCGCCGCCTTGCGGCTTTTTTGCGATTGATTTGTAAATAATCTGGAGGGTAAAAAGCGCCAACGGCGTTTCATAAATAGCATTGGGTAAAGCCCTATGTTAAAAATTGAGTTCAAATCCCAAAAGCCCTGAAAGGGTGAAATCGGCTCATCTTTTGAACTTTTATTAACAGATTTTAAAACAGCGCTGTTTTATTTGGAACCGGAAAGCTGTATTTTTGTATAAAACCTAAAAAAGCGAAAACGATGAAAAAATTTGCGATTATTTTATCCGGAAGCGGTGTTTTTGACGGAGCCGAAATTCATGAGACAACTTTGACGATGCTTGCCATTGCTCAACATGGCGGACAGTATCAGATTTTTGCTCCTGACATCGAACAATATCATGTGGTGAATCACATTACAGGTGAAGAGATGAACGAGAAGCGCAACGTTTTGATAGAATCAGCACGCATAGCGCGTGGCGATATCAAACCCATGAGTGAATATAATGAGGAAGATTTTGATGCGCTGATTATGCCGGGCGGATTTGGAGCAGCCAAGAACCTGTCTGATTTTGCGGTAAAAGGTCCCGATTGCAGTGTTGACAAAGATGTGGAAAAGGCGATAAAAGATACTGTAGCCGCAAAGAAACCCCTTGGCGCTATTTGCATTTCGCCTGCTGTAGTGGCGCGCGTGCTTAAAGGTGTGGAAGTAACCATAGGGCAAGACCCCGACACAATAAAAGGACTGGAGGGCATGGGCGCCCGCCATAAAAAAACAACCCATGGCGAAGTGGTAGTGGATGAAAAGTATAATTTATTCACAACGCCATGCTATATGCTTGACGCGAATATCCTGCAGATTTGGGAAGGAGCGGAAAACATCGTGAAAGCCATGATGGAAAAGCTGAAGTAAAAGAAAAAACCCCCGGAAATGTCCGGGGGTTTTGTTATATCTCGAAATGGAATTTTACTCTGCTTTCTTATTAAATTTTAATGTACTGTTAGCTTTACAGCCTTTGTTCCATTTGATGTTTTAATGGTGCAGATGTAAAGTCCTTTATCTGCGCCTGATGCATCCCACTGAAACTCCTGCGCGCCTTGTGCTCCCGTGCGATTTTCTGCATGAACAACCTGTCCGGCAGCATTCATGATCGCCAATTGAATCTCATCGGCTTGACGCAACTCAAATTGAATCGTAGCCTTTTGGGTAACTGGATTGGGGAAAACGCTTAGGTTTTTCAGCGATACATTTTCTATATTCACACCAATTTCCGTGTCAAACGTTATATCCCATGGCTGGATGGGGATGTCATCATAGTTCTCTACGGTAGCTTCCATGGCCAGGGAATACTGTGTTTCTGTGTCCAGTAAGCTGTCAGGCATAACTGTAATTTCCGTTTTTTCTTCATTGATGGTTGCATCAAAATCAACAGCATCTCTGGTTTCATCAGTCATGTTAAAAATTACATGCTCATCCACATTATCGTCGGTTAATTCGGTATCATCCAGTTGCCTGACTGGCTCTGAAAATGTAATTATAAAGGTTTGATCGGTCGGAACATCCGATGCGCCATCAAGGATGTTTACTTCTGAAAGCGGAGCTGCCGCACCTTCTGTTGCATATGCTGATTGCATTACATCCTGGTTGCTGTCGTCTTGCACAAAAATAACCACGGCTAAATCGTCAAACTCTTCCACATTCGTACCCGATAAATCCTCTTCAAAAGGAATGCTGAGCATTTCTCCTGCAGTCAGGTCAACCGTGGTTCCACTGGCATCAGGAAACATTTTCATCATCACATGATGAAACTCGGTTTCTCCGTTAGAGCCAACATTTCCAGTGGTTTCTTTTTCCAGGACTACCACATGTAAGGTTAAGTTTTCAGCGTCAATATAAGAATCAATATTTGCGACGCCGCTAATCATGGGTTCTTCTACCTGGAAACTACCTGTAATATCCATAAAGGCAGGTGTTTCCATAGAATTGTCAAAAGCGTTGTTAACACCTGCGCTGTTTGTAGCTGTGTTGCTGCCGTCGGTGAACAAATTGGGAACGGCATTCACGCCATAGTAGGTCCTTCTAACGCCTCCTTCTTCTGTGTAATATGGGTCTCCGGAGCCTGGCCAGTCCATTTGATATTTAATTAAAGCGATGTCATCACCGTTTTCTTCAATAAAGGGATTAAAAGTGTTGTCATTGAACGTAGCACAGGGGGCACATGTTGAGCTGGTGAATTCTTCGTAAAGCGGACGGCGTTGTACATTCTGTAGCGCTACACTAATTGTTTTTGAAAGTTCGTTGTTATCCGGGTTGTCATCTTCCTGTCCGTTTACGTTCGATACCCAAACTGTTATCTCAGCAGCGCCAGGCGTGGCATCCCAAAGATCGTCAAATACAACATCCATTTGCTCTAAAGACTCCAGTCCTGCATCCTCAACTGAAGAAGTATAGACCGGGCCGTCGCTTACAGAGTAGTGCATGTCAAAGCTGTTAATTTCTTCTACGCCTACATTTGTTACGACGCCGGTAACCTCATTTTCGCCCTGTGAGATAAAATCGGGTAGAGTGATTTCTTCCATTTTCAGGTCCAGGTTCAGGGCATTAAAAAGGTCAATATTATCAATGTACCAGTCATTAATGTTATAACTGTTACCGCTGAAATAAATACAGAATTGAAAGTCTTCTGCACCGGCATCTTCTGTTTCTATGTTTACCGAAACTTGCTCAGCTTCAACACTTGATGTAATGGTCTGGTTCCATGCTGTATTCCAGTTGCCGCCGCCACTGCGTGTTTCTACTCCAATTTCAAAATTATCGCCATAGAAATCAATCATATGCCGGAACATCAGTTTAAGGTTATCCATGCCAGAGGCATCAACCTCAGGCGAAATAAGCCTGCTTGTTCCGTTAAATTGAGGCTGCCAGTTCATTTGAGCTTCCGGTGCCTCTGCACCGGCATTGTTGCCATCGTTGGCAGACCAATTGCCTGAATGGGCATCAATACTCCATCCAGAGGGTGGGAAACTTCCTCCTGAAAAGTCTTCTGTTAATAAAGTTTGTCCAAAACTAAAGGACGCAAAAAGCGTAATCGTGAATAAAAGGTAAAGTTTTTTCATCATGTTTTTGTTAGTTTGGTGATTAATAGAAAATTCCATTAAACTAATGACACCCGTAGTTAGGTAAGGGTTGTTTTTCACACAATAATTAATGAGTTTGATCTAAGCGCATCAAGTTTTTACTAAATGATGTAATATGCCGTTTATCAGAGTGTTATTAAACCCGTATAGTCAGAATCAAATCATTGAATTTCATATTATTAATCACCAATGTCCGGTAAAAACTTTTAGATTTTTCCCGCTGGTCGAAATATCCAGGAGTTCAGGCTTTTTGCGAAGTCGGAGGGTGGAGGCTGCAAAGCCGCCTCCACCCTCCGACTTGTTTAACACTAATAGCCTGTCACCTCGAACGAAGTGAGAGGTCTGCCTTCAATAAAACTCAAAACATCAGATTTAACCGGACGATAATAATTATTAATCTATAAATTCAGAAACATACGAGCTTATTAAACTGAACTCATTTATGAAACTAATAATCAGCAAGAATTTGAAGACGAAGGCAAAAATATAAGCTTTAAAATTGTAAAGAAATTGCTTGGTTTTTTAGGGTTAATACAGGAAAAAGAACAAGACTTGCGCAGGATAGAATAGCGGCGAGATAACACTTGTTCTGGAAAATCAGACCGCCCCGTAAGATTTCGAAATCTTACGGGGCGGTATTAATATCACACTATGACGTTTTTACGTTATCCAAATGTTTTCACATAAGTTAGTGGCAGGAAGTTGTTTTCTGATGCGATCTAATCATCCCCGTCATCCTCGTCATCATCATCATCGTCGTCGTCATCATCATCTATTTCAACTTCACTGACCTCATCCATTGCCTCTTCAACCTTTTCGTATATTTCAGGATTTTGATCCGGGCCGATAACAAGCACGCCATTTTCATCTGTTGTAGCTGAATTCAGCTCTTCGTGTGTGACCGTTGAGAACCAGATATTCGGATCAAAGGTGATATAGGCAATCAAAGAAGTGTTTTCATCAATAATGATATTACCCTCCCTTTCATATTCAAAGTCTTGCCCTGAATAGTATTCTAACCTGATATCCTTAGCGAAGCCGCTCGAATCGGTCCATGTTCCTTCCAGCAAAATTGCCGGCTCATCAGTTTCGTCCCAGAGTTCAAGTTCCACTTCTATCTCTGAATAGGTGCCCGGTGTTAATTCGATTGCTGAAATATCAGGGTCTGTGTTGCCGGTGGCAAAATCGATAGTAATGTAACTTTCTATCTCAAATTCCATTTCTGTTGAATCGTTGTCAGAACTGGTTTCAAATTCTGCACTTTCCAGGATGATGTGACCACTGGCAAATTCAAGCTGGTTTTCATTGGTGTTTTTGAGAGGAAAACCGGAGTTGACTGTCTCAAATTTCAGCTCAACAGTGGCTTTTTCTGAACGATCGTTATCTATTGTGTCCTTTTCGCATGCTGTAAAGCCGATTAAAGCAACAGCGAATGTTATAATAAGTAATTTTTGAATTTTCATCTTTCTTTCCTTTTTAATATAATTAATCATCTAATTATATATATACAAACGCATTGAATAGGATAATGTTATTATAAAGGGAAATTAAATAAAATTATTATTATCAGCGATTGTGATTCCGGTCAAAAATCATTGTGCCGATAAAAACGGTTAGTGAGCGGAATGCTTGCCATGGGGGTTTCCATCGGCACCTTATCATTTCGTCCATGATGCGCTGTATCTGATAAAAGTTAATTTTCTTTTGCCTTTGTTATCACGATCTCTTGCCCTTTTAAAGCATCAAAAATGATGTAATATCCGGTTGTATCGCTTGAATGGATTTTGGCAGTGCCTTGTTTCGATTTGATTTTTTCAGGCAGAAAATCAATGTTAGCGCTTACTTCTTCTATTTTTGTGTCATCAGGGCTATCAATGGTAATGATAACTTTTTCATTTTGCTGTTCCACATAAAATTTCATCTTCATCAAATCCCTTCTAAAGTTGGCTATTTCACTGGCTGTGGTAATCCATGTATTGTCTTTTTTAACCTGATCAATCAGTTTTTCCAGAACACGGATAGTGGTGTCATTATGAGCCACATACCTGGGGTGACCCTGATAAACCATAAGTCCGTGATAGGGCTTAACAGCATACTCCCAATAGTTCTCCAGGTATTTTTGATATAGTTGCGTTTTTTTTATCATTTTTCTTGGCGACAGCCCTTGCAACACTTTGATATCCTTTAAGAAATAGTAGTCATCATTATAAACGGGAGCCAGTTCTACAATATCCGTTGTTTTGTAGAACCCCTGATCTGCTATCACCATATTATGCGGCGCCACACTGCCATGAATAAACTCCAGGTTATTGGCACCGATACTACTGTCAAAAAAATAATCGGCTTCCGAAAGCGCCAATAATCCCCAGAAAGCCGGCATAGTATAAGGAAACCGGAATCCTTCAAACTCTTTTTGCCACTGGTTTTCGTTACGTAAAATATCCTGCAGCGCTTGGGAATAACTAAGGTTCCGGTAGTTCGTAAACTCATATCCGCTACTTTGCAATGGAACTTCTTTTTTTTCAAGAAAGTCATTAATTATTTGACTCATCTGTCCGTTTACAAAAAACTCAGCCGTAAGATGGTGTTTTTCCATTAATTCAAAAAACCGTTCATAATGCTTTAACTCTCCACCTGAGTTCATCGTAATACAAAAAGCATAATCATGTCCTTTAGGCCAGGGTTTTAAATGTAGTGGAATTCTGTTTTGCTTATGAAAATCATTCACCACCGCATCATAGAATCCTGTAATTTTTTCTGTGCTAACATTTCCTCCTGCCCCTGCCGGATGCAGGAAATTCGAAGAAGCTAACAAGTAGGCAGTTCCTTTTCCATAATTATTTTTTACAATAGCCGGAAGGGTATCGGAAGAACTCACCCAGTTGGCCATTACTTCTGCTTTATCTGAAAATAGGGTATCCGGTACCAGGGTATAAAAATTCTTATCTGTTTTTGATTTTAGAAATTCATCTTCTGAATCATCCAGACTTCCATAAATACTAAATCCTTCCATATTCATTTCAGCCATTTCCAGGCCAAAACATTCTGATAGCGGATAATTCCCGGGCTCGAGTTTTTTATGTAAAGTAATGCGATCGGTACCGTCCGGTTTATTCCGCCCAACGTTATCTCCCGATATCAAAACACCCCCGTTATAGACAAAATCCCTTAAGTTCTCCAGTTCGGTCTCTGACATATAAGACAGCGAATATTTCCGGTCAGCATCATGATATCCCGCAGCAGTAGACAGAATGATCATATTGTAATTTTGAAGACGATCCGGTTCATAAAGGACATTTCTGGTTTCCAGCTTTACTATCGCTCCTTTCCGGTTGAATGCCTGCAAGGCAATCACAATCCCTTTGGGTAAGGTAGCCTCTTGACCGGTAATCCCGGTTGTTATAAATAATACCCGGGGCAATTGCTTATCCATGTTGTTCTCCTTTTCATCCCCGCCTAAATATTCTATGGTTTGCGTACACGCACTCAACAGGAAAACAGATAGGAATAGAAAAAATACATTTTTTGTTTTTTGCATCACCATAATTGTTTTAATGTTATTTCTTTACCGGGAACGATATCAAAATATACAACGCCCGTTCTGTTTTTCAGCGTAAACTGACCTTTTTCACTAACGACCTGCACAAAGGGGGCAGGGGTTTGATAAGCAATGGTCAATGGATGATCAAAGACATCATTGTCCAGAGCATTTTTCAGGCTTACAAACAATTGATTCCCATGACGTGATGTTTCTATTTCCGAATGTTGCCGCTCTGTAAGGTATTTAAACACCTTCCATTCGTTTGCTAACCAATAATTATGATTCCGGGCCAGCCGGAGTTGATTTTCAAATGTTTTTTGCCTCACAAATAATGATTTGCCCCTTTCAGGCAAATCGCCATTTGATAAATATTTATAATTCGGAATAAACCATTTTCCTGTCCCATGGGCAAATACTGAATCCAGTTCAGGTTGGCTCATCCGGTTACTCTCCAGGTTATGATATGACAACCCGGAATAGCTGTGTTCTCCAATGTCGGGAGTGCGGATGAAATCCATCTTCTGATCAAAAAACGAGGGTGCCGGATATGCTGCTATTAGATGATTCGGATTCATTTCTTCCTTTTTCAGGATATCCGGATAATTTTCAGCATTTACATCGCTGGGGTCTGTTAGTTGCAATACCACGGAATGCCCCTCCTGAGAAAGCATCTTTAAGTCGTTACTGCTAAACCGCTTTCTTCTTCCGGCTTCATCAATTGCATATCGTCCGGAAACATCATTAATCAAATCAGGAACCACTCCAAAAGAAGCTGAAACCCGGTATTTGTCTAAAACGGGGAGTGCCTGTTCTATTTGTGAATAGTCTGAACCAAGAAAGCTATGCGAGACGGCTCCCTGCTTTTGTCGATAAAATTCCGTTATCCGGAAGCTCTCTTTTTCAGGGAAACGAATCTCATTATCCGGCTTGATGCTGGAATTAACCACTCTGAAATAATGTTTTAAGCTATCATACAAAGGTTTCATCCTACTGGTCCAGTCAGGTTGCTGCCATTGTTCCCAGATAAAATCACTGGTTCCATTATCCGGAAAACGGCGGATAACGTTATTCTCTTTATCCGTAATAAAACCGATCAAATTAAATCCATCTGTCCGGGTATATTCTATTTCTGCTGTTTCTTTTTGGTCATCCAACACATAATTCTTTGCCGGGTCACTAACATTTAGCAAGTGCCAGGTAAGCCGCAATTCAAGCTCGTGCTTCTCAGAATTCCAATACCAATCTGCGTTGGATGTTTCAGGCTGGTTACTAAGTCCGAATTCCAGTTCACTGCGGTCTACAATAACAGAATCAAAGGTTTCTCCCGTTAAGGACTCTCTGCCGCGGTTGGTCAGTAGCTTTTGTCTTACAAACTCTCCGTTTTCGTTGGGTTTGGAGGCATACACCGGTACCGAATCGTTATAGATATCCGTAAAGACAGAATAAGGTTCATCAACAAGAATAGCCGCACTATCCTTATTCACCATTTCAACTAAAAATTCAAATCCCCGTCTGAATCTTTCTTCACTAAAAGGCAGGCGATGATCTCCCTTTTCCCTGTCATAGGTGTCAATGGCAATATAAAGGTTGTTTTCCCGGAAATCAAAGTCTTCAAGGATTGCCCCAATATAAAAATAGGAAGCATCGGCATGGTACTGGAATTTTTCCTTTTCACTTTTTTTGAATGACTGATCCCAATCGTCCAATTCCCCATCTATCGTACGTTGCCGGTTTTCCAGGGCCAGGATACCAAAATTCTGCTCCGGGTTTTCCATGTTATGCCACAGTTTTCTGTCATGAAAAGGCTTTTCGAAACCCATAACCAGCCAGTTGTGTTTAAACCACTCATCAGCCCATTCGAAATAAACAGCCCCGGCACATCCGGAGTGAAAGATATCCCGCGTCAACATCATAGAAATTTCGGCCTGTTCAGCTTCAGAATGTCCTCCCTGATCAAATCCAAAAGGATTAACATGACTATTTCCACGACTACTCGGGACACCGTATTCTGCAATCAGCAAAGGCATCCCTTTATGTCTGGACTTTAAATCCCGCAAATAACCAATATAATTATCCGGTTTTCCGCGACTGTTCTTCGCAGTGGCATACTTTTCTTTAAGGTACACATAATCTGGGTAGTAAGGGTAGGCATGATAAGAGGCAAATATCCCGGGGATAAACATTTTACTGCTATGAAAATTTTCGAAGTGAACTGCCTCCAAATCATTATCAAATTCCCGGACTTTTTCATTTTCGATAAATTCCGTGTTATGATACATGGGGTCTAGCGGTAGCCAATTTACAAACGATAAGGGATGTTGCATGCCATAGGCTTGCAGCTCATATAAAGCAGTAAAATCCATTATTTCAGCCAGCCATGCTTCCATGGGATTGCCATGGGGCATTGATACAAATTCTCCATAATACTGATTCGTACTTTGGTTGTTATTCGTTTTATGAACGGCATTCGGTTCCCATTCCCTTCCCAGAATAATCCCTGCTACATATTCAGATACATCCACAGCGTATACACCACTTGCTTTTCCTTTTTCAGCATCAAGTACTGTATTGCCATGGAGCACATCAATGACATCTATAATTTCCTTTTTAAAATCTCTTGTATAAGCCGGGTCAAAGTAGTCATGATTCGGAGGCACTTTTGCCCACACTCCATGAAGAAGATATAATGGCCTGTCCTGATGGTGCAGGTTATATTGCGCAAAAGCCTCATAAAATTCCGGGGGCAAAATGGTGTATATCCTTAATACATTGGAATTCATTTTTCCGATTTTAATAAGCCAGTCCATATATTCTTCATAGGTCATTGAAAATTCTGCAGGAAATTTCCCGGGCAAAGCAACGCCCATATTGACCCCTTTCATCAGAAAAGTTTTCCAATGTCTGTCCGTTTTTTGATAACCGTAATCAAGTATCTTAAAGTAATCCCCGTCTGCCCGGAAGTAATAATCGGCGTCAGCAGCAATGCGCTGTAATTCTTCCAGGGGCTTTTTTTCGAGAAGCGGACCACTATCCTCCTCAATATATTCTTTCGTCACACGTTGTTCGCGAATATCGGTTTCATGCTGCATCATTTTATAAACAATAAAGGCCAGCAGGGCAACAAGTAATAATATGACGGCTATCTTTCCTTTCATAGCTTAAAACGTTCTTGTCAGCGAAACAAAAGCCATAAAATTCTGATAATATGGATTATAAAATCGGCCGGCATTGGCAGATAATGAAAAATCATCCCAATTGTAGCCTAGTTCCATCGCCGCATTCCAGTTATCAGCGTCAATAGTTCCCGACTGTTCAGCGCCACCATTGGAAAGGTAGTAATATTTTTCTGTTCCAATATTGTAGGCATACATTCCATACAAATAAAACTTATCAAAAGCCTTATAAAACGATGCGAATGGTCCTGTTAAATACCTGTCGTTAGGAGTATAATATTCAGCCGAAATATACTCATAATCGTAATAGGAATGGCTTACTCCCAATTTCACCTTTGGTACATCCAGCATTTGCCAGCTAAGTCTTCCACTATAAGAAATATAAGCGTTATTGTCCTGTCTCAATGCCTCCGAAGGGTATTTACGAACCGGCTTTTCATCTACTGTTCCTGTTTCTGCACTAATATTAAGCGTGATACTTCCATATTCCAGTTGCAAATCGTTTGACAGGGACTGGCGCCCGACCTGGTTCCAGTAATAAAAGTAATTGTATCCTCCATCAAGCGTGTTTTCGATGGATAGATCGCCGATTTTAGTATTGGACTTCCAACTCATGCCATACGTGGTCAATTGTTCATCACTGCTACTTGCTCCTGCATACGCACTGAGCTGATGATTTTGTGATATCCACGTAGCTTTCACCCAGGTATTATCAAACCAGCGGGTTGTGTCTGCTAAATTATTTTGAAAATCCCTATTCGAGTAATCCAAAAGAAAATTCATTGACAATTGAAAATTATCGCCTACTCTTTTTTGTACTGAATAGCGCTGAATCAAGGCATCAATCTGGTAAGCTTCTTCTTTTTCCTGGAGATACTGATAACGGCCTTTCAGCCGGTATTTCATAACATCCTGTACTTCCTCATACTGTTTTTGAATGGCTTTGTTTTGGGGATCAAGCTCAAGCGCTTTTTTATAATACTTTGTTGCTGTGGCGGGTTTAGATTTCCAGTAATACATTTTCCCCAAACCAGCCCAGGCCTGAGAATAGGTGTCATCTATTTGATTGGCTTTTTTGTATGCTTCTATGGCCTTATCCATTTCTCCATTGTAGCCATAAGCTTTGGCAAGCAGGAGGTATTCCGGCACATGCTCCGGCATGAGTTTTACAGCTTTTTTTGCGTAGCTAATCGCGCTATCCAGTTTCCCTTCACGGATATAACATTTCACAAACCCATTTAAGGCTTCCACGTCGGTACGGTCATTTTTATAGATCAATTCGTAATAATATTTTGCAGAATCACAGTTATTATTCCTGTAATGCAGTCTTCCCAGTGCAAGACGTGCATCATAATCATCCGGATCAATTTCTAATACGTTCGAATAGTTGCTAATTGCCTTTTGCAGCCTCCCCGCCTGCATGGCTTCAAATCCCGCTTTTCGATAAGATTCTTCTGTTTCTTGAGCCACAGAACTAACTGCCGCCAGAAGTAAAAATACAAACAATGCTGTTTTCATTTCTCGTTAATTCCTTTTCTTTCAAATTTTTTCCAATCGTTTTTTTTGCGGATAAAATCCAATAGTCCCTTCATCTGTGCTGTCATCTTATAAAAGGAATAAGAAAATTCACCCATGATGCTTGTTAAGATCAACGTACTCCAGTCTGCAAAGTTTTTATACCTCAACGCATTTCTGTTGGTTTCCGATTTACTCAGGCTCCAGTATTCCACTACGGCCGTGATTCCGCTGGTTATTATCGCCGTAAGCAAAATCACACCCACCAGGATGAGCAATATCCATTGCACATTAAGTATGTCTAAAACAGCCGAAACAATAAGAAATAAAATAGCCAGTATTTTCATCAGGGGGGCAAGCATTTCAAAGATAAAATAATACGGCAATCCTATAAGTCCGGTGCTCCCGTACCGGGGCTCAAAAATCATGGAACGGTGAATGCTGAGCGTCTCCACTAGTCCCTGGTGCCAACGGGCACGTTGGTTAAACAGATTCCTGCCTTTTTCGGGTACTTCCGTCCAGCAAACCGGTTCCGGCAGGAAAAATATTTTGGCTTTTTTGTTGTTATCCCGGCGATATTTAAAAAGCCGGACAACCACTTCTAAATCTTCACATACGGTTTGTCGCCCCAAACCGACATGCCTTGCCACATATGGGTGATTGTTTTGCTTGCTTAAAAATCCTCCAATATTGATTAAATCGTCATAGCGAAACATGGAGAAAGCCCCGGACATCAATAGCAGCGCGTTAATACGGCTTAATCCCACCCGCGATACCATAAACGATTTGATATATTCAATAATCTGCCACAGCACCCAAATGTTTTTTGGGATTTTTGAGCTGACCACGCGGTTGTTTTCCAACACGACCTCGTTCGAGGCGGCCAACTGTCCCCCGGTGATCATGGTGCGCGAATCCTCAAAAAACGGCCTGACTACCGATTTCAAGGCCTGACTCTCAAGTATGGAATCCGCATCAATCGTACAAATATACTTGCCATTGGCATAATTAATTCCCGCGTTTAAGGAGTCTGCTTTCCCTCCGTTTTCTTTGTCGATTATTGTCAGTGAACCCTCTTCATTTCTATATACAGATCTAATGTTTTCCGTTGTTAAAGGGTTTTGTTGTTTTTTCTCAATTTCCTTCAACGAAAAGGTTTCTTTAAGTTTAGCTAATGTAGTATCAGAAGAACCATCGTTTACGATTATCAGCTCATAGGTGGGATAATCTAGTTGAAGCAACATCCGGGCGCAGTATGAAATGGACACCTCTTCGTTGTATGCCGGAACAATTATAGTAACCGGGTGATTTTTCCAATCCGGCGTTTTTGTTTTTGGTATTGCTCTTTTCCTGCGAAAAGCAATAAACGAATAAAGAAAAAGCCCGATATCTATCAACAGATAAAGAACAAAATAGATAATAAAAAGCTTTTCTATAATTCTTAATAGCAGATACATTCTCGTTTTTTTATATCCTCGACTGTCTTTTTCAAAAGTAATACAATTCAAACAATATCAAAGGCTTCCCATTTCTTCCCTGTTATTCTGCTAATGCTTCTTAATAGCATCAGAATAATACATATTATCCCATCTATATTGATTTATGTTTTAATTCAGCCAGTACAACAAA
This sequence comes from Bacteroidota bacterium, assembly GCA_051747665.1. Taxonomy (GTDB): domain Bacteria; phylum Bacteroidota; class Bacteroidia; order Bacteroidales; family JAIPAH01; genus JAIPAH01. Next base: position 13,835 of record JBNJGK010000022.1, on the reverse strand, counting down.
GCACTTTTTTTGATGTTATCACTAAAAATAAAAACGTATGCTTCACAACGTAGGAAAAATAGATCGTTACATCCGATTGGCCACAGCACTAACCATTTTTATTCTGTATTACCTGGAAGTGATCTCCGGTGATTTAGGGGAAGGGCTGCTGATTGCTGCCGTAGTGCTTTTTGTTACGTCGCTGCGCCGCTGCTGCCCGGTTTATGGCTTGCTGGGGTTTGGGACCTGTTCTGCCGAACCTAATGGCAAAGAAGCCCCAAAAATCAAAACGAAAAAACTGAAGCTCTGAGATTCAATAATCCTTACGAAGTAACCTCTTATATGTTCAGCATTATTTTTTGACTCGATAATGCATTGAGTCATGCGGAGTTTGAAATTGTCAATAATTTCATGAGCTTACTTATACTCTTTCACATCCAAAAATCCTTTGCTGAGCATAAGCCCGTTGTTGGCCAGGGCTTGCATTTCGTCCTCACCCGGATAGACATATACATTGGCAATGTAATCAGTTCTTTGAATGATTTGGTCTACGATATGTTGGTTATGTGCTATGCCACCGGTTAGTAGAATACCTTCGGTTTTTCCTTGCAGAACCGTAGCCATTGCGCCAATTTCTTTGCAAATCTGGTAAACCATGGCGTTCTGAATCCGCTGCGCTTCCGGATCGCCATTTTTGGCTTTTTCACTTATATCCTGCGCATTGTTCGTGCCGAGGTATGCCATGTAACCGCCCTTTCCTTTAATCATTTTTTTCACCTGGGCCAGCGTGTATTTATTGCTGAAGCATAATTTTGCCAGGTCGCCAACGGGCAACGTCCCAGACCGTTCAGGAGAAAAAGGCCCATCACCGTCCAGCCCATTGTTTACATCCACAACTCTGCCGTTTCGGTGCGCACCAACCGTAATGCCGCCACCCATATGTACTACGATGAGATTCATCTCCTCGTATTTTTTGTTTTTTACAGCAGCGTGATGACGGGCGATGGCTTTCTGATTCAGCGCGTGAAAGATGGATTTTCTGGGTAAAAGCGGATGGCCGCTATACCGGGCCACATCGTCAAACTCGTCAACAACTACAGGGTCAGCGATATAGGCTTTAGCTTCCTCAATCTCCGAGGCAAGGTCGTCAGCAATTAAACCGCCCAGGTTGCTGGCATGTTCTCCCAGCGGACTGTTTTGCAGGTCTTCCTTCATACGCTCATTTACCTCGTAAATACCTGAAGGAACAGGCTTTAGTAACCCGCCGCGGCCTACAATGATACCTATATCCTGTAAAATAATTCCAGCTTGCTCAAGGGTTTGCAAGATGATTTCCTTCCGGAATTGAAACTGGTCTGTAATTTTAGCATAGGGCTCCAGCTCTTCCGCAGAATGAGATATGTTTTTCTGAAAAAGTTGTGTCGAACGTTCATAAACCGCCACTTTAGTGGAAGTTGAACCCGGATTGATTGCTAATATGAGTAGCCTGGCCATGGTTTTTCGTTTCAGGTTTTCCTCAAAAATAAGGAAAAAGCCGCAAGCAGAAAAGAATTCAGACGAGTTTTTGACGTATTTAATATGGATTCTTTTCAGAGAAATCTACATGCCTGTTTTTACTGTACCTTAAAAAAGAAACCTGAGCACATTACGGGCTCAGGTTTTATTTGGTTCTTCGATTTGAATACAAAAAGAAGAGTTATTCCTTATAGGGAAACTTTTTGCCGATGTTATCCATAACTTCCTCAGCAATTGCTTCGATGGTATAGATTTTTGAAGCTTTATACTCGTCTGTGTAGCTCCATAATAAAATATCCATATTAGTCTCATGAAGCACTACTTTCACTTTGATTTTTTCTTTGCTGTCGCTCCCGGGGTTTTTGCCCAGCAAAACAGGTGTTTCAATTTGCGTTAAAAGCACGGCTTCGTTTCTTAAGATGTTTCCGATTTTCGTAACATCTGTTTTGTTGATATTAAAATAGCTTACATATTCCTCTTCAAGCTTTTTATTCACTGTTTCCGGATCCTGAATTGTCACAGAATAATCATCGCTTCTTTCCATTAATTTTTTCGACAGGATATCCTGATAGGTATAAGCCATATCAATGGAGGCGTTTTTCATATCACCCGATGCGGATTTTCGGGCACCTTTCACGATATCTATAGATGCAGGTAATACAGCAATTTTTTGATGTTTGCGTTTTATGGTTTTGAATTCATCAGCCTCATAAAATTTATTGGAGCAGCTTGATGCGGCGATTAAAAGCGATAACAGTAACGAAAGTTTGGTCAGGTATTTCATCTTTAAATCTTTTTGATTTATTTCACAAAGATGTAAAGAAAATCCGGATGGTGAAAGCAGAAAATGGCTCTTCATCCGGATATTTTCATAGAAAAAGCTTCCTTATTGATATTCTTTCGGCTCCACTTCTCCTTTCAGCACAAGAAGTCCATTTGTGGCAAGTGCTCTCATCTCGTCCTCGCCAGGGTAAACATGCACCGGAGCAATTTTAAACACGCGCTCAATAATCAGGTTTACAAACCATTTGCTGTTGGCAATGCCGCCGGTAATCAGGATGCCGTCCACTTCGCCACGCAATACGGTAGACATGGCGCCCACTTCCTTAGCTACCTGGTAAGCCATCGCTTCAAAAACCTCTTGTGCTTTTTCGTCCCCATCAGCAGCACGCATTTCAGCGTCATAAGCGCTGTTGGTCTCAAGATAAGCGGCTATACCGCCATTTCCCTTAACCATTTTCTTCATTTGGTCATAGCTGTATTTTCCGCTAAAGGCAGCTTTAAGCAAAGCTCCTACGGGCAAAGTACCCGTCCGTTCGGGTGAAAAAGGGCCGTCGCCATCCAATGCCTGGTTTACATCAATGACTTTCCCCTTTTGATGAGCCCCTACAGAAATCCCGCCTCCAAGGTGAACTACAATCAGGTTCAGCTCTTCATATTTCCGCATAATGGATTTGGCATGGGAGCGCGCCACGGCTTTCTGGTTCAGCGCATGGAAAATCGAAACCCGTTCAAAAGCAGGATGGCCGGAATAACGGGCCAAATTGTGCATTTCATCAACTACTACGGGATCAGCAATGAAGGCTTCTGCATTGGGTAAAGACTTGGCAATATCATCGGCAATCAGTCCGCCCAGGTTGCTGGCATGCTCACCCAGCGGACTGTTTTCCAGGTCTTTCTTCATCGCCTCATTTACTCTGTATACGCCTGAAGGGATGGGTTTTACCAGGCCTCCGCGACCCACAACCGCCCGTATCAGGTTCAGACGAATTTCTGCCTGCTCCAGCTCCTGGTAAATCATCTCTTTGCGATATTCATACTGGTCGGTGATTTTCTCAAAACGGTCGAGCTCTTCCGTAGAATGACGCAGCGTTTTTAAAAACAGCGCCTTGGCGTTTTGATAAACCGCAATTTTAGTTGATGTAGACCCGGGATTGATAGCTAATATTCGTATATTATCTTCTTTCATTCTGTTTTTCGTTTCACATTTTCAGGATTATTCCATAGCAGCGGCCAGTGCAATGGAAAGCATTTTGCTGCGATCGGTGTCTGAGCGTGATGTAAGAACAACCGGCACCTGCGCACCCATAATCACGGCGGCAGAAGATGATCCTCCTAAGAAATTAAGCGTTTTGTACATGATGTTTCCTGCCTCAATGTCCGGGGTTACTACAATATCACAATCGCCGGCTACTTCGCTCTTGATGCCTTTATGCTCGGCAGCTTCCTTCGAAACGGCATTATCAATAGCAAACGGACCATCAACAATACATCCTTTAATCTGATTTCGGTTGTTCATGGTGTTGAGCATAGCAGCATGCACGGTGGCCTCCATTTTCGGGTTGAGTGTTTCTACGGCTCCAACTACGGCTACTTTAGGCGTTTTAATCCCCAGCTTGTGAAAGGCTTCCACTGCGTTGTTTACCAGATTCACTTTGTCTTCAAATTCCGGAGCTACATTCATAGCAGCATCTGTCAGGCATAAAAGCTTGTGGTAGTATGGGCTTTCGAAAAAGGCGACATGGCTGAGGGTTCCTCCCTTACGCAGGCCATTTTCTTTATCAAGCACGGCTTTAAGGAGTGGGCCGGTGCTGACATGGCCTTTCATCAGGATATCAGCCTTTTTTTCTTTGATAAGCGATACGGCAATGCGGGCAGCATCAGCAGGGCCTTTGTCGGTGTGCACAATCTCTGCATTGTCTAGGTTGAAGCCTGTTTCTTTAGCTACGCGGATAATATCGTCTTGGTTGCCTACCAAAACCGGCGAAACAATATTGTTTTCAGCAGCTTCTTTTACAGCCATCAGTACAGCTTTATCAGCGGCAGCAGCAACGGCAAGCCGGCGCGTTGTTTTTTCTTTTGCTATGTTGACAAGTTCATCTAATTTCCTAATCATTTTTTTAAGTTTTTGTTTTGTTATTTTTTTGCAAAAAAACGAAAAATTGTCGATTTGGCTCTGTGTTCAAGTGCGTTTTTACGGCACAGACCGTTATTAAAACCGATTCTATTTTCCTGTATAAAAATCTATCATGTGTTGAATACTCTGTTTACAAGCACCGCAAAACTCTTCTGCACTCAGGGAATTCATCAGGCAGTCTGAGGAAGGGCGGTATACGCCTTTAGCTACATAGCCGCCACCTTCAAAAACACCTAACTGATTCACATATTTTCCGGTGTCAGGTGTGGGAATGGGTGTTCCTTCCGGAATCAGCTTTTCCCATTTTCCATTAAAATCGGTGAGCGTAGTGAGATTCGGCTCCCAGGGTTCGGCTTCTAAAGAGAAAAAGTCGTTGTATGCTACGGAAGAGGTGTAGTACTCATCGCCCAGTCCGGCAAAACCATGGCCGAACTCATGGACGAATATCCTGGCTGAATGTTCGTTGCTGTTAACGCTTACGTTATAATGATTGTAGATAGCTCCGCCACCGTATTTTTCTGTGTTTACCAGAATGTATATCTGGTCGTACGGCACATTGGAAGCCACATCACGCACCCGTTTATTATCCGTGGTCATGCAATAGCGCTCGCTGTCAAAAGTATAGAATGAGGAATTGAGCAAAGTGCTGCGATACATTTCTTCTCCCGGAACATCGCTTCCGTTTTCGGCAGAAGGCGCAAGCACGCCGTAAATGTTAAAATTCCCTTTGTTTTGTGTGTAAGGTTCAAACAAAAACAACTCATCTGCAAACCTGTTGCAATCCTCAATAAATCGTCCCATCTCCGCTTTTGTATACCCTTCCGGGATAATTGCCACATCCACATTTTCTGAAGAATGCCCGTTGCTCATCACATCAAAAGCCGGATATTCCAATCGGTCTTGCGGCCGGATGAAGTAGGAGTCCGGGTTCACATCCAAACTGAAGCTTTTTTGGAAACGGTTCATGCTGTCGCGGCTGTAAAATAGCACTTCAACCGGTTTTTTGGGGTAAGGAAAGACAATGGTTTCATAAAAAGCGCGACTTACGGTATCGGCCTCGGAGGTGGTCTGCCATTCACGAAACAGGCTGCTGTAACCGCGGCTGTATAGCGTTTTTCCGGTAGCCTTATCATTTACCTTAAAAAAGTAATGGCCGTATTCTAAAGTGTCGATAAGGTTTGTATAAGAACCTCCCCAGTGCGGCTCCTCAAGCATTTCATCCAAAGCGTAAAACTCACTGCTGTCAGTACCGCCGTGGATGTAATCAATCCGAAGTGTTTTGTTGTAAAATACGGAGTCGAAAACAGGTGATTCAGCCAGGCCAAGGATTGGGATGTTTACCAATATGGCAAGCAAGAGTGTTTTTGTTTTCATGTGCTGTTATTTTGTTAACAAAATTAGGAAAATTTTATTAACCGCTTCACAGCAAAACCAGTCAAACAGAACGAAATCAATTTGATTTCATAATTTTGCAGCTTAACTAAAGAAGCTATATGGCTGGGACATCAAGAGAGGTTTATTTTCATGTGGGTTTGCCCAAAACGGCATCAACGTTTTTGCAGCGTCGCGTTTTTCCTTACTTAAAAGGGATTTGCTACTATAAAAAGCATGATTTTAAAAAGCACCTGAAAAAACTGAATGCATGCTCTGAATCCAGGATTTTGCTGTCCTACGAGTTTAATCCGCATCCCGGCGACAGGGATGGTGAAGCATATCTGGAGTTTGTCAGCAATGCCCATGAAAAGGTATTCCCGATCATCGTTTTCCGCAAGCACAGCTCCTGGCTAAGCTCGCGCTACAAATACCGCATCCGCAAGCACGGAACCCACACTCTTGAACAGTTTCTTGATGAGCAAACGCCTGTTGGCAAGCAAACGCGCAGTTTTCTGAAATATCATGATAAGATTGTTTTTCTGGAAAAGAAATTTGGGAATGCTCCTTTGGTGCTTTTCCAGGAAGAAATTAAGCACCATCCTTTTGAAGTCATTAAGACGATTGCCCGGCATACAGGTGCAAGTTTTAATGAAAAGGATATCGAGGTTGGGGTTGTGAAAAAAGCCTATCCCGAAAAATCGCTGAAATGGGTGTTGCGGTTTAACCGCAGCTACAAGTATGCTCCGGGCACTGTGCGTCCGCGCTTCCTGCGAAAGCTTTACAAAAAGATAAGCCAGCTTTTGCTCCATACAGTTGCTTTCGCCGGGAAATTTCTGCCCGACCCTCAGCCCGGCCAGCCTTTAATCGAAAAAGATGTGCTTAACCGAATAGACCGGGAATATGCTGACGACTGGGAAAAGTGCAAGGCCTATGCCCGGAAACAAAGGAAATTATATTTGCCGGAAGGTGTTTAATATTAAATACAGAGTTAGGCTTCAATTGGATTGTTTATCAATAATTCAGACAACTAGAAATTACCGCTGACGTTGTTTAACTTTGTTGATGCTTTATAATGCGAATTACAAATTC
>JBNJGK010000022.1:0-6861 GCA_051747665.1 Bacteroidota bacterium | reverse complement strand
TTGCATGCATGCAACCAAAGCGTATATTTGTAACTCACCATTATATCAAACCCATGAATAAAAAGTTAGTCTGGCTGATAATTATACCGATGCTGAGCTTAGTAAGCGTTAATGCGCAAAGCATCAGCGATTCAATAGATGTGCTGCATTATGCTATACATCTCGATGAAATTGATACTGAAGCGCAAACAATCCATGCACATACGGAAATAACCCTGACCGCAAAAGAAGAGCCCATAGAAGGTGTTGCTTTACAGTTGATACAATTGCAAGTAGATTCAGTTTTGCACGAAAATGCATCCATCCCGTTTACGGCAGAAAACAATGAAATTATCGTTCCTTTTGATGCGTCTTTGCCTTCCGGCGATGAAATCACACTGGATGTATATTACCATGGCGCTCCGTTTTCAGAATCGTGGGGTGGATTTCATTTTGCCGGTGATTATGCTTTTAACTTAGGCGTGGGCTTCGAATCGATTCCGCATAATCTGGGCAGAGCATGGTTTCCTTCGGTAGATGACTTTACTGACCGCGCCACCTATGAATATTTTGTAACTGTGGAATCGCCTAAAAAAGCGGTTTGTGGCGGAATCCTTGTGGATGAAATTCAGGATGGTGATAAAACGACTTACCATTGGGAAATGCAAAATACCATTCCGGCTTATCTGGCCTCTGTGGCTATTGGGGAATATGAGCTGTACGAAGATGTTTATGAAGGCATAGAAGAAGATATCCCGATACAGATTTGGGTAAGGCCGCAAGAACTTACAAATGTAGAGGAGAGTTTTGTAAACCTTAATAACATCCTGGAGGTGTTTGAAAACCACTGGGGACCATATCCGTTTTCACGCGTTGGCTTTGTTAGCACTGCTAATGGAGCTATGGAGCATGCTACTAACATTGCTTATCCTTACGGGACCATAAACGGAAATACGGATTACGAATGGCTTTATGCTCATGAGCTGTCGCATATGTGGTTTGGAGATAAAACTACCTGCGCTACAGCTGAAGAAATGTGGCTGAACGAAGGCTGGGCAGTCTTTAATGAATTCCTTTTCAGGGAAGGCATTTACGGAGAAGGCAGTTGGGAGGAGGAATACCGTGACCTGCATAACGAAGTGCTCCATTATGCGCATACGCCCTCGGGCGATGGTGATTATTTTGCCCTGAGCGATGTTCCGCAGGAAGTAACCTATGGCGCCACTTCATACGACAAGGGTGGCATTGTTGTGCATACACTGAGAAATTACCTGGGCGACGAGGTTTTTTTCCCGGCAATGAAGGAGTTTTTGCAGGAATATGCTTATCAGCCTGCTACTTCTGAAGACTTGATGAATTTTCTTACCGAAGAAACCGGCACGGACATGCAGCCTTTTTTTGATAACTGGGTTTTTGCTCCGGGATTTCCTTACTTTGAAGTAGATTCGGTGAAGCCGGCATCCGGGGGATATCAGGTTTTTGTACAGCAAAAAAGCAAGGGCCGCGATGCGCTGTTTACGGATAACAGGGTAGAGGTGTTTTTTATGAGTGATGAACATGAATTCTGGAGTGATACCATGATGGTTTCGGGAGAGCAGCAAAGCAAAGTGTTTGATCCGCCTTTTGAGCCGGTTATGGTCATGCTGGATAAAGAAGATAAAATGGCCGATGCAACCACTGATGAAGTGCACTGGATTGATGAACCGGTTAACATCAACAGCAACAACACATCTACCGTGCTGGATGTGGAATCAGTTACAGATTCTGTGTTTTTACGCATCACGCATCATTGGGCAGCTCCCGATACCATGCAGAATCCTGTGGAAGGTCTGCGCCTCTCCGATTACCGCTATTGGAGTATTGATGGTTTTGATATGGAAAACATGCAGGCCTCCTGCCGGTTTTATTACAACAAAAACAACTATTTGGATCATACACTGCTTCTGAATGAAGACGATGAAATTACGCTGATGTTCAGGCCTGACCAGAGTGAAGACTGGCAGGAAATTGAGCATAATCAGATAGGTCCGGCCACTATAGGTTACCTGGAAGTGGAAAGCCTTCAGGCCGGCGAATACGCTCTGGCTGTGTGGGAAGATGATGCCACCGCAGTTCATCATGAAAAAGCAGTTCAAAGTCTGCGAGTGTATCCGAATCCCGCAAAAACCAGGGTAAACATAGCATTGCCTTTTCAGCAAAACGGAAGCCTGCAAATATCAGATGTGCAAGGAAAAATTTTATATCAAAAAGAAGTGAAAGACAACCAAACCCTGTTTGAGTGGAACCCACCCGAAAGATTAGCGGGCGTCTATATGGTTACCTGGAAACCTGAAAGCGGGAAACAACTTTCAGAAAAAGTCATCATCAAAAGGTAATGGGTTCCTACCTGCAATTTTTAATGGTTCAGATCACTTAAATTGTTTGAAGATAAGGCGCCAAAAGAGTTTGTAAGGTATTTTTTAATATCGCTAAGTGACATTTACCGATACTGATTGATAAGTTTATCCAGATATTTTCTGTCCACAGATGTTATTTCGCTTTTGTCATAAATAACAACCAGGCGTATTGCAGTTTCGTCTAAATGTAAGATAACTTCCTGATGAGAAATAATTCGCAATAATTCCCATGCCGCACAGCGGCTAAATCATTAGCCTATGGTGTAGCCATAGGTTGGATAAATCGCAATGATTCCCAAGCCGCGAAGCGGTGAAATCAACAAAAGCGTAAGCAGTTAAAACACCAGCCGTTATTTATTTCTGGGTGATAAGCCTGAAACCTACCCCATGCACATTAATGAGTTCGATATTCGGATCGCTTTTCAGGTATTTTCTCAGCTTGGCGATGTATACATCCATGCTGCGGGCGTTGAAATAGCTGTCGTCATGCCAAATCTTTTTGAGCGCCTCAGTGCGGTCGAGCGTGTCATTTTCATGCTGCGCCAGTAACCTGAGCAAGTCAGACTCCTTTGAGGTTAGTTTACGCTCTTCATTGCCGTCTTTTAATACTTGCCGGTCATAATCAAATTCAAATTTACCGATGGTAAACAGGCGTTGCTCTTTATTTTGTTCCATCTCCTGGCTGCGGCGCAGGATAGCCTTCATGCGTGCCAGCAATTCTTCCATGCTAAAGGGTTTGGTCATGTAATCGTCTGCCCCCAGGTTAAACCCTTTTAGTTTGTCCTCCTGAAGCGATTTGGCTGTTAGAAACAGCATCGGGATTTCTTTATTGCGAGAGCGGATTTTATCGGCCAGCGTAAAACCATCCATAACCGGCATCATCACATCAATAATACAAAATGTATAGGTTTCCTGCTCAAAAGCATCCCAGGCTTGTTTTCCATCGGGAAACAAATCCGTTTCAAAACCTTTGGCAATCAAATAATTCTTAAGAATATTCCCCAGGTTTTTATCATCTTCTGCTAATAATACTTTTACTTCATTTTCATCCATGATTATTCTTTTTTGAAAGGTAAATAAATTTTGAATACCGACCCTTTATTTGGCTCACTTTCGATGTTTATTTTCCCATCGTGTTTTTCCACGATAAATTTAACATAACTCAGGCCTAAACCAAAACCCTTTACATCATGCAGGTTTCCGGTGTGAACACGATAGAGTTTCTCAAAAATCTTTTTCTGATCGCTTTTGCTGATGCCCACGCCATTGTCTTTTACTGAAATCACAACTTCTTTAAGCGTATTTTGCGTTGAAATAACAATATGGGGTTTTTTTGGCGTATACTTGTTGGCATTGTCCATCAAGTTATTCAACACATTCAAAATATGATCATGATCAGCTTCCACGTGTGTTTGTGTGGCTTTCAGGTCTTTTTCTATCACCCCGTCTTTAATTTCCACCTGCATCCTGTTGATGTTGATGGCTTCCTCAATGATTTGGTGAATATCAATCAAATCGTTTTTCAGTTTCAGATCGCCCTTTTCTATGATGGCGGTTTGCAGGATTTTTTCTGCCAAAGCGCCCAGACGCTTGTTTTCTTCGCTGATAACGTTGATGTAGCTGGAGTAAAGCTCTTCCGATTTTTTGATGTCCTTGTCGCTAAGTGCTTCGCAGGCCAATGAAACTGTTGATATCGGTGTTTTAAACTCATGCGTCATGTTGTTGATAAAGTCGTTTTTCGACTCGGATAACTTACGCTGACGAATGATGGTTTTAACAGAAAATGAAAAGGAAAGAAAAATCAAAACCAACAGCAACAGCGAAACCAACAGCATTCCGGACATCTGAGCAAATAAGAATTTTCGCTGGTTCGGAAAATGAATCAGTAAATAATCGGGGCTCATAAAAATCTCGCTGGGATACAGCTTAAAAGTCATGGCTTGCTCTTTGAGCAGGTTTTCATCGTCAACATCTTTTTTCAGCACCAGCTTATCGCGGCCACTGCTATAAACGGCAAAACGGTAATCAGTATCCAGGCCTTTGATTTCCAGTTCATGGTTGATAAGTGAATCCAGATAACTTTTTTCCAGCCGCTTTTCGATGGGCTGGCGATGTCCCAGGCTGAAGAGATCTTCAAAAACATCCGAAATCATGTATGACTTTTGCCAGAGGTTATTGAACTGCTCATTCAGGTTCTCAATGGCAGAGCGGGGGACTGAAGGGTTTACGCTTATGCGGGATGTAATACGCCCTTTCGGGCCGGTGTATTGGTTGGTAAACGTCGTATCCAGCTTTTTTACAACATTTCCTTCAGCATCGCGGGTAATTTCAATGCGCACGTTCGTGCCGCTGAAATTCAGGTTGCTGTCAGGAACGCCGTCAGCCCAGGGAATAGAGTCTAACTCTTTCAGAAAAAGATACGTGATGGAATCCATGGTATTCATAAAAGAAGAGCCTTCAGGGCGCTGATACATCCGTTCTTTAATCTGGTTAGCGGTTTCGAGGCGCTCCAGCTTATAGACTACATCAGCCATCGCCTCATCAACGCTGCGCCTGAAATTTGCTTCGCGCAAGTCAACAGCATTGCGGATCCAGTATATCTGCAAACCTACCAGCCCGGCCAGCGCCAAAGCCATAAAAGCAATTACCCCGATAATGATTTTTTTGTTCATGCGCCGCAAAAATAGACTGATAATGTCAATCCAACCAGTGGTTTAACATATCTTAACGTTTGTTGTGGCACCTTAACAATTGAACATAGCCTTGTGTAATAATTTTGCAAATGAAATTCAACACATAATTTAATGTTAGCTAAACAAAAGCAAAAGCCGGGGATGCTACTGATGAATACTGGAGAGGTTGATAAGCATAACCGGTTTTTGTTTTTTACGGGAACCGTTGAATTGGAAAAAATGACTGTTTGGCACAAAATTTGTAATTTTTCATATAGATTTAGGAATCAATTTTCTCATAGGTTAGTTAGTTTTTAGTGGTTTTAGGTTAAGTGTGGTAAAAAGGTTTGCCACACTTTTTTTATGCCTGCATTTGTACCTATTTTTGTAAGCAGCTAAGCAAATCAAATCATTATGATAAAAGTAGATATCAAAAGAGCGTTGGATTTCATCTCAGAGGAGGACATGCTGAACATGGAACCTGAAATCCAGGAGCATTACGAAAAAATCTTTCATAAAACCGGAGAAGGAAGCCAGTTTTTGGGCTGGACGAGCCTTCCGCAGGAGATGCATCAAAGTGAGCTGGTGCAGGATATAAACAAAACGGCTGCAGAAATTCGTCAGAAAGCGGAAGTATTTGTCGTAGTAGGTATTGGTGGCTCCTACCTGGGCGCCCGCGCCGTGATTGAAGCCCTGAAAAACAGTTTCCCGGTTTCAGGCAGCAAAAAGCCGGTGGAAATTGTTTACGCCGGCCACCAGATGAGTGAAGACTATATGGCTGAATTGCTCGATTTTCTGGAGGACAAGGATTATGCCCTTACGGTGATTTCCAAATCAGGCACTACCACTGAGCCGGCTATCGCATTCAGGCTTTTAAGGCAGCATCTCGAAAACAAATACGGAAAACAGGAAGCGCGTCAGCGCATCATCGCTATCACCGATAAGGAAAAAGGAGCGCTGAAAACACTTTCTGACAGAGAAGGTTATAAAACCTACGAAGTGCCCGACGACGTGGGTGGACGTTATTCCGTGCTTACGCCGGTAGGGCTTCTGCCCATTGCCGTGGCCGGCTTCAGCATCGATGAATTACTCAAAGGCGCTGCAGATATGCAGGCTTTTGCAGAGCAAGGACATGGCATTATGGATGACCCGGCAGCGCTTTATGCGGCTGCAAGAAACAACCTGTACCGAATCGGAAAACCGATCGAAATCATGGTGAATTATCAGCCCAAACTGCATTATTTCACGGAATGGTGGAAACAGCTTTATGGCGAAAGCGAAGGAAAGCAGCAGCGTGGTATCTTTCCTGCCGGGGTTGGCTTTACTACCGATTTGCATTCAATGGGACAATACATCCAGGAAGGACTTCGCATTCTGTTTGAAACCGTAATCTCGGTTGAACAACCGGCCAGGAACCTGACAATCCCTAAAGATGAGGATAATCTGGATGGCCTTAATTACATCGCCGAAAAGCGTCTCGATGAGGTCAACAAGCAGGCTGAACTGGGTACCATGCTGGCCCATACCGAAGGGGGTGTCCCAAATATAAAAGTTTCTGTCCCCAAACTGAACGAGTACCACCTGGGCGAACTGATTTATTTCTACGAAATGGCTTGCGCACTGTCGGGCTATATTCTGGATGTGAATCCATTTAACCAGCCTGGCGTGGAAGCGTATAAGAAGAATATGTTTGCATTGCTGGGCAAACCAGGCTTTGAAGAAGAAGCCGAAGCCATCCGGAAAAAAATATAGCATATTATTCCCGGCAAGGTATTACAGTTGAATTCATGTTTTCCTTGCCGGGATAATGGATT
>JBNJGK010000021.1:0-30255 GCA_051747665.1 Bacteroidota bacterium | reverse complement strand
AATCTCAATTCTCAAAACACAAATCTCAAATAAATATCAATTCACGAAATGACAAACTTATAAACCTAAAAACCTACAAACTTAGTAACTTACAAACTTTCAAACTGAACTCATTCTTGAAAAATCAAAATAGCTTGTTTCGGAATTGAAATTTTGATATTGGTTATTATTTGTTTTTTGGAATTTGTTTTTTGTAATTTTTGCCAAACGCTTACTAGAACATTACAACTTAAAAACTTACAAACTTAAAAACTTAGTAACTTAGCAACTTACAAACCGAACCTATATATATTTAATTTTCACTTCTTTCAGGAATTTGTCTTCCAACAAGCCAGCGATTCGCTTTACGACAGTCCGGCGTATTTCCAGTTCCACAGGTAAGTTTGGGTCTTGATGAGCAATGTTTATTCGAGTACCTATAATTAGGTGAATTTCATCACTTTCAAGAAACAACTTAATAATAGAATCTGCCGGACCTTTCCCCAGCCGCGTTTTATTGCTGTAGTCCCTGAGCATTTCCGCCACTTTGCTAAGGGTCAGAATCCCTTCAGTAACCAGGTCAACGCCATCCATGTCAGCCATAGGTGGCAAATCAGGATCATGAAACTCAAAGCTGTCAACCACCTCTTTGTCCAGCTCCCTTGAAATAATATCTGCTGTAGTAGCCCCGCTGATAATGATTTTACCTTCAAACTCTGCCACTTCCTTAGCCAGTTGCCCATCGCGGTCTTTTTCAAACGGAGGGCCTGTGCATAGCAGAAGCCTTCTAGGTTGCCTGAAATAAACCACTGCACAGGAAGTGTCATCTTTAGCATGAAAGTTATCATTTTTATAAGCTGCATTTACAACTTTCCGCGCAAGCAGGGCGGCTGAGATAGTAGGCTCATTTCTTACCAGTTGCTCAACAAAATCTTTCAGGTTATCATCGCCCCATCCAAACGGATACTTCCCCATACCCAGTCCCGATTGTGTAATGCCATCGGTAGTTAAAATTATGCGGTCTTCCTGCTTAGCCTGAAAGGAATATGAGCGTAATTCCTTCCCTTTGTTTTTTTCGGTTTTCAAAGTAACCTTATCCCACTCATGGTCTTTAATTTTCTTTCCATTTAAGATCAATGCGGGTGGATTATCAAACTCCAGGATGGTCGTTTTTCCATTATCCTCAATATCCAGAATGGAAAAGGTAGCATAACTTATTTTTCTCACGCTATCTACCGGAAGCGTTTTCATGATAATCTCGGCGATACGCTCCATATCTTTATGCTCCTGCGTAAAATTCAGCGCCATGGTAGCACTAAGCGTAGCCAGAATGTTTGCCTTAACGCCATGACCCAGCCCATCAGAGAGCACGGCAATAGTGCGGCGTTCTTCCTTGATTCTCCTGGTGAGAAACACATCGCCACAAATCCGTTCTTTTTGATGATTCCTCGATTCGTGCTTGATTTCAATATAAGGATAGTTGTTCATCGCTACTTTTTCTTGTCGTGAGTATACGATTCTATGATTGAATTAAGCATTTTTTCAGTCTTAGCAGCTCCTTCACCCAATACAAAACCAATCTTTTGCACTAGCTCAAGGTTTTGATCAATCACCTCAGTAACGCGATTTACCACCTCTTCTTTTTGTACTTCGGGCATTTGCAAATCGCGGATTACTCCTCCAACAAGCCTGCCCTTTTTTATGGGAAAAATTGTTACGTTCAGCAACGCATCCTTAAAATGCACATCCCGATTATGGATAGTTTGGTTATCTGACATTACATAAGAAAACAAGTTATAAAACTGGTATGGTAACAAGGATTTGAGGTCTGCTCCCACCAATCCCGGAATCACCTCATTTATTTCGCGGGCATCCTCGCCCATGATTTCAATAAACTTGCGGTTCGACTGCACTATCTTTAGCTTTTGATCAACCACTACAACGCCGGCAGATAATTCCTGCAGCACAGAAGAAGTAGTCTCAAGGGATTCCTGACTTTTTTGCTGTTCCTCACGTGCTTTCGCCTCCGATTCCTGAAGTGCTTTCTGGGTTTCAGAGAGCTTTTCATTTGTCTTTTTCAGCGTCGCGATGTACTCTTTCTTATTATGTAAAGAGTGCTGAATACACATATCTGTTTTCGCTATTCCACTGGCTACAGCTTCGGCAAAATCCCTGCAAGAATCATATCCGCATGCTCCGCAGCCTACATTTAAACTGGCTCCTCCTTTTCCAAGTACTTTCAGGATTTCCTGTACTTTTTCCTCACTGGGTTTCGGAAGCCTTTGGTCATCATTTTTATAGGATTTTGACAAATCCAGGTTGCCAAACTCTTTCATCTGCTTGTTCCATTGTGTCTTATCAAAATCCTTAAGGCGTTTCCGTGAGTAGCTGGTAACCATAGAGCGGCGATAAATGGGATTCCCGTTAGGAGATGTGCCGGGTCCCATCAGGCATCCCTTGCAATAAAACAAGTTAAAATGATGCTTAATGTCATTGATGGATTCATCAAACGTTCTCACTGCATCAAGAGCCGGCTCACCGCCATCTACCGTAAGCATTTCAGTAGTCAGCAACTCATCCTTCAAACCACCAATTTCCTTAAACGACTGGCTTATTGGATAGAGCGAACCTTTATAGCCCACAGGGGCATCAAAATCAGAAAAGTGTACTGATTTTTCATCGATTTTAAACTCAGCAAACAGTTCACGCAGTTCCACAAATGTAAGCACTGCATCAACCCTGCCATCGTCTTTGTATCTAGCAGCATCCTTTTTGGCATCAATACAGGGACCAATGAAAACGATATTCAAGTCCTTGTCATACTTTTGACGCACTACTTTTGCCATGGCTGTCATAGGAGGAACTATCGGCGCGAGATTGCTGATCAGTTCCGGACGAAATTTTTCAACGTAATCAACAATTGCCGGACAGTTGGCAGAGATAAAAAACTTGCCGGCATTTTCTTTTATCAGCTTTTTGTATTCATGAGCCACTAAATCTACTCCAAACGAGGTTTCATTTACATATTTAAAGCCAATAGCCCGTATCATTTCCACAAACTTGCGGTAATCAGTAATATCAACAAACTCGCCGCTAATGCTGGGGTCAATGATTGCGGCCGTATCGCCGTTTTTGATAAGCTGTTTTACATGTTCCTTCTCGTCACGGTATACGATAGCATCCGGAGAACAAGCTCTGAGGCAATCACCACAGCCGATGCACCTTTCCGGATGAATATAAGGGTAATCCTGGTTTACTTCTACGGTGATAGCCTTTACAGGGCATGCCCTCACACAAGCATAGCAAACTTCACAATCCTGCTCAATAATCTTTACCAAAGGTTCATCTACTTTCTCCATCGAAACCCGATTTTTTCATCAAGAAATGATACAATTATTATTCAAACTTAGCCTGCAAGAGCGATAAGGCTTTATCCTTATCTATATGAAAATAGACCTGCCCGTCCATTTTCATTACCGGTCCTTTTTCACACTCACCGTAGCAATGAGAACCGTGAAAATATACCTTATTGGTAAGATGATGGTCTTCCAAATATTGCTTGATTACCTGAACCAGCATTTTATTTCCTCTTGAAAAGCAAGAGCTCCCCACACAAATGGTGATTTCATGTTCGTAACTCATGTCTCATTTCTTTATTCTTTTCAAAAATACAAATTATCCATTTGCAACAGCTTAAATGTTATTTTATTAACAAGATAAACTATTCATAAGCAATTTTATTACAATTTGATATCGAGGCATCTATACGTTATGCGGCTTTTCATTTTATTTAAATCTCATATAAATTAAAACCCCTTCCTGATGCATACACAGAGTTCAAAATAAAATATAAATCTATTTTTCAGCTCATTATGATGAAGACGCTACATTGATAAATATGTTATTGATATCACATTGTTATTTTTGTAACATGAACTTTATTTTATTTATATCTTTGTCGTTAATAGCATAAAAACGCATTTTTAATCAGGAAACTATATAGAACACAAGGCTTAGATGGAAGAAAAGGTTAAGGAAATCATAGACGGGTATGCCGGAAACAAGCGGGAGGATTTAATACCGATCCTGCAAAGAATCCAGGATAAATACGATCACCTGCCTGAGGAAGCAGTATATCTTGTTAGTAAGGAACTAAAAATTCCTGCCAGCAAAGTATACAGCATAGCTACGTTTTACAACCTGTTCCGTTTTCGTCAAACGGGCAAATACCATATTCAAGTATGTCGCGGCACAGCCTGCCATCTCGAAAAATCGTCTGACTTGCTCAGAGAGCTGCAAAAAAACCTGAAAATAGAACCCGGTCAATCCACCTCAGGCGGACTGTTCAGTCTCGAAACGGTACCTTGCATGGGGGCATGCAGTTTATCTCCCGTAATCCGCGTTAACGATACCTTTCATACACAGGTCAAAACTAAGGATGTGAAAAACATTTTGGAAACCTATCGCAAGCAAGAAGAACTATGAGTCAAACTAAAGAATATAACCTGGTAGAAACCCTTCTGCTGAATGATTCGTTTGAGATATCTCCCGGTTTGCAGGACTATATCCGGAGGCTAAGGCGGGTTATTGTAAGCAAACCTACCATTTATGTTGGCAGTGGCACATGCGGCCATGTGGCCGGCTCACGCGAAACCCTTTCGGCTGTTTCAGAATATTTAAAGGAAAAAGAGCTAGATGCTGAAGTGGTTGAAACCGGATGTATCGGGATGTGCTGGGCCGAGCCGATTGTAGAAATACAACTCCCGGGAAGATCCAAAATCAGCTATCAGAAAGTAACCCCTGAGAAAATAAGCAGCATTCTGGATGCCACATTTCACTTTAACTGGGACCAGAATCATATTTTAGGACAACATCAAAATGAATTTGCCGAGCCCTGGGAGAACATCCCTTATGTAGAAGATTTCGATTACCTTAAAAAGCAGCACCGCCGCATTTTAAGGCATTGCGGAAAAATAAATCCTTACAGTCTTGATGAATATATTGCTCACGGCGGCTTTTCTGCTTTGGCGAAAACCCTGCTCACAAATACGCCTGCCAAAGTAAGAGATACTGTCATAAAAAGCGGATTGCGAGGCCGCGGAGGCGGTGGGTTCTCTACAGGCCAAAAATGGCAAAACGCTGCTCATACAGCAGGTGAACAAAAATACCTTATCTGCAATGCCGACGAAAGCGACCCGGGTGCGTTTATGGACCGGGCCATTATCGAAGGAAATCCCCACCTGTTGATTGAAGGCATGGCTTTAGCAGCCTATGCCATTGGATCAACCAAAAGCTACGTTTACTTAAGGTCTTCATATGAACTGGCTTACGAACGGTTAAACAAAGCTATTCAGGATTGCAAAGAAGCCGGCCTGCTGGGTCATGATATTTTAGGCAGCGGTTTTAACCTGAGTATACAAATCAAAACCGGTGCAGGCGCTTTTGTTTGCGGCGAGGAAACCGCCCTGATAAACAGCATCGAAGGCAAACGGGGAATTCCAAGACCCAGACCGCCCTACCCTTCTCAGCAAGGGCTTTTCAATAAGCCTACGGTAGTTAACAACGTGGAAACGCTTGCCAACGTACCGGATATTATTTCACGCGGAGCTGAAGAGTACCGGCAAACCGGAACTAAAGTCAGCCCCGGCACCAAAGTATTTGCGCTAAGCGGCAAGCTGGAAAAATCAGGGTTGATCGAAGTCCCTATGGGCACTACCCTGCGTCAAATCATTTTTGATATTGCCGGAGGCATGAAAAGCGGAAAATCGTTTAAGGCCGCACAAATTGGTGGCCCCTCAGGCAGTTGCCTTGTAGAAGAACACCTCGATACGCCCATTGATTACGATTCCTTACATCAGGCTAACGCCATCATGGGTTCTGGCGGACTTGTTGTTGTGGATGAAGATACGTGCATGGTAGAACTTTCGAAATACTTTATTGAGTTTCTGCAAAATGCAAGCTGCGGAAAATGCATCCCCTGCCGCGAGGGAACGCACCGCATGTGGGAGATTTTGGAAAACATCACACAACGACCGGCTGATGGCAATCACCAGTCGCTCGACCGGTTTAAAGGCGTCATGCAAATGGAAGACCTGGGAAGGGTTATCAGCGAAACTTCCCTTTGTGGTTTGGGTAAAACAGCTCCCATGCCTTTACTTAGCGCAATGAAGTATTTCAGAGAAGAATTTGAAGAGCATATTTATGAACGAAAATGCCGCGCCAATGTCTGCCGCGGATTACGCATTTATGCTATCGACCCGGAAGCTTGCACCGGCTGTACCCTCTGCGCAGTAAAATGTCCTGAAGATGCTGTCATTGGCGCTGCGCGTCATCCGCATTTTATTGTAGAAGATAAATGCACCGGTTGCGGAATCTGTTATGAAGTGTGCAAATTTGATGCAGTATTGCTAAAATAACGAACATGTTGATAGATATAGAAGTAAACAATAATATCATAAAAGCCAGGAAAGAAGAAACAATCCTTTCGGCATTAAGACGTAACGGACTTAGTGTCCCGACCTTATGCCACATGAAAGAGCTGCTTCCCACTGGCGCATGCCGGCTTTGCGCCGTAGAAATTGAAGGCTTTCCGGGCTTAATCCCGGCATGCTCTTACCCGGTAAATGAATGGATGCGGATAAAAACCCATTCTCCCCGCGTAGTGAAAGCCCGGAAAACAATTGTGGAACTGCTGCTCTCAAACCATCCTGATGATTGCCTCTATTGCATCCGAAACGGAAACTGTGAATTGCAGCATCTGGCTGAAGAGCTGAACGTGCATGACAGGAGGTTTTTTGGAAGTAAGAAAAAACAAAAAATAGATAACAGCAGTCCGGCAATAATTCGCGAACCGGATAAATGCATCCTTTGCGGAAGATGTGTCAGGGTATGCAACGAGTTGCTGGATGTTTCCGCAATCGAGTTTATCCGCAGAGGCACCCATGCCACTATCGGACCGGAATTCAATAAAGGCATCAACACATCCACATGCATCAACTGCGGACAATGCATCATGCATTGCCCAACAGCCGCCTTGCATGAGAAAACTTCGTTCAACAGTGTAAGCAAGGCGCTGCATCAACCTGAAAAGCATGTTATTGCCATTACAGATACCGCTATCGGCGTATCGCTTGCTGAAGAGTTTGGCTTAAAACCCGGGAAAGACCTTTCCGGATTGTTGAATACCACATTGCGTGCAATAGGTTTTGATGCGGTTTATGATACTGCGTTTGGAGCTGATATGTACATCAGTGAGCTTGTACAGGAGTTAACCGAACGAAAAAAGCAGGGGATTTCACGGCCTCTGCTTACCAACCATTGTCCTGCCTGGATAAGGCATGCAGAACAAACCAATACAGAACTGCTTAAGGATGTTACTACTACACTTCCTCCGCAGCAGCAACTGGCTAAAATTTTGAAGACGTATTATGCTGATAAGAAAAACATCAAACCATCTGATGTTTTTGTGGTATCACTCAATACCTGCACCGCCAAGAAAGAAGAAATCACCCGGAAAGCGTATTTTACAGAAAACAACCCAAACATCCACGTTTCCATGACGACGCGCGAAACGGCTGATTTCATCAAACTGCATGGCATTGATATTCATCAGTTAGAAGAAGAACTTTCTGATCTTCCTTTCGGGATGGCAAGCGCGGCCGGAAAAATGCATCCTTTATCAGGCGGAATCACGGAGTCTTTGTCGCGCAGCCTGTTTTTCAGCTTAAAACAACGTGAGCTAAGGCCGGCCCGCATCAGCAAACTCAGGAATACTAAAACGATAAAGGAATATACATTTACCGAAAGCAAGAAACCGCTTCACTTTGTGGCTGTGAACGGCATAAAGGAAGCTATGCAAGTTATTAATGAGGTTGAATCAGGCACACGCAAAGCCGATTTTATAGAAATCCTGGCTTGTAAAAATGGTTGCGTAGGAGGTGGCGGACAGCCATTAAGGCAGCCGGAGGAGAATCTGAAGGCCCGGAGAAAGGCGCTGTACGATGCCGACAACAAAGGATCAATTAAGCTGGCCGAAAAAAATCCTGAGCTGGAAGAACTTACGGAGCGGTTTTTAGGGTTGCCCGGAAGTGAGAAACGGAAATCCTTATTGCACATTTCATAAAATAATACGAAAGAAAAAATGAGCCAGGCTGTAAGAAAACAATTGGTATACACGATTCCCGACCGCTGCCGGGTTTGCTACACCTGTGTTCGCGAGTGTCCGGCCAAAGCCATCCAGATTCTGAATGGTCAGGCACAGGTTATCGACAAGCGCTGCATCGGCTGTGGCAATTGCGTTAAAGTGTGCAGCCAGCAAGCTAAAGCATTTATCAAACTCACAGAAGAAGTAGAATCTTTGCTGAAAACCGGAGAACGCGTAGCGGCAATTGTAGCCCCTAGCTTCCCGGCTGAATTCAGTGAAATAGAAGATTATAAAAAATTTGTTGGTATGGTCCGCAAGTTAGGCTTTTCTGTGGTATCAGAAGTAGCCTTTGGAGCTGATTTGGTTTCCCGGCGTTTCAATCAGATTATCCACGAAAGCAGCAAGCCGCTCATTACCAGCGATTGTCCGGCTATAGTATATTATGTTGAACACTACTTTCCCGGTTTAACAGAAAACCTGGCGCCTGTAGCCAGCCCCATGGTGGCCATGAGCCGGGTAATGAAAAAGAAGTATGGCAGCGACATCAAAGTGGTTTTTTTGGGGCCATGTATAGCCAAAAAAGCTGAATCAGCCGAAACCGACTTTGAGCTTTCGTTTATAGAGCTCAGAGAATTGTTTGAAAAACATAATATTCATCCCGACAAGGTGACACCCTCGGATTTTGACCCGCCACACAGCGGCAAGGGAGCAATATTTCCCGTAAGCCGGGGGCTTCTGCAAAACATTGATGTGGATGAAGATATCGATGACGGACGGATGATTACTGCTGAAGGAAGGAGAAATTTTAAGGAAGCCATCAATGAATTCGAAAAAGGCGTAATAGACCAAAACCTTGAGCTTCTGTGCTGCGAAGGCTGCATTATGGGACCGGGCACCAACTCTTTTAATACCAACAAATACGCCCGGAAAGTGCGCGTTAATGAATATGTGAAAGCAAAGCTCAAAAACCTGAGCAAGGACCAGTGGGAGAGAGACATGCAGCTTTACAGTGAAATCGATCTGACACAGTCCTTCAGGCCCGCAGATCGGCGGCTGGAAAGCCCTTCGAGAGAAGAAATCGACAAAACACTGGCCCGCATGGGTAAATATCATCCAAAAGACCACCTGAATTGCGGAGCCTGTGGTTATTTAACCTGCGAAGAACATGCTGTAGCCATTCTGCAGGGTTTGGCCGAAACCGAAATGTGTTTGCCCTACTCTATAGAAAAGCTGCATGCTTCGCTCGAAGACCTGAAAGTCTCTAATGAACAACTCCATTCAGCACGCGAGGCTTTGAAGCAACAAGAAAAGCTGGCACACATGGGACAGCTTTCAGCAGGAATTGCACATGAGCTTAACAATCCTCTCGGAGTAATCATCATGTACAGCAATATCTTGCTTGATGAGCTGAGTGAAGACAACGAATTTGCCGAAGACCTGAAATTAATTGTAGAACAGTCTGACCGCTGCAAAAGCATTGTTGGCGGGCTATTGAATTTTGCCCGCAAAAACCAGGTTAAATTCGACAAAATCAACCTCAAAGAGCTTGTAGACAAAGGACTCTCTTCCGTGATTCTGAAGAATAATGTTTCGCTGAACATACAGAACAACTTGAAAAACCCGATGGTGACGGTAGATATAGAGCAGATGATACAGGTAATTTCAAACCTGGCTAAAAACGCCATAGAGGCCATGCCAGACGGCGGAGAACTTACCATTACATTGTCAGACACCCCGGAAGAAGCCAGGATAGAAGTCTCAGACCAGGGTGTTGGCATCAGCAAGGAAAACCGCGAAAAAATCTTTGAACCGTTTTTTACTACCAAAGACATCGGGAAAGGCACTGGCCTTGGTCTGGCCACCATTTACGGAATTGTAAAGATGCATAACGGAAAAATTGAGGTAGACTCAAATACTGACCCGGAGGAAGGCCCAACGGGAACCACTTTTACGGTGAAATTGCCACGACATCCAAAAATGGAAAAAACAAAACAATAAAAACACAAAACTATGGCCCAATACGACAAAACCATACTTATAGCCGATGATGATCCGGATTACTTGTTTCAGTTGGATATCATTATAAAAGGCTTTGGGTATAACACCATCACAGCTTCGAGCCAGCGCGAATGTGAAAAAATCATTGAGAGCATGAAGCCGGATTTGGCTATACTCGATTTGATGATGGAAAATGAAGACAGTGGATTTATTTTAAGCTATAAGCTGAAAAAGAAATACCCGGATGTGCCTGTAATCATTGCTACTGCCGTTACTGCTGAAACAGGTATTTCATTCCAGGTTGACAGCGAAGAACAACAGGAATGGATCAAAGCCGACCGCTTTTTAGATAAAGGCATCAAAAACGAACAGTTAGAGAACGAAATCAATCAGTTGCTGAATTAAAACTTCAAAAACCATGTCTGTATTGAAAGTGTTGGTAGTAGATGATGAGCCGGGAATACGTTCTGGTGTGTCGCGCATTTTGAGGAGCTTTAAAGTGGATTATCCGTTTATGGATGAACACATTGAATTTGAAGTGCATCAGGCTGAAAGCGGTGAAGAGGGAATGGACATCATCGCCCGGGAAAACCCGGAAATTATCCTTCTGGATAACAAGCTGCCTGGCATGCAGGGCGTTGATGTGCTGGAAAAAATCAAAGCGCAAAACCTCGAAAGCATTGTGGTTATGATTACTTCTTATGCTTCACTGGAGCTTGCAGTAAAAGCCACCAAGGACGGCGCTTACGACTTTATTCCCAAACCTTTTACGCCGCAGGAGCTGCGCTCTTCTGTAGAGACCATCACCAAGCATGTTTTCCTGAAACAGATGACCAAAAGGCTCAATACAGAAGGACGTCAAATCCGTTTTCAGTTTTTGTCGGTGCTTTCGCACGAGCTCAAATCGCCCATCAATGCTATAGAAGGATACCTTGAAATGATGCAAAACAAGCAGTTTGGCGATAAAATTGATGATTATCAGCAAATTATAGACCGAAGCATGAAACGGATTAAAGGCATGCGTACCCTGATAATGGACATGCTGGACCTGACCAAGCTGGAGACAGGCAATACACACCGGAATGTAAAGAATTTCCCTGTCCAGGAAGCCATCTATGCCGCTATGGATGCCATGCAGCCTTATGCTATCCAGAAAGAGGTGGATATTCACCTGCATGGCGACGTATCTACAGAGATGAAAGGCGATCCGGAAGAGTTTACCATTATTTTCAACAACCTGATCAGCAATGCTATTAAATACAACAAAGACAAAGGCAGAGTAGATATTTATGTAAAAGATGAGGGTGAACAAGTTAAAGTGGATGTGGTTGATACCGGTATTGGAATGGAAAAAAGTGAAACTGAAAGCCTGTTTAAGGAATTTGTAAGAATAAAAAACGAAAAGACAAAGCACATTTCAGGCAGCGGGCTCGGCCTTTCCATCGTGAAAAAATTAACAGATTCATATAATGGAGACATAAAAGTTTGGAGCGAACCGGGTAAAGGTAGTACTTTTACACTCCATTTTCAGAAACAGTTCGATGAATGAACATATCTAAAGATGAACAGGCAATAATTAATAGATTGAGCCAAAACAAATAAGAATTAATTGACAGGGAAAAAACAAAACCTAAAGAATTTGAGAAATGAAGAAGTTACCTGACAAAACCGTAGAACGCCTCAGCCAATATCGTCGTTCGTTGCTGAATTGCTTAGCCAACGGGAAGAAATACATTTTTTCGCACGAGATTGCCAACTTGCATCACATCACCTCAGTGCAAGTGCGCCGTGATATTATGCTTATAGGATATACAGGAACATTGCGAAAAGGTTATGACGTGAAAGAGCTGGCAGATTTAATTGGAGACATCATAGATAGTGAATCGGGTCAGAATTTAGCCATTATTGGTTTAGGAAACCTTGGCCGGGCTCTGGTAACTTACCTCAGCGGGAAACGTTCAAAGCTTATCATTAAAGCCAGCTTTGATATAAACCCTGAAAAAGTAGATCGCGTGTATGGCGGTGTGCCCTGCTATCACATCGATAAACTGGAAGAAGTCATCCAGTCAGAAAACATTACTATAGGCATTATCACCACACCGGCAGAGGAAACGCAAAACATTTCAGAAATGCTGGTGAAAGCAGGCATAAAAGGCATTCTGAATTATACGCCAAAGTCCATTAATGTTCCTGAGCATGTGTATCTTGAAGAACATGATATGATTACCTCCATCGAAAAAGTAGCCTTTTTCGTTAAAAAGAACAGCACAACTCATTAAATTCGCAAAAAAAAGTTTGTGAAAGTATTTAGAAACCTCAATGATATAAAAGACATCAAAAACCCGGTAGTCACTACCGGGTCTTTTGATGGAGTGCATGTAGGCCATACCAAAATCATAGAACGAATTAACCGGCTGGCCCGCGAAATAAACGGCGAATCCGTGCTGATTTCATTCGATCCGCATCCACGCAAAGTGCTTTTCCCTGACACTGCCGGCAACGGTTTGAAACTGATAAACTCACAGCGGGAAAAGGTGAACCTGCTGGAGCGAACCGGATTAGATAACCTGATCGTCATTCATTTTACGCTGGAGTTTTCTAAAACCAGCTCGGATGATTTTGTAAAAGACATTCTGGTAGACCGCATTGGCGCTAAAAAAGTCGTTATCGGCTTCAATCACCACTTTGGGCATAACCGCGAGGGAGGTTATGACAAGCTTTATGAACAAGGTAAAAAGTGGGGATTCTCTGTAGAAGAAATTCCGGAACAAGAGCTGCATAACGAAACGGTAAGCTCTACTAAAATCCGTAAAGCCTTGCAAAACGGTGATATCCAAAAAGCCAATGCGTATCTTGACCATCGTTACGTAATTACCGGCGAGCTGCGTCTTCAAAAACAAAAAAGCAATACAACCGGCGAAAACTGGTATTCGGTTACCATAGAAGAAGAGTGTAAACTAATACCACCACCCGGGTTGTATGCTGTATGTACTTACTATAAAGGAAGTCAGTATAAAGGCATTGTTCAGGTTGAGCCCCGCAATACCTTCATAGAAGGGTGCGATCATAACAAAGTTGTCAGCGTTAGCTTTTTTGACCTGGAAGAGTCGCTGCACGGGAGGATATCTACGATTCTGTTTGCTAAAAGAATGGCGCCACTCCCGGAAAGCAGCGATGAAGCTGCGGTTGGTAAAAAGCTGAAAAACACCACACGTCAAATTAAAGAAATGATCTATTGATGCAAAGCCCGGAAATGCACATCACTTTTTTAGGAACAGGCACCAGCACCGGCGTGCCGGTACTGGCCTGCAACTGTCCGGTATGTGCTTCAACAGACCCTCGCGACAACCGCCTGCGAACGTCGGCTTTAGTTTCTGTAGGTGATACAAATCTGGTGATAGACTGCGGGCCCGATTTCAGAATGCAGATGCTGAATAACCATATCCAGGATATCGACGCTATTTTATTTACGCACGGGCATCGCGACCATACAGCCGGACTGGATGATATCCGCGGTTTTAATTTTATCCTGAACAAACGCATAGAAGTTTATGGCTCCGAATCGGTTTTCAATGCGCTAAAAGAGCAGTTTCCTTACATTTTCAATCATACAAAATATTTAGGCGCGCCAAAAATCACAGAAAATATCATCAACCTGGAACCTTTTGAAGTCAGAGACATCAAAGTAACGCCCATCCAAACCTGGCATCATAAAATGGAAGTATTGGGTTTTCGCATCTATGATTTTACGTATATAACCGATGCCAGCCTTATCCGCGAAAGCGAAATGGAAAAAATCAAAGGTACAAAAACACTTGTGATAAACGCGCTGCGTAAATCTTCACACATCTCGCATTTCTCTTTGCCTGAAGCTTTAGAAATCATTGAAAAACTGCAAGTAGAATCGGCTTATCTCGTGCACATGAGCCACTTCATAGGAAAACACGCTGAACTGGAGCAAGAGCTCCCGCCCAACGTGCACCTGGCTTATGATGGCCTTAAAATTTCCTTATGATTTTTTCGCTTTGCGCGATGAAGTTATTTTCAGACTTTTTCCAGTTCCTCCTCTAAGCTGTCGAGTAACATGTTTAATTGTTTTACCACGGCTTTTACTGTTTCAGGACTTGTGGTATCCACGCCCGCTTTTTTGAGCTGGTTTACCGGAAAATCATTTCCGCCTGAACTCAGCAGGTTCAGGTAGGCTTCCCGGGCGTTTTCTTCCTTATCAACCATAACCTTGTCATAAAGCGCCGCTGAAGCTGCAAAGCTTGTAGCATACTGATAGACGTAATAGGGCATACCATAAAAATGGTGAATCCGCGCCCAAATCACATCATAAAAATCATCATTAATAACTGCATCGCCATAATAGGCTTCAAACAATTCGCGGAAAATGGCGGTCAGAGACTCAGGCGTTACAGGCTGCCCTTTCTCCACCATTTTATGCACCTGCAATTCATAATCGGCAAACATTGACTGGACATAAAATGTGCCTGCGATATTATCAATTGCCTGTGAAAGAAGCTCAATGCGCTCTTCAGGCTCTTCGGTTTTCTCTAAAAGATGATCGAGCAAAAGCCGTTCATTAAAGGTAGAAGCTACCTCTGCCACAAAAATGGTATATCCATGTGTGGGATAGGGCTGGTTTTCATCAGACAGCAAAGTATGCATGGTGTGGCC
Source organism: Bacteroidota bacterium (assembly GCA_051747665.1). Lineage (GTDB taxonomy): Bacteria > Bacteroidota > Bacteroidia > Bacteroidales > JAIPAH01 > JAIPAH01. Next base: position 15,455 of record JBNJGK010000021.1, on the reverse strand, counting down.
CAACTCATGAGCCAGCGTAAACATATCATCCATGGTTTCGCTGTAATTGAGCAGCATATAGGGATGCACACCATAAACTCCGGCCGAAAAAGCACCGGGGCGCTTGCCTTCATACTCATAAACATCCAGCCAGCCCTCTGCCATAGCTTTTTGCAGCTTTTGCTGATAATCATCTCCCAGCGGAGCTACTGACTGAAGAATGGTTTTCCTGGCTTCATCGTAAGGATATTTTTTGTCTGAGTTCACCAACGAAAGCGAGCCATCATACCGGTGATAATTGCCCTCAAGGCCCAGCTTTTTTGCGCGCAATCTTGCGTAACGCTGCAAAGGTTCCGTGTTTTCCTTAACGGTTTCTATAAGGTTGAGATATACATCTTCGGGGATGTTTTTTCCATGCAAAGCGGCTTTAAGGGTACTCGGGAAGTTTCTTGAGCGTGCTGAAGCCCAGTCGCTCTGGCATACAGCGTTATAGATAGCGGCATAAGCATATTTGTTCTCATCATATACTTTATACATCGCCTCGCTTACTTTACGGCGGTCTTCCTGGTTTTGATTATAAGCCAGTACCTGCTTATTGGTTCCGGGTGTGGCTTTTACCTTTTCCCCGTCAGACAATTCCACCTCTTTATAATCCACATCAGAATTTGCCAATTCATCATAAATAGACGAAGGCGCTTCGCTAACCTGCGAAAAATAAGAGAGCAATGCTTCCTTATCTTCATCAAGCGTATGTTCCTGATTGTGATACATCTTCTCCAGTGGGAAGCGGAATGGCTCTAACTCAGGATCACGGTCTATCCATTCCATCATTTGCTGTTTAGGCACTTTTAGTAATTCCGGTGTAAGCCAGGACAACCTTGTGCTGTATTCAGCCATAAAATGCTGCATTTGCTGCATTTTACCAGACACCTCAGTGTTGGTTGACTCTACTGATTTTAGCAAAAACGGATAGGCATAAAGCTTATTTACCTTTTGCGATAATTCAGTATTTTGTTTCAGTGTCTTTTTCAGATTGCCGGCGCTTTCTGAAGCTTTGCCTTTCATTGCTTCAATCTCTTCCAGCAACTTCTTAGACTTTTCCAGGTCCTGGCTCCATGCATCCCAATCCTGATAAATGTCACTTAAATTCCATTTGAACTGATTCGGAACTTCTTCTCTTGTTTTGTAAGGTTTTGTTTCTGCCATAATGTTTGCATTAAATGTTGCCATCAGCAACAAGCAAATCCATGTTAAAGTTTTCATGTTTGTGACTTTTGGTTCGGCTCAGGAAGGCAATTATTAAACCAATTATCACAAATATTTGAATTTCTTTGCTTTACGTTTACAATAAAAAAAGCAACACTAAAAATAATGTTGCAATGCGAACTCAAACCGTCCGCTAACGAACGGTTATGCTATTCCTGCTCTTCCTCGAGATAGGCCTTTAAATTCTGCAGGCCCACGTGAATATTGGCTTGCATCCGTTTATTTGTTAAAACCCCTGAATATCTGCCCAGCGGATAATTCAAATCGCCAAAATCCATACCCCAGGTAACGTAAGTAGAATCGCCTTCCGGACGGAGCATCCAGTTTGTTTCAAACGTATCATAGCCCGGAAACCGCATCTGTGCCTGAACGATTTCGCCGGGAATAGCTCTTTTTATCTCAAGATAGCCTTTGCCGCCTTTGGGAGTCTCCCATTCCTGGCGCGCTCCGGCTCCTTTTGGAATTTCATTAAACTGCATCTCAGGCATCCTGGGGTTCCAGTTTTTCCAGTTTTTCAATTCATTGATTTGCTCAAAAACCTCTTCTGCAGAAGCGTCTATAGCAACCCTTCTTTCAACATGGTAAGAGTTTGGGAGTATAGCTGCTACAAGGAAAAACGTTAAAACCAGCAATGTAATTATCAATAAAAATGTACGCATGGGCTTCATAAAATTAACATAAGTTTATTATTTCTCTTTAATGGCACTTGACTTGAAATGCGCATTTTTCAGGAAAAATTAAGATGATGAACGAAAGCGTAAAAGTAAAAAAAAGTTTGAAAAAACTTTTCCCCTCTGCACACGGATTTTTCATTGACAGCGAATTGAAGGAATGCTCAATTATCATTAATGCTGATGACTATATCGGCGAACCGCAGGAGAAACTCCTGAGCGATAATATCTTTTTTTCTGTGATTGATTTTAACGATGTTTTTCCCTATAAATATGTTTTTGCATATCAGTTACTCGCATATTGAACAAAATCTGGTTTCAATCATTTTTACGTACACAAAATCAAATCTGATTACACAGTAATCTTTTGATTCAATGCACTGTTAACTAGTAAGATAAAAAAGAATAAAATAACATTATGAACCTGTATACAATTCATGCCGGATACCTTAAGCTGGATGGCGGCGCTATGTTTGGCGTGGTGCCTAAAGCATTGTGGAATAAACAATATCCTGCCGATGAGAATAATATGATTCCATTGGCTATGCGGTTGCTGCTTGTAGAGGAAGGCGACCGGAAAATTTTAATAAACAGCGGGATTGGCAACAAACAAAGCGAGAAATTCTTTAGTCACTTTCATTTGCACGGCGATCACAGTATAGACAAATCGCTGGCAAAACATGGCTTCAGCCGGAATGATATTACCGATGTTTTTCATACCCATCTGCACTTTGATCATTGCGGGGGTACGATTGTTTACGATGAAAAAGAAAACCTCGTACCGGCATTTCCAAATGCCACGCTTTGGGTTACGCAAAATCAGTGGGACTGGGCTAACAACCCCAATGAGCGGGAAGCCGCCAGTTTTCTGAAAGAAAACATACTGCCTATGCAGGAAAGCGGAAAACTCAAAATCATTAGCGGAGAAACTACAATTATGCCGGGATTTACAGTGAGGGAATTTCATGGACATACAATAGGCCAGGCCATTCCTTTTATCGATTATAACGGACAAACCCTGGTTTTTACCTCAGACCTGCTGGCTTTTTCTAACCACATCAGGCTGCCATGGATCATGAGTTTTGACATCCAGCCGTTAGTGACTTTACAAGAGAAAAAATCCTTTCTGAAAGAAGCAGTGGAAAACAATTACATCCTGTTTTTTGAACACGACAAATACGTAGAATGCGGACGTGTAGAGCAAACTGAAAAAGGCATCAGACTTTCGGGTACCTTTACGCTCGAAGAACTCAAAAAATAGCCTTTCCCGGTGCTTTTAATCATAATTTTCCGGATTCAACGCTTCCGGTCGCCAGGCTTTCAGGAAGCTAATAATCCGGTCTGCATTATACCCTTTTCCTTCTTCGAGGTATACTGTGTTTTGGGTATGAATCCGTTTTCCGTCGGCATCTAAAACCAGTAAGACCGGAAAACCAAACCGCTGAGGATAATCATATTTTGCCAGTATTTTAAGGTTTTTGTTTTCTTTTGAGTAATTCACTTTAACAAGGATAAAATCGGCTTTAAGTAAGCTATCAATGCTATTATTCTCTTTAAGAAAACTGTTCAGTTTCCGGCACCACGGGCACCAGTTTCCCCCAACCATCAATAGAATATGTTTATTCTCTGCCTGCGCTAGCTCAATGGCCTCTTGAATATCTTTGCCGGCATCAGCTTTTGGGTTATAGGGTTTCGTGTCCTGTGCTGTTATCCCTGTGAATGCCCATGACAATAAAATCAGTAAAATAAGCTTTTTCATATTCGTGTCTTTTATAAATGAGTTTGGTCTAAAAAGCGCTCACTATTTTAATAAATTATGTAATGCATTGTTTATCTAAGTATTATAAAATATTACATTCTATATTTATGTAAATAATTATCTGACTATTAACTTAAAAACCTAAAAACCTATGAACTTATTAAACTGGACTCATAAATTACTTTTAGATTCCTGTTTATATCTGTAATTTCTATTCCCTGCCCTAAAATGACAGGATGCTAAAATGCAAGAATTCAGAAAAACTGCTTCATTATAGTTTTTAACCATGCCAAAAATAAAGATTAATACGCAAAAAATGGAATTTTTCCCGTAATGCATCCGTTTGCACGTTGTATCTGAGAATTTTTCTAAAGAACCTAACATATTAAACTAAAGCTATATTAATATAAGAAAAGTTCAGACCGAGCTGTGGTTTTTCCACAAAACCATCTTACAGTCCGGGTTTTGAATTATTTTACTTAAAAGCTACTTAGGCTTTGTATATTAACCTTTTAGCATTATTTTCTACAGAACATAATTTATCATAAACGAATCTGAAACTATAGTCTATTTTAGTATATATAGACGATTTATTCTACTTATTTATCGCATTTTTTTGCTGTCTTTTCCGAATCATTGCTTTTATTAGACAATAGGAATAACGAGCGTATACATTTGTTTATCTGAGTATTACAACCTTTTCAGCTTTCATTTTTTAACAAAATTTGCATTTGGATATTCATTATGTATATTTGCAACCACTTTTAATAACAGTGACAAAAATCCGTTCTTTGAAATCAGAAAAAAGTTACAAAAGCAAATATTTGAACTCAAATATTTCAATAGAACTTTTACAAAATGTGTAAGCAAATTATCACGGTTTACATCAAAATGCTGACAAACAAATTTTTAAAATATTAACTGTTTTTCAAACATTTTACACAAAATGATGTTTGTAAGAAGTATTTATGGAAACAAATAAAACGTTAAATCTTAACACTTAAACAAATAAACTATGAAAAAACTAAACATTCTTTTCTTAGCATTAGTAACTGGTCTGTTTTCAATGACCAATCACCTGCAGGCGCAGGAAGATGAAGACGGATTCACAATTGGAGGCGCGATGCGTTATAACTTTTTGAGCACCAATTATGAGTCTGAACCAACAACTACAAACACCAATGCCACATGGGATACCTGGCGTTTAAATGTTGATGGCTCTGTCTCAGGAGTTGCTCTTAGTTTTGAATATCGGTTCTATCCTACATTCAACACGCATTTTATTCATCACGGTTATTTGGGTTATGATTTTTCCGATAAGCTTAACATGCAGTTAGGTGTAACTCAAGTTCCTTTTGGAAACCTTACTTACAACTCTCACAGTTGGTGGTTCTTAACTAACTACTATGTTGGTTTGGAAGACGATTATGATATGGGTATTAAGTTTGATTATGACGCTAGTGAAGATTTCAATATCAAACTGGCCTATTTCCGTCAGGCTGAACCTACAGGCCCTGCCTATGGAGCTGCCTCTTTCGGAGGTCCCGGTGCAGGAACGTATTCTTACAATGTAATTCCTGACGCAAATGGAGCGCTTTCTGGAACACCTGCCTCAATTAGAGAACTCCATCAATATAACTTAAGGTTAGCTTATCAGATTTTTGATGGAACCGAGCTGGGATTTTCAGGACAAATGCAAGGGTTATACAATTCCGTACTGGATGAAACAGAATTTGGACATGCTATTGCTGTTAATGTAAATTCAAACTTTGATGATTTTAATCTTAAGCTGCAATATACAAATTACGACTACAAAGCTAAAGATGATGATGGCGAAGTCCTTGACCGCGTACAAATGGGAGCCTATGGAGACCCATATTATGGCGATGGTGTAGCCGCAAGAGCCGATATTATTTCTGCTGGATTGGCTTATACAATTGGCGTTGACTGGGGACCAATAAGCAGCGTGCAACCATATGTTGATTATTCTCTCATGACCAAAGACGGTGAATTGGAAGTAGGCGGTGAAGCCTATGATTTTGCTGATTCCCATATGCTTGTACCTGGTTTTCTAATCACAGCAGGCTCTATCTACACATATGTAGATTTTGCTTTCGGCAAAAACCAGGCTTGGTTAACAGAAAGCTTTGGAACAGGTTTTGGAGCAGGACATCTCTATCAAGGCGATGATGAAGATGCTGCTTATTATACCAACGAAAACTCCAAAGTCGGAACACCAGTACCTACAGATGACATGGACTGGAACATGCGTTTCAACATTAACTTAGGTTACTATTTCTAAAATCATAATATTTTCCCGGGTTGTAAAGTTTTGCTTTACATCCCGGGATTATTGTTGTATTTTTAGCGTTGAATTACACCGAAGAAGTACCTAACAAACAGAATATGTCTGAAGATATTAAAATCAAAGTAGAAAACTTATCAGTGATATTTGGCCGCCGTAAAAATGATGCCAGAAAGCTGTTAAGCCAGGGCTACTCTAAAGAAGAGGTTCTGGATAAAACCGGATGCACGGTAGGTGTTAACAAAGCTGATTTTGCCGTCAAAAAAGGCGAAATCTTTGTAGTAATGGGCCTCTCCGGTAGCGGAAAATCAACCCTTATCCGCTGTGTTAACCGTTTATTGGAACCTACTGACGGAAAACTTTATGTAGACGACAAGAACATTTTAGATGCCAATGATGAAGAATTGCGGACAATAAGAAGACAGAAATTTGGAATGGTTTTCCAGCATTTTGGTTTATTACCTCACCGCACTGTGGCTTCTAATGTGGCTTTTGGTCTCGAAATTCAAGGAATTGATGAAGAAGAGCGAATCAAGAAAGCCTATGAAATTATTAAAGTTGTAGGTCTGAAAGGATATGAAGAACAGATGACCGGTCAGCTTAGCGGTGGTATGCAACAGCGTGTAGGACTGGCAAGAGCACTCGCTAATGACCCGCCAATTCTGCTTATGGATGAGGCCTTTAGTGCCTTAGACCCGCTTATCAGAACCAACATGCAGGATGAATTGCTTGATTTGCAAGAACGCGTTCAAAAAACCATCCTTTTTATTACGCACGACCTGGATGAAGCCTTGAAATTAGGTGACCGTATCGCGATCATGAAAGACGGAAGGATCGTACAAATTGGATCCCCGGAAGATATTCTGACAAACCCGGCTGATGATTATGTAAAAGCTTTTGTTGAAAATGTAGACCGTAGCGAAATAGTTACCGCCGGAAAAATCATGTTTAAAAACCCCACATTTATTGATGCCAAAAAAGACGGCGTTGAAATGATACTCAGAAAGATGAACAAAGTGGGAGTAAACGCATTACCGGTTGTTGACGACAAGGATAAATTTATAGGTTTTGTTTCAGACCATGGCGCTACTAAGCTCCGGAAAAAAGAAGCAAGTCGCGTACAAGATGTCATTCACGACCATTCCGCATCCGTTAGCACGGAAACACCGGTATCGGAAATTATTCCGATATTCAAGGACAGCTCTTTCCCTATTGCTGTAGTTGACAGAGATAACAAGCTGAAAGGCATCGTAATGCATTCAGCCGTAGTAAAAGAGGTAGTAGGGCGTGAAAAAGAAGAAATTGAAAAAATCATTAAAGAAGGATACGAGCTATGAGTTTATTATACTTAGGATCAGCAGTAGAGAATGCAATTAACTGGTTATCTATTAATCTCGATACCTTTTTTGGTGGAATAACCTGGCTGGTAAACGGAATGGTGGAAACATTTCAGGAAGTTCTTCTTGCACCACCTTCTGTAATCGTTGCGCTTCTAATATCATTTCTCGCGTACTATGCATCGGCCAAAAGTTCAGGGTTATTTACCAAAGCAGGATGGAAAGCCGGTAGATTCTTATTTTTGTTTACCTTTATTGGTCTCATGTTTCTCTCAAGAGATGAGTTAAATGTTATTGTAGCCAATGCAGTACTCAAATTTGACTACTGGTATATCATCGGTGCGTTACTGACCATCGGCATTCCGGCGGCATTTTATTACAAGAAAACTCAAAAATATGGTGTCTTTAAGAAATCTGGCTTCGCTGAAGCTGGTGTTAAAAGCATTGTATACTTTGTAATCTTATTAGCGCTGCTGATATTTATAAACAAGAGTGCAATAAGCATCATTGTACTGGAAGACAGCTACTGGGAGGAAACTATGCTGACATTTGCACTTGTTGTAACTTCAGCAATACTGGCATTAGTCATAGGTATTCCCATTGGAATATGGGCAGCCAAAAGCGATGCTGTAGAAGAAACAGTGCGACCTGCACTTGACTTCATGCAGACAATGCCTCCATTTGTTTACCTGATTCCGGCCATTTTATTTTTTAGTGTTGGAAACGTCCCAGGTGTAGTGGCTACAGTTGTATTTGCATTGCCTCCGGGAGTGCGCTTCACCAGCCTCGGCATACGAAATGTGCAGCCCGATGTTGTAGAAGCAGCATGGTCTTTCGGAGCCTCAAACAGGCAATTGCTTTACAAGGTACAGTTGCCTTTGGCTAAGCCAACGATTTTGGCCGGTATTAACCAGGTTATTATGCTTTCCCTTTCCATGGTTGTAATTGCATCCATGGTTGGAGCGGCAGGACTTGGACAGGCCGTTTACAAAGGCATTCTTACAGCTAACATTGCGCTTGGTTTCGAAGCCGGAATGGGTATTGTAGTCGTTGCGATTATTCTCGACAGAATTACACAAGCCTTAGGTGATTCCGCAAAAAAAGTTGAAGAAGAATAAGATTAGAATTAAACAATTTAATAAGAAAATCATTATATTTTTAAATCCATAAAAACCAAAAAGGATACATTATGAAAAAAGTAAACATTCATTTATTTAGAGTATTAGTACTTCTGTTAGGAGTAAGCCTGGTAACGATGACCGCTTGCAACACAGGACAGAAGGAAGAAAAAAACGCAAAAGACCAGAAAATCAGTGTTCTGTACCCTAACTGGGCAGAGGGCATTGCATTTACTCACCTTGCAAAAGTAGCGCTTGAAGCGCATGGCTACACTGTAGAAGCCACTCCTATTGAGCCAGGTCCGATTTATGCCTCACTGGCTAAAGGTGATGCTGACCTGTTCTTTGATGCATGGTTGCCTCATACACACGCAGATTATTGGGAAAAGTATGGCGACAACATTGATAAGCTCGGAGAATCTTTCAGCAATGGTACTACAGGACTGGTTGTACCTTCTTACGTGGAAGATGAGTCTATTGAAGACCTTAACGAGGTGAAAGATAAGTATGACGGTAAAATTATCGGTATTGGTAGTGGAGCAGGTATCCATGCAAATACTGAAAAAGCCATTGAAGAATACAACCTTGACTACGAACAGGTTACTTCCAGTGGTCCGGCAATGGTTGCCAGCTTGCAGAAAGCTTACAACAAAGAAGAGCCGATTATCATTACAGGTTGGAAACCTCACCACAAATGGAATAATTATGACCTGAAGTATCTTGATGACCCGAAAGACATCTTCCCGAAAGATGTTATGGCTATTCTTTCAAGAAAAGGTTTTGCTGATGACATGCCAAAAGTAGCCGAATTTTGCGGTAATTTCGGTTTGGAAGAGATGCAGCTTTATGACCTGATGGAAAAAATTGACGAGACAGGCAACCCTGAAAAAGCTGCCAAAGAATGGTATGAATCTAATAAAGCCATGGTGGATTCTTGGTTTCCAAGTGAATAATTCCCACCTTTGAAATTCATTTAAAAGCTGCTCTTTTTTAAGGGCAGCTTTTTTTACTTTTGCCTTCCTGTCAAATTAATTATATGGATAGCGATACATATTTTACCATCACTAAAACCGCTGAAGGGTTTTATAAAGATAAAGGAAGCAAATTCTATGCATTTGCTTTACCTGTAAATGCTGAAGACCAGGCCAAAGTTTACCTTGATGATCTGAAAAAAACCTATTACGACGCCCGCCATCATTGCTATGCTTATGCAATTGGCCTTAACAGAGAAAACTACAGAATGAACGACGATGGTGAACCCTCAGGAACGGCAGGCAAACCTATATACGGACAAATTCTGTCTTATAATCTGGTTAACGTGATGATAGTGGTCATTCGCTATTTTGGCGGCACCAAACTTGGCGTGAGAGGACTTATTAACGCCTATAAGTTTGCAGCAGTTGATGCTTTGGAAAATGCAAACATTATAGAGAAAAAAATCAAACACGTTTATCAGTTGCATTATCAATATCCGCTAATGAATAAAGTAATGCATATCCTTAAAGAAGAAAACATCGAACCCTTAACCACCAAATTTGAGGTGGATTGCCAACTCACTTTTGCTATCAGACAAAACGAATCAGCAAAAATCTATGATAAGTTCAGCCAAATGTATCCCCTTGAAATCAAATACCTTAAGACGATTTGAAATATGGGCGCAATAAATCCAGAAACCATTCAGGAGGTTTTAGAGGCTTTCTGGTCTTAGCGTCCACAAACACCAGAACGGTTTGTCCTGAAGCTACTAACATTTCATTCTTATCATGAATATGGTAATCAAACTTCATCCTGATATTAGGCATGGTCTTGATTTCTGTAGTTACAACAAGCTCCTGGTCATAATACGCCGGAGCAAAAAATTTAGTCCATAAAGAAATAACCGGCATCAAAACACCGCTATTTTCCAGTGTAGCATAGTCTGAACCCAAATTGCGCATGGCTTCTTCCCTGCCTAATTCAAAATATTGGGCATAGTTTCCGTGGTATACGTAGCCCATTTTGTCTGTTTCTCCATATCGAACCCGGAACGAGGTAGTGCTTCGGTACATACTATTTTTGTTATTGGTATAAAGTTTGATATTCGAACTGTTTACTGATTTTCATAAATACAAATATAAGAATCTTAAATTTGTCTATAATAAAAAACATTCATATAAGTTTTCAACAAAAAATTATCTCATAAAAGCCTTATTCATGGTTTAATAAAGACCATAAGGCATTTTTAAAACTACTTCCTTCAAAAATAATTGTTGCAATCTTGTATAACTTTTATTAAAACTCCCCATATTAATAAGCAATTTTTCATAGAATGTCAATGCTTGCAGAATTTTTTTTTAAACGATTTTTACTTCACCTTTGTTGAAAATTATTTAGGAAGAACATCGTTTGACAACCTCCACGATGTTAAGAGATAAGTCAGGCAAAATTATAACAGAATTTATTAATCGGCACATCAATATGGAATTAATGAAAAAAACAGCGACTGAGGTTTGGAATAATTGCCTTACAGTTATCAAAGACAACATCAACGAACAAAGCTTTAATACTTGGTTTGAACCCATTAAAGCAATAAAGATCAAAGATAATGTCCTCACGATACAGGTACCCAGTCAGTTTTTTTATGAATGGCTTGAAGAGCATTATATTCAGCTTTTAAAAAAGGTCATCAAAAGTGAGCTGGGAGCCTCAGGGCGACTTGAGTATAGTATTGTTATGGACAGCAATTATCCGCAGCAAAACCAGCCTTATTCCATAAAAGTACCCGGCAAAAACCGCTCTGCCGTAAAAAATCCCTCTGTAGCCATGCCCGTTAATATCAACAAAGATGATTCTAAAGAAATTCCCAACCCGTTCATCATACCGGGGTTAAAAAAGATCAACGTACAATCGCAATTGGTAGACAGTTATTCTTTTGATTCCTTTGTAGAGGGTGATTGCAACCGCCTTGCCCGTTCGGCAGGTTATGCTGTGGCAAGCAAGCCCGGAGCTACAGCCTTTAATCCTCTCCTAATCTACAGTGAGGTTGGTCTCGGGAAAACACACCTCGGTCATGCTATCGGATTGCAGGTAAAAAACAATTATCCTGATAAAACCGTGCTGTATGTTTCAACAGAACAATTTACACAACAATTTATTGATGCTGTTAAAAACAACAACCACAACGACTTTGTCCATTTTTACCAGATGATAGATGTGTTAATCATGGATGACATTCAGTTTTTAGCCGGTAAAGAAAAAACACAGGATGTCTTTTTCCATATTTTCAACCACCTGCATCAAAAAGGCAAGCAGATTATTATCACCTCCGATAAGCCACCTGTGGAAATGAAAAACATGGAGCCCAGGCTCCTCTCCCGCTTCAAATGGGGCCTTGCGGCTGATTTGCAAGTACCGGATCTGGAAACCCGCATCGCCATACTGCATAAACGACTCTACAGCGATGGCATTGAACTGCCTAATGAAGTCATAGAACACATAGCCTACAGCATAACATCGAATATCCGCGAGCTGGAAGGCGCTTTAATCAGTATTATCGCGCAGGCTTCGCTCAACCGGAAAGAGATTACCCTGGATTTAACACGCCAGATGATAGAGAAATACGTTAAAAGCAACAACAAAGAAATTTCCATAGATTATATCCAGAAAATTATAAGCGATTACTTTGATATCCCGGTAAACATCATCAACTCCAAAACCCGCAAGCGTGAAGTGGTTCAGGCGCGTCAGCTTTCTATGTTTTTATCAAAAAAATACACCAAAGCATCGCTTTCTACTATCGGGCTAAATTGCGGAAATAAAGACCACGCCACCGTGCTGCATGCCTGCCGCACTATCAACAACCTTAAGGACACAGATAAACAGTTCAAAAGATATATTGATGATATTGAGAAACGTATAAACGGTTAGCATAAAATTCATTCCTGAAATAGGGCTAAAAAGTAGCAATTTTCTTTTCTGATGACATAATATTACAATAATCAGAATGTTAAGAAAAAGCATCTCTTTGATTAAATCGTTGATTTACAAATTGATAACTTACAAACTTCTTAAACTGAAATCATTCTTGCTCAATTCAGAAATAATTTGTATCTTTTGCTTCGACTTTTAATGTAGATGTATTAGTGAGGCAAGAATGTAAAAAATCAATGTAAACAAATCATTATGAAAAAGATCCTTTTCATTTGTCTTGGAAATATTTGCCGCTCACCGATGGCTGAGGGTATTTTTAATCATGAAGCGCAGAAACGCAACATAGAGGTGAAAGCAGACTCGGCGGGTTTTGAGTCATACCATATAGGTGATCCGCCCGATAAAAGAGCCATTATGATATGTGAAAAACATGACATAGACATTTCACAACACCGGGTAAGGCTATTCAGTACTGCTGATTTTGATGACTATGAAGCTATCTATGCGATGGACCACAAAAACTATCGCGATGCAGGTTATTTTGCACGAAACGGTGAAGACCAGAAAAAAGTGCATTACCTGATGGATTTGATCAATCCCGGAAAGCATGAATCTGTTCCAGACCCATATCTTAGTGAAGAAGAGGAATGCAATCGTGTTTATCATATCCTGAAAAAAGCCAGCAATAAAATCCTTGACCAGCTTGAAGAAAAGTAATGTATGATTGATGAGCAAAGCATTTTTAAGGCCGCTCAAAAAATTGCTCCTTATATTCATCGCACTCCGGTTATCACCTCATTGCAATTGAATGAAATAACCGGGTCTGATTTGTATTTTAAATGTGAGAATTTTCAGAAAGCCGGCGCTTTCAAAGCCCGCGGAGCACATAACGCTGTATTTTCACTCAGCGATGCAGAAGCAAAAAAAGGAGTGATTACACACAGCTCTGGCAATCATGCGGGAGCCCTCTCGCTGGCAGCCAAGAACCGCGGCATACCTGCTTTTGTAGTTATGCCCTCCACGGCTCCCAAAGTAAAAGTAGCTGCCGTAAAAGCCTATGGCGGAAAAATTACCTTTTGTGAACCTACGCTGGAAGCGCGGGAACAAACGCTGGAAAAAATTCAGGCTCAAAATCAAGCTGTAGAAATCCATCCCTACAACAACGAAAACATCATCGGCGGGCAAGCCACGGCAGCAAAAGAAATTGCTGAAGAACTGCGGCCAGACATCATCATTGCTCCGGTTGGTGGAGGCGGTTTACTTGCAGGTACTGCCTTGAGTACACATTATTTAATGCCGGGCACTAAAGTGATTGCGGCTGAACCAAAAGGCGCCGACGATGCATGGCAAAGTTTCCATGCAGGTAAAATAATTCCCTCAGTAAATCCGAAAACCATAGCCGACGGATTGCTCACCAGCCTCGGAAGCCTTACCTATCCTGTTATCCGCGATTATGTAGATGATATTATAACCGTAGAAGAAGCTTCAATCATCAAAGCTATGAAGCTTGTTTGGGAACGCATGAAAATCATCATCGAACCGTCTTCTGCCGTACCGCTGGCCGCTGTTCTGGAAAACAAAAACCGCTTTCGCGGGATGAAAATTGCTATTATCATATCAGGAGGTAATGTAGATTTAAACAAGCTTCCCTGGCAATAAAAACCTGATTCATGAATAAAGGCACACTATATCTTTTACCTACACCTATCAGCGCAGATTATCATGAGCTGGCCCTGCCTGCCGGATACCTGGATATCGTGAACCGGCTTGAGGTTTTCATTACAGAAAATATCCGCACAACACGCCGGTTTCTGCGCAGCATAGGTTTTCAAAAAGATTTTGATACTATCCCGTATTATTTGCTAAACAAACATACCTCAGCACAAGAAATCAGTACATTCTTAGACCTTGCCATGAAAGGCGCTGCTACAGGCTTATTCTCTGAAGCCGGCATGCCATGCATTGCAGACCCCGGAGCAAAAATCGTAAAAATGGCTCATGAAAAAAACGTAGCCGTTGTACCAGTAAATGGGCCCTCGTCTATTATGCTGTCCTTAGCCGCCTCCGGATTTAACGGGCAAAACTTTGCTTTTCATGGTTATTTGCCGGTTCAGCAAACAGAACGCAACCGCAGTTTAAAAGCACTGGAAAATGCGGCAATAAAGCAGGATCAAACCCAAATCTTTATTGAAGCTCCTTATCGTAACAATCAGATGCTAAGCGCTATAACACAAGCCTGCAAACCTGAAACTCTTTTGTGTATCGCTTCTGAAATCAACAGCCGGCAAGAATTTATTAAAACATGGCCCGTAAAAACCTGGAAAGAAAAGAAAATCAATTTACATAAAAAAAACACAATCTTTCTGCTGTATAAAGAAACTGCCGGATAAAAAATTACCCGGCAGTATCGCAGCGTATGCGCTGTAATCGTTGTTAATGATTAATGCTGATGCTCGCTGTCAGGACCGTGAGCATGACCATGCTCTACTTCTTCCTCAGTAGCATCGCGTACATCTATAATGCTTCCGGTAAAGTACAATCCTTTTCCGGCCATCGGGTGATTAAAATCCATTTTTACAGAGTTCTCTCCCACTTCCTTAACAATACCGTTAAGTTGGTTTCCTTCGTTATCTTCCATCGGGATTACCTGACCAATTTGCAGCAAGTCTTCTCTCAGCTCCCCATCTACTTCAAAGATATTCTTAGGCAAGTCAACAATAGCATTGTCCTGCACATCTCCGTAAGCTTCCTCGCTGTCTATGCTGAATTCAAAGGATTGCTCAGGCTCCAGACCAGCAAGGTTTTCCTCAAACTTCGGTAACATATGGCCAGAGCCATACAAAAACACAAAAGGTTTGTCTTTTTCTACTTTTTCAACAACCTGTCCATCTTTATTTTCTTCCTGCAATTGATAGACCAGCGTAACCACTTTATTATTCTCAATCTTCATAAAAAATTATTTTTTGCCAATGTTTAGAACATTAACTTATTCTACTTAAACGTATTACGGTACAAAAGTAAGACTAATTACGAGAGTAGTCACTATGAATTCATATTTTTTTGTACTTTTCACTTTTAAAGAGTGTTAATTAACAATAATCGTTTTGCAAG
>JBNJGK010000020.1:0-30755 GCA_051747665.1 Bacteroidota bacterium | reverse complement strand
TAAGCATAAAACTATATAAATGAATAAATTTTATTGCGTTTTGAGAAGTATTGTTATATTTGACTTGCGTTAAAAATCTGCTCAAAATCAAGTGGATCTCAATAATGTTTTATGAACAGACAACAAATAGAAAATAAACTTTCCGGGAAAATTGTTGGTATAGCCGGATGTGGTGGTTTGGGCACACATGCGGCGCTTTCATTGGCGCGGGCAGGTGTCGGCACATTTTTTCTGGTGGATTTTGATATAGTGCAGGAAAATGCGCTCCACCGGCAGTGTTTTATGCGTAGCCAGACCGGGCGGCTGAAAATGAATGCATTGAAAGATAATATACAGGATGCGAATCCGGATGCTAAAGTGTATGCTTTTGATGTAAGGCTGTGTCCTTCGGATGTGGCAGAGTTGTTTCAATCGTGTGATGTGTTGATAGAGGCGGTAGATGCGGCAAAAACCAAGCAAACCATTATTGAGTCGGCAATAAAATATATGCCTGATACACCGGTTGTCTCAGGTGTTGGGTTGGCTGGTTACGGGAAAACGGAAGAGCTGAAAGTACACCGGAAAAACAATCTGTATATTTGCGGGGATTTAAAGTCGCAGGTTTCGGAGGATTTGCCCCACCTGGCGCCTCGAATTGCGCTGGTAGCAGCAATGCAGGCTAATACTGTACTGGAAATATTACTTGAAGGGGAGGAGGCATGAAATTGATAGTTAACGGAAAAGAAAAAGAAATCAAAGGGGATAAACCCGTTATTCAGGATGTGCTGGATTCTATGACGTTCAACACACCATTTTTCGTGATTTTTCTGAACGAGGAATTTGTTGACCGCCTGAAATATTTGAAACAGGAAGTCAGCGAAGGAGACGAGCTTACTGTATTTCCGCTGGTTACCGGAGCCTAGAGCGCTTCGGCAACCGTAAAAGTACTGCCACCCACAAAAACAACATCGCCGTTTTGAGCTTCGGCTTGAGCCGCTTGCAGTGCTTCTTTTACTGAAGGATAGGTTCTTCCGGCTAATCGGGCTTTTAAAGCTTCTTGTTGTAAATCCGCTGCCGGCAGTCCACGCGGAATATCTGCCTTGCAAAAATAATATTGTGCTTTTTGCGGAAGGAGTTTCAGAATCTCTGCCAGATTTTTATCATTCACCATTCCCAGCACAAAATGGAGGTTTCTTTTCGGGATATTTTCCAATTGCTTCATGACCCATTGCAATCCTTCGGCATTATGTGCCGTATCGCAGTATGTAGGAGGAGTGTCGCTGATTTTTTGCCACCTCCCGGCAAGGTGGGTGTTGCTGATTACTTTGCGGAATCCGCTCAGGATTTTCTTTCTTTCCAGATCGAATTGTTTTTGAAGTAACAATGCTGTCATCAAAGCTGTTCTGATGTTTTCTTCCTGATAAGCTCCTGAAAGATCCGTTTGCAAATCAGTAAGTATAAGTTGGTTGTCCTGATATACTTTTTCGATTTTCAGCCCTTCCGGGGTTATTTCAGTACCGGAAAATGCAATTTCCTGGTCGGCAAACCTGATCTTTGCCTGGCTTTCATGCGCTTTTTTTTCAAAAACCGGTTGGGTTTCTGATTGGGTTTTTCCGATTATTACCGGCGTATCAGGTTTGATAATACCCGCTTTTTCGCCGGCAATTTTTTCCAGCGTATCGCCCAGAAAAAAGGTGTGGTCAAGCCCGATATTGGTAATTACCGAAAGCAAAGGGTTTATGACGTTGGTGGAATCAAGCCGGCCTCCCATTCCGGTTTCCACAATTGCAATATCCACCTTATGCTCTGCAAAGCAGGCGAAGGCCATTCCCACTGTCATCTCAAAAAAGGAACATCCGATTTCTGTAAGTTGATTTTTATACTTTTGAATAAAATCAACCACAAACTGCTTTTGCACTTTTTCTCCGTTAACCGTAATCCGTTCCCGGAAATCTTTCAGATGAGGGCTGGTGTAGAGGCCAACGCGCAAGCCGTGTTCCATCAATACAGAGGTAATCATGTGCGCTGTGGAGCCTTTGCCATTGGTACCGGCTATGTGGATGCTTTTAAATTTATTTTCAGGATGATCCAGCAACTCCATCAGTTTATGGCTGTTGCCCAGATCGGGCTTAAAAGCCGGCCTGCCCATGCGTTGAAACATGGGCAGTTGGCTGTACATATATTCTAAAG
Source organism: Bacteroidota bacterium (assembly GCA_051747665.1). GTDB lineage: Bacteria > Bacteroidota > Bacteroidia > Bacteroidales > JAIPAH01 > JAIPAH01. Next base: position 28,586 of record JBNJGK010000020.1, on the reverse strand, counting down.
TAGCTTGATAATCCATCTGCATTGGTAACCTGTTCTGAAGCTCCAATGGAGCATTTACGGCTTTATTTCGTTGTTATTTAACACATTACCAAATCATAGCACGCTGTGCTTCTGGCAGGTACATGTAATCTCCTTTTGTAATGCCAAAGGCTTCATGGAATTCGGGCATATTTCTAAGCGGTCCGATGACACGGAATTTTCCGAGTGAATGTACGTCTTCGCGGGTTCGTTTTACGATTTCCTCATCTCGGATATTCTGGGCCCAGATGTGGGCATAAGAGAGGAAAAACCTTTGCCGCGGAGTAAAGCCTTTAATCTTTTCATCGCTATGAGCTTGTTCTGTTTTATTAAAAGCCGTCAGTGCAATGTTCAATCCGCCTAAATCGGCGATGTTTTCTCCCAAACTTAGTTCTCCGTCGGCGCGCAGCGTATCCAGCACCCTGTACTGGTTAAATTGCTTTACAAGCACCTCTGCCCGATTATCAAAGTTCTCAGCATCTTTTTTCGTCCACCAGTCGTGCAGGTTGCCCTCCTTGTCATACTGGCGTCCTTTATCATCAAAACCGTGGGTCATTTCATGGCCAATTACTACGCCAATAGCGCCGTAATTTACAGCATCATCAGCATCCATAAAGAAGAAGGGAGGCTGCAGAATAGCTGCCGGGAACACAATCTCGTTTTTGCTTGGGCTGTAGTACGCATTTACCATTTGTGGCGGCATGTGCCATTCATCAGGATCTACGGGCTTGTTTATTTTGTTGATATTGTATTGCCTGTTGAAAGCCTTTGCGGCCATTACGTTACGCACAAAAGGCTGCTTGCTGATTTCCAGGTCGCTGTAATCTCTCCATTTATCAGGATAACCAATTTTTACATTCATGGTTTTGAGCTTGTCCTGTGCTTTGGATTTTGTTTCATCACTCATCCAGGGGGCATCGTTGATGCGTTCGCCCAAAGCCAGTTTCAGGTTGCTCACCAGGTCAAGCATTCTTTCTTTGGCTTCCGGAGGGAAATATTCTTTTACATAAACTTTTCCGAGAGCTTCGCTCATCGAACCGCTGGTGACATCCTGCACCCGCTTCCACAAAGGGCGTTGCTTTTCGGTGCCACTCAATACTTTGCCATAAAAGTTGAAGTTTTGCTCTGAAAAGTCAGCGCTCAGATAAGAGGCGGTGCTGTTGATCACATTCCACTTCAGATATGATTGCCAGGTTTTAGTGGGGATATCCTGCAGCATGGTATTCATTTCGCTGAAGAATTCCGGCTGACCTACAATGACGACTTCAGGGTCACCGATTCCCAATGTTTCAAAATAGAAATCCCAATCTGCTTCTGGAGCCAACTCTTTTAATTCAGCCAAGTCCATTTTGTTGTAGCGTTTATGCGGATCGCGCAGCTCTAAAGGTGTCATGGAGCTTTCAGCTAAGCGGGTTTCAAGATTGAGAATGTTTTTAGCTTTCGTTTGAGCATCTGATTCATTTTCGCCGGCCAGCATCAGCATTTTGGCCACATGCTCTTTGTATTTTTCTCGGATGTTTACTGTGCGTTCATCGCTGTCTGTGTAATAATCGCGGTTGGGTAAGCCAAGGCCGCCCTGCATCAGGTGGGTGCGCACCATCTCGCTGTTTTTAGCATCGGCAGTGCCATAAAGCGTAAACAGAGCTGAGAGGCCATCACGGTGCATTTGAGAAATGACTTCAAATACTGCTTTGTTGTTTTTGGCTTTTTCAATAGTTCGGAGCTCTTTTTTCAGCGGTTTCAGTCCGGCTTGATTTCTTGCATCCATATCCATTCCTGAGGAATAGAAGTCACCGATTTTTTGGGCTGCACTTCCTTTTTCATGGTTTTGTCCTGCCGTTCGTTTAACAAGTTCTTGTACTTGCCGGCGAGCTGAGTCGGCCAACTGGTCAAAGCTGCCATAGCGGCTGCGGTCGTCCGGGAGCGGATTGTTTTCCAGCCAGCCGCCGTTGGCATACAGGTAGAAATTGTTTTCGGGTTTTACAGTTGCATCCAGATTATCCGGATCGATAGCCAGGTTTTGGGCATTAGCAATGGTGCTCATAGCAAATAGTGCAATTAATAAAGTGTAGATTTTTGATTTCATGAATTACAAGTATTGATTTGTGTTAAAATTTATCTCTTATTTGAATTGATATGGCGGGCAATATAGACTTTTTTACCCGAACAGGGATACGTAAAACTCCGTAAAAATAGTCTGCCAAATCAATAAGACAGCCTTTTGATAGCAATATGTCCTGGTTTAATTCATGCGGATAAAATTATACGTAATTGTACCTTTTTGTGTTTCAGGGGCTTCCGGATCAGTACTGAATTTAGCCCGCATGGCTGCATCTTCAGCCACTTTTTGCAGTTGCCGGTCGGTTACTGTAGTGCCTTTAGCGCCGGCGCTGGCACGCTTTACGTTTCCAAACTTATCAACATAAATGGTTACAACCACTTTACCCTGGTCTGGAGAATTATAATCGGGTTTTGGCAGGTGTTTGGATTTTCTTCCGCCTAAGCTGAATGAAATCCCCTTTCCTGCTCCGCCTTCACCTTCATAGTTATCGCTGTCCTGCGAGCCAAATGCAGATCCTTGGTCGCCGGGTTCATCGGTTGTGCCTTCGTTCTGGCCCTCTTCATCTGTTTCCGCATTGCCCGGATACAAGGCTTTTGGATTTACTTCAGGCTCTTCTTCTTCAGGCTCGGTTTCTTCAGGAGTTTCCTCAACAGGCTCTTCTGGTTCTTCAATTACCTCTTCTTCAGGTTCTTTCTCATCTTCCTGCTCTTCCTCTTCAGGCTTTTCTTCTTCAACATCTTCTAAGGCAGGGGCTTCTTCGGTGTCCTGAGTTATCATTTCTTCCTCGGCTTCGGGTTGCGACTGCTCAGGCTGGGCAGGTGGCGGAGTTTCCTGCACCTGCTCTGGTTGTTCTTGCTGTTCTGTGCCCATACCTTCATCGGCATATCCTATATTTACGACGACACCCTCCTCGCCGGGTAAGGGCAGGGGAGTGCGTAAAGCAAGGATCAACAGCAACAACAGCAGTATGCCATGAAAAATGAGTGTCCCCGTTAAGGCTGATATTTTATCTTTGTCGAGCTTCAACCTGAATTATTTTTTTGGTTTGGTTGCCAATATTACCTTATGCTTGGTGTTATTCTTGTCGTTAATGGTATTTACAGCATCAATTACAGTAACTACGTATTGCACCGGCACGCTCTTGTCTGAGCGTAAAACCACAACACCGTCACTCTGCATAGCCAGCGCATCCGTTAGCTGATTCTCCAGTGCATCGGCGGAAGTCCTGGTTTCGCCGATGTAAAAGTTCTGGTCATCATCAATATAAACCGTTACGGTTTGCTTGGCCATCGTTTTGCTGTCACTGCTCGGCAATAATAGCTTTATGGCGTTCGGGCTTACCAGCGTAGAGGTAAGCATAAAAAAGATCAGCAACAAAAACACCAAATCAGACATAGAAGAGGTGTTAAAGTCAGACCGGATTCGATTTCTAATTTTAATGGCCATAATATTTTATTTTGCCGGTTCGTGCAACACATCCATAAATTCGGTAGCGCGCGCTTCGAGCAGAAAAATCACTTTTTCAATTCTTGCTACCAGGATGTTATAACAAATATACGCAATGATTCCTACAATAAGGCCGGCAATGGTAGTCACCATCGCCTGGTAGATTCCCGTTGACAACAGGGCAATATCGATGTTGTTACCGGCCATTGCCATGTCATAAAACGCTTTTACCATTCCCATTACAGTACCTAAAAACCCAATCATAGGCGCTGCTCCTGCTACAGTAGCAAGCGCTGCGATGTTTTTTTCCAGCTTCGATACCTCCAGCTTACCTACATTTTCTATGGCTGCGTTGATGTCGTTAAGCGGCTTTCCTATCCGCATTACACCTTTTTCAATCATTCTGGCAAGCGGGCCTTTGGTGCTTTTGCATAAGGCTACGGCCGAATCAATTTTGCCTTCATGAATAAAGTCACGAATGTTGTTCATGAAATTATCATCAAATTTTGTTGCACGTGTGATGATTAAAAACCTTTCGATGAATATGTAAATGGCTATGACTGACAGAATGGCTAGTGGAAGCATTATCCACCCCCCTTTCAGGGCAAGGTCCCAAACTGATAAGCTGATATGGTCCTGGCCTTCGGCGGCCTGTGCGGCAGCTTCAGTAGCTGTTTGTCCGGCCTGCAACAGAATTGTATTTATCATCTAAAACGTCTTTTAATGGTTCTTTTTAGCTGTATAACTCAAAAAATGAATTAATATTTTATGAATGTCACTTCTGAATGCGAAATTATAAGAAACTCTGAAACGGATTTCATAACTCAGGGAATAATTTTTTTCGCGATAAGCAAATAACATTACGGCAAATGAATGGTTCCGGCACAACTGTTAGCTGTGGCTCCGGTAACGGTTTTCAAAACATTGATTTCCCCCTGCATTCTCAACACGCCCAGAAAGGCAAATATTAAGGCTTCTTTAAAATCGATTATATTTTTTTCAGGGAGGATGATATCTTCAGTTAGTGAGGCTTTGATGCGTTCTGTGAGATATTCATTGTGGGCGCCACCGCCGGTGATGAGGATTTTCCTTTTAGGATGGTTAGACATGACTTTGGCAACCTGAAAAGCAATATGCTCGCTCACCGTAGCCAGCAAGTCGTTTACAGGCAGTTTGCTTTGCGCAATAAGTGGCCGGAAGTGGTCGTCATACCATTCTTTCCCGAGGCTTTTGTAGTCGGTTTTCCAATAGAAATCAAGGGCGTTGAGTTGCTCCAGCAACGCCATATCAATATTTCCTTTGCGGGATTTCAGACCGTCCTGGTCCATGCTGAGATTTTCCCGGGCTGCAACATCATTGAGCGCCATATTGCATGGCGAAATGTCAAAAGCTCTGCGAAAGCCCTCTGCATCATCAAAAGAAATATTGGCAAAACCGCCCAGGTTCAGGCATGCATCGTATTGCCCGAAAAGGTATTTATCTCCCACCGGAACAAGTGGTGCGCCCTGACCGCCTTTTGCCACATCTGCCGCTCTGAAGTCACTGATAACAGGCAGTCCTACACGTGAGGCAATATGAGCTCCACTACCAATCTGTACGCTGTAAAAGGAATCAGGGTTGTGAAATACGGTATGACCATGCGAGGCAACAAAATCGGGCTTTAGGTTGTGTTTCTGGATAAAGACTTTCAATATCTCCCCTGTTAACAATCCAAAATCCTTATGAGTCTCGGCCAAATCCCGAGCAGTGCCTCTGTATACCTGGGATAGCCTGGATTTCCAGTTGTCCGTGTAGTTGTATGTGATGGCTTCGTGCAGTTTAAATTGCCATCCGTTTTTTTGTTTCGAAAATTCGCAAAAGGCCAAATCCATGCCATCCAATGACGTGCCTGACATTACGCCGACGACCCTGTATTTTTTCATATTACAGATATTTTATTAGGGATTCCAAACGGTTGCCACGAGATCCTTTTATGAAAACGGATTTTTCTTTAGGCTTATTATTTATTAGATAGTCCTCAAGCTCTTGAGTGTTTTGAAAATGCCTGAATGGTGTTGTTTTTTTTGGAAAGGCATTTCCAACAAGGAAAATATCTTCAACGAGGTTTTCTTTTTCTTTCAGAAAATCAATCAGGTCTTGATGTTCTTTTTGAGAATATTCTCCCAATTCCATCATTTCCCCAATTATAAGGAGTTTATCAGGGTAGTCGGCAGAAAGAAAATAGTCTAATGCCGCACGCATGCTTGAAGGGTTGGCGTTATAAGCATCTAAAAAAATGTGGTTGTCTTCGCTTTGAATAACCTGGCTTCGGTTGTTGGAAGGGATATAGTCTGCTACCGCCTGGTTGATATTATTGGGTAAAACGCCAAAAATATCACCTGCAACCACTGCATTCATGATGTTGGTCCAGTGAAAGCCTCCCGGCAGGTTGCTTTTAACATGATGTTTTTGACTTTCCTGCGCTTTTTGCCAGCTTAATTCTGCAAAAGGTGATGATGAAAACCGGCTAACGAGGTAATCGGCCTTTTTGTTAGTTTTACTGTAAGTAACAGAAGGAGTGTTTTCTGCCATTTCCAGAAGATGGGCGTCATCAGCATTCAAAATGATTTTCCCATTCGTTTGGGCAATATAATCGTAAAGCTCTTTCTTGGTTTTTTTTACTCCCTCAAAAGACCCAAACCCTTCGAGGTGGGCTTTACCTACATTGGTGATAATGCCATAGTCTGGTTTAGCAAGTGAGGCCAGGAAGCCGATCTCCCCAGGGTGATTGGCTCCCATCTCAATCACGGCGATTTCATGCCGGGAAGTGATTCTCAGCAAGGATAAAGGAACCCCGATATGATTGTTCAGGTTGCCCTCAGTGCCTGCAACCTGATATTTTTGACCCAGTACTTTAATCACCAACTCTTTGGTGGTGGTTTTTCCATTACTGCCGGTTATCCCAATCACCGGAATATTAAGCTTATCGCGATGCCAGAGAGCGAGGTTTTGCAACGTTTTTAAAACATTGTCCACAACAATATACTGTTCAGACTTTTGCTGCGCAGAGTCGTCAATGATAGCATAAGCCGCACCTTTTCTGATAGCATCAGAAGCAAAGCGGTTTCCATCAAAATTTTCGCCCGAAAGGGCAAAAAACAGAGAGCCGGGAACAATCTGACGTGAGTCGGTGCTTATTTCAGGATATTTCAGGAACAATTCATACAGCAATTGCATATCCATATTATGGCAGTTTAAGGTTTGGTAAATACAAAAATAGCTGCATCTTCAGTGCCTGAAGCATGCAGCTATCATCTATAAAAATATGCTTAATTATTAGGTACTGCACTACCTACTCTCGTCATAGCGCAGCGGAAACCAATATAATCTGTAGACATTGTTTCTTTTAAAAATCTTCTTGTGCTGGGGTTCAGAAAGTAAGCCGGGTCTTTCCATGAACCACCTTTATAAACACGGGTCTGATCAGAAATCAAACTACGTTCTTCCTTATACATTATTTCCGTAGGAGTGGGATCTTCTCCGGCTTGCTGCTGCTGACCTTCTATAATATTCCCGTCTTCGTCTATGAAGTCAAAAGCGCTAAGCGATCCGGCATCTCCGTCTTTGTAATTAATATTATCTGCTTTTTGATAATTCTGTCTGTCTACATTCTCAATAGGCTCTTCCTCATAATGCCCCATTCTGTCTAGTTCAGGTTTATTCGTGTTGGGGTCTTTCACGGTTTCAGTAAACACATTACCCCTGAAAGGCTGTAAATCAGAAACATCCTGATGCGATTGTGGGCGGTATACATCCCTTACCCATTCAGCCACGTTCCCGGCCATGTTATAGAGCCCGAAATCGTTGGGCCAGTATGAACCTACTTCTTCTGTAATGATGGCACCATCGTTCAGGTCGTTAGCTACGCCGGCATAGTCTCCGCGGCTGCGTTTAAAGTTGGCCATCATTTCTCCATAATATTTCTTATCGTCATTACGTACATAGTTCCCGTTCCACGGGTAAAACTTCCTTTGGTATACACGTTCTTCAACGGTGTTTCCGATTTGCGCCAGCGCTGCATATTCCCATTCTGCCTCTGTAGGCAAACGGTAATTTGGCAACAAGATGCCGTCTTCCATTCTTACGTTGCGCGTTTCATCTTCATCGGCGTCGGGGTTGAGGTTGGGTAAACCTGCATTTACCATATCTGCATAGGCTCCTGATAGGTATGCTTCTGTAGAGAATGGATATTTCCCTTGGTCCGGGGCTGCTTTTTCAGTGTTCCATTCCAGCAACCCTTTATCTACAAGTATGCCTTCATTCACGCGGTCGCTTCGCCACACACAGTAGTCGTTGGCTTGCACCCAGGAAACCCCTACTACAGGGTAATTCTGAAAGGCCGGGTGCCTCAGGTAAAGGTCTGAAAGAGGCTCGTTGTAGGCCAGACGATCTCGCCATACCATCGTGTCGGGCAGCGCTTCCTGGTATAAGGGATCATCACTGCCAAAAACACGGTTGAGCCAGTAGAGATATTCTACATAGTCAATATTTCTTACCTCCGTCTGGTCCATGTAAAAGGTTTGTACGGTCACCCTCCTGGGCTTGTTATTATAACTTCCCAACGGATCGGGTAAAGTAGCTCCCATGAGATACGTACCGCCTTGCACTAGAACAAGACCCGGCCCCGTTTTTTGTTCTTTATAATCTACTTGTGTAAAACCCCCGTTTTCCGGATTGTTATACTCCCATCCTGTGGTGCGGGAGGTGTCCTGACTTCCGCAGGAAGCAAAAATACCGGCTAAAACGATTAAAAATAAAACTTTATATGCTCGCATCGGTTTTGAAATTTTTTTCAAATTTAACTAATAACTAAAATTCCGGGCATTTTATTGCCCGAACTTTCCTACTTTTTTCTACATAAATACAAAAATTCCAGGTTAAAGACACCTCGTGTGCTCCACCGGAATAACTTCCTAACTCTGATAGCGAATAATCATAGCTATACCCAAATTTAAGATCGTTGTGCTGCAGACCTACTAAAACAATCGCTGCATCAGGGTTTTCAAAATTGTGCCTGTACCAGGTGCCAAAGATAAGGGGTTCTATGTGAACATACAAACCTGCATTGAGTTGATGAAATTCCCCTTGCTGCTGATAAAGCAAATTTGGTGAGATTGTTTTAGTCTTTTTTTTGTGAATTGCCGGCTCTATAGTAAATGCAGCTCCTCCATGAACGGATATTTTCATGGGTAAAACATTGTTTTCAGCATCGTAAAACGAATTTGACGGTTCGTTCATGTGATGAACAGCTAACCCGCCATAGTATCTCCCATCCCAGTCAAAAGTAAGGCCCCCTGAAAAGTCTATCATAGAAATGCTGTTGTTTTCAGGTGGGGTTTCATTGGTTGATGAAAAAGTGCCGTCCATGTTGATTTGATCGGCAAAAATCAGATTATCCCAATTCAGGCTGTTTTGAAGGTAAGAACCTTGCAGCCCTGCACTCATAATCATCTTTTCGGAAATTTGCAACTGGTAAGAATAAGCGCCGCTGATGCTGGTTTCAGAGTAAGCGTTGTCACCCTGCCGATCTGTATAAACGGAAATGCCATAACCACTTGAAATTTTCGGAAGCGACTGATCATAAATAATTTGATACGTGTTATATGCTTTGGGTATGCCAGGCCATTGGTTCCGGTAGTTTAATGAAAGGCGCGCACAATCTGTATTGCCAGCTAATGATGGGTTCAGGTACATCGGGCTGGCATAAAACTGCGAAAAGGAATGGTCCTGACTTATTGCAAGCACAGGTACCATAATGATAAAAAGAAATAAATACGTGCTTTTAATTATCATCCTCTTTATAATTCGGCAACAATAATACGAAGAAATTAACAAAATATTATGTCATTGATTAACATCCCTGTTACAATATGACAACATCAAAAGCGTTTCCTTTGCATTACAGAAAAAAATATGTCATTTTTGTTATCATTTTTGCATTATTATACATTCAAAAGACAGTGTTTGATCGATAAAAATTGCTTTTTGAGGTTTTGATTGTGTTGATAAACAGAAACGTTTTGCCGGAATGTTTGTTAGGCTTTAATATATTGATAGTTTTATGATGCGAACCATACTTTTATTTTTGTTTTTGTGGTTACTGTTTATGACTAGCCCGGTTAAGGCTCAGCATCAATATGATGTTGAGTTAAACTGGAGTTCCCAATCGTCATATTCTTTGCCCTCTTTTGAAGAAGGCGTCGCATCTGCCAAGTATCCCGGACTACAGGATTATTTTCGGCGTTTTAAGTTGGCGAAAAAAAATAACGATGTAATTGCAGTGCTTACTGATAAGAAGGAAGAAAAAATGGCAGCGTTGCCTGACAGCATTCTCCTTTATCAGGATGTAGGTTCTGATTATCAACTGGACTATGGAGTAAGGTGGCAGCGTAAAGAGCCTGAAGGTTTTGTAAGGCTTTTTCCTGTCCGTCAGGATAAGAATACTGGTGTGTATTATCGGCTTACAAGCTTTACCGTAGAGGTAATACAAGCGCGATCTGCCAAAAGTGAACCTGTGCGGGATTATGCTGAGAATTCGCTTTTGAGCCAGGGTGATTGGTATAAAATCGGTATAGATACTACGGGAATTTTCCGGATGGATTATGAAGATTTAACCTCTCTTGGATTGGGAAATAGCATTGAATCTTCAAAGCTTAAGCTTTTTGGCTATGGAAAAGGAATGTTGCCTGAAAAAGTCAGCGATCCGCGCCCTGACGACCTGCCCCAAATTCCGATAAAAGTAGTGGATGGAGGTGATGGTATGATTAATCAGGGAGACTACGTGGTGTTTTATGCAGAAGGCCCTGACGCATGGGAATACGCTCCCGGACCGGAACGCTATCAGCACCACCGCCATATTTATGCCGACACAAATTATTACTTTCTAACTGCCAGTGGAGAAACAGGTATGCGTATACAAGCATCTGAACCGTTGCCAGATGATCCAACCTATGTGACCGACACGTATGATCATCTCATTCATCATGAAAAGGATGAACGCAGCCTGATAAATTCCGGAAGAAGGCTTTTGGGTGAGGTTTTCGATATGCAAACCGGGTATACGTTTTCTTATTCCATCCCCGGATTGGTTCAGAGCGAGCCTGTTAAAATGCAGTCGCGCCTTGTGGCCAAGTCTACGCAAACATCATCATTTACAATAAATGCCGGCAACACTTTTGAAAATATTACGATACCGGCTATCAGCCTGTCTGAAAACAGCCGCTATGCGCAGGACCAACAGCGCACTTTTTCTTTTTCACCCTCCGATAATCCGGTAACCGTAAGTTTATCTTATTCAAAATCCAATAATTCCTCAATCGGTTGGCTTGATTATTTTTCTCTGCAATTGCGCCGGAAAATCGCGCTTTTGGATGGGCAATTGCTTTTTCGCGATTCCCAAAGCTTAAATGAAAATGCAGTGGAGTATCTTTTAGATGCAAATGTTGCTGACGTTGAAGTCTGGGATGTAACCAAATTGAACAACATTACACGCATGCCCCTTGAAAGCTCTGGAAATAAGGCATCATTTACAGCGCCTGCTGAGATGTTGCGCGAATTTGCAGCTTTTAACGGAAACAATTACCTTAAGCCCATCCCTATAGGCCGGGTGAGCAATCAAAACCTGCACGGCATCAGCGGAAACACCAATTACATCATTATTACACCGGAGTTTTTGCAGGATCAGGCTGTCCGATTGGCTGATTTTCATCGAAGTGAAAATGGATTAAACACAAAAGTAGTTCTTCTAAAACATATTTACAATGAGTTTTCATCAGGAATGCAGGATATATCAGCTATCCGCGATTTTTTGAAGTCGGTTTATGATAAAGACTCTTCCGGTGATGGTTTACAATATGTTCTTTTGTTTGGTGATGGCTCTTTTGATCATAAAGACATTATTGAAGAAAACACCAATATCGTACCTACTTATCAAACGCCCAATTCATTGCACCCGGTTACTTCTTACACTACAGATGATTTCTTTGGTTTTCTCGATGAAGGCGAAGGCGATTTTTCAAATGATGCTTTGGATATAGGCATAGGCAGGCTGCCTATAGCAACAGTTGAAGAAGCCCGTGAGGCAGTGGATAAAATACTGCATTATGCTTCCGGTGAAGAAGCTGTAATGAAACCCTGGCGTAATGTAATTACTTTTGTGGCTGATGACGAAGATGGAAATTCTCATCTGAACCAGGCGAACAGCCTGGCAGAATATGTCAGGAGTAATTATCCGGAATATAATGTAGAAAAGATTTATTTTGACGCTTATCAGCAAGTGAGCACGCCAGGCGGAAAACGTTATCCGGATGTGACCGAAAGCATTAACACACGCGTGGAAAGCGGAGCGCTTTTTGTGAACTATACCGGCCATGGTGGCGAAGTGGGTTTGGCACATGAGCGTGTGCTTGGCATCCCCGATATAGAAAACTGGAGCAATTATGACCGTTTACCGGTTTTTGTTACCGCAACTTGTGAGTTTTCCCGTTTTGATGACCCTGACAGGACCTCAGCCGGCGAGCTGGTTTTTAAGCATCCCAATGGTGGGGGCATAGCGCTTTTTACAACCACGCGGGCCACTTATGGCAACCCGAATTTTACGCTGAACCGCAGCTTCTACAGGCATGCTTTGAGCGATTTAAACGGAGAAATGCCAAGAATGGGTGATTTAATCAGACTTACGAAACTTGATGCAGGAAGCACGGAGAATGCCATGAAGTTTGTCCTGCTTGGCGATCCGGCCCTGCAAATCGTGTATCCCAAAAAAGAGGCCCGCATTACCCATATCAATGACAAGGAAATTCAATATGGCGGCGACACGCTGAAAGCGCTGGCCGAAATGAAAATATCCGGAGAAATAGTGCAGCCCGACGGCTCTGTTGATGAAAATTTTGAGGGCGTAGTGTACCCGAAGATTTTTGATAAACCAGAAACCGTTACTACCCTCGGAAATGACCAGGGTTCTTACCCGGTAGATTTTGAAGTGCAGAAAAATGCGTTGTATAATGGAAAGGCAATCGTGGAAAATGGAAAATTTTCGTTTCGATTTATCGTTCCCAAAGATATAGATTACAAAATGGGGTATGGAAAGATATCGCTTTATGCTGCCGGTGAGAAAGCAGATGCGAACGGCAATTACAGCGAAGTGCTGATAGGGGGTTTTTCTCAAAATACGCAACAAGATGATGAAGGTCCGGTTATTGATTTGTTTATCAATGATCCTGACTTTAAGGATGGTGGTATTACCGGCCCCAACCCGGTATTGTATGCCTCCATCTTTGATGAAAGTGGAATCAATACGGCCGGCAATGGCATTGGGCATGACCTTGTGGCTTACATCAATAATACTGATGATGTAAAAGTGCTCAACGATTTCTATGAAACAGACTTAAACACCTATAAAACCGGCTCTGTGGTTTTTCCGTTTTTTGATGTGGAAGAAGGAGAGCATACCCTTTACCTTAAGGCTTGGGATGTTTTTAACAACAGCGCCACGGCCTCTATAGATTTTAAGGTCGTAGGAAAAGATAAACTTGAAATGGGGCGCCTGAGCAATTATCCAAATCCTGTATCGGATTATACAAATTTTGTGTTTGAACACAATCAAAAGAATCAGGACCTTACTTTAGAGTTGAACATTTTTGATACTTATGGCAATCGGGTTTTTTCAAAAACCAAACAAGTATTTACCGGCAGTGGAAACAAGATAGAACCCATAACATGGTACGGACAAAATAATGCAGGCAGCCTTTTGAAAAAAGGAGTCTACATTTATACTCTGAAAGTGAAAACAGAAGGTGAACTTGTAGATACCCAAACCAATAAATTACTTTTAATCAAATAATTTTAAGATATGAATGCAGCCAGACATATAGCTTTATTGTTTTTCCTTTCCGGGATAATTTCTGTTTCGCAAAGCCAGGAAAGGTTTTATGAGTTGTCATGGCAACATCCTGAAAATATAAACATCGGAGACAGCATTTCTTTTTCTCGTCTTGCGTTCGAAGGAGCACATTACAGAAAAGTGATGAGTACTACACCTTATTTTAAGACTGTAATTCCGCAGGAAGAAAACCAGAGAATCAGTAAAGCAGAAATTGTCGATCCGGTATTTCTGCCTTTATCCTATCAGGAAGAACAGTGGTTAGATACTTCGGCTGTTTCACAGGAACTCATCCCTGAAGTTGCTCATCATTCGCAACGCGGAGAAGTGAGTGCCGTACTTTCTTTCTCACCATTTAAAAAGACAGCCACAGGTTATCAAAAACTTGCTTCTTTTACCCTGAAAACAACACACAGAGAAGTCAGCGAAAAAAAATCCACAGCAAGCGTTCAAAACAGCGTTTTACGACAAGGAAGCTGGTATAAGTTCAGGATTCAGAAAGATGGCGTTTACCGGATAACTTATGACATGCTCAAAAACTGGGGTGTGGATGCCGATAACATGAATGTGAATAATATGGGTGTTTTTGGAAATACCAACCGATTATTACCAGAAATGAACAATGAACCGCGGCCCGAAGACCTTACTGAGAATCCTGTTGTAGTGTTTGATGGAAACGACGGCAGTTTTGATTCGGGTGATTACTTGTTGTTTTATGGGAAAAGCCCTGTAGAGTGGCATTACAATACCTTGCAGAGAAAATTTAACCATGAGCTAAATCCTTTTACAGAATATTCTTACTACTTTTTTACACCAGACCAGGGAAGCGCCAAATCACTGCAAAAGCAGAACCAGGCCAATGCAATGCCGGATGAAGAAGTGACTTCTTATGATGCCTTACGGTTTTTTGAGGAAGATAAATCCAATTTGATTAAATCCGGAAGGGAATGGTATGGGCAGCAACTGAACATTGGCCAGCGTAAATATAAAATTCCAGAGTTTCAGTTTGATAACATTGTTCCCGGATCACGGCTTTATCTGCAAACCGATTTTGCCGCTAAAGCCACAACGACCTCGCAAATTGACGTTCGTGTAAACGGTGAACCAGTTTATAACCATACTGTGTTAGGTCTTAAACCGGATGATTTTCAATATGCCCGCTCAAATAATCATCGCTCAAAATTTGATGCTGATGGCAGCACATATGAAGTAGAGTTTGAATATAACGTACCTACCAGTTCAGCAAAAGCATGGTTTAACTGGGCGGAATTGTCTGCACGAAGCCAGCTTCGCTTTACCGGTAAACAATTGCACTTTAGGGATGAGCCTTCAACCGGTAATGGAAAGCATGCTAAGTTTATTCTTGAAAATGCCAATAACGACACTCGTATTTGGGAAGTGACCAATCCGCTGAACCCAAAAGAAGTTCAGGCATTGAGGCAAGGTTCATCAATGGAGTTTGTTTTAGCTGTGGATGATATCCGGGAGTTTGTTGCCTTTGATGGCTCAGATCTCAAATCGCCTGAATTTGTGGAAGAAATAGAAAATCAGAATCTCCACGCCATCAAAAACATCGATTACCTGATAATCACACACCCATTATTTTATGATCAAGCCCAGCGACTGGCTGATTTCCGGCAGGAGCATGACGGGCTTTCCTATCAAATTACGACCCCGGAAAAAATTTACAATGAGTTTTCCTCAGGAGGACAGGATGTAACCGGGATTCGTGATTTTGTAAGGCATGTTTATAAGAGTTCTGATGAAAATCGCCGTCCTGAATACTTGCTGCTTTTTGGAAATGGCTCTTTCGATTACAGAGACTATCATGACGACAATACGAATTTTGTACCTACTTTTCCCTCTTACCGGTCATTGAACACCAGCACGTCTTATGCCAGTGACGACTATTTTGGATTGCTTGATGATTCCGAAGGATTGCAAACCCCCGACAATGATCTCCTGATTGGATTTCTGGATATTGGTATAGGGCGTTTCCCGGCTGATAACCAGGAACAGGCAGCTCTTTTTGTGGATAAAGTCATCCATTATGAAACCAACCCGGAAACCTATGGCTCCTGGAGAAATGAAATATGCCTGATAGCAGATGATCAGGATAACAACACGCATATTCGCCAGGCAGAGCGATTAGCAGCGATTATAGACACTTCGCATCGTCAGTTTAACCTGCATAAAATCTACATGGATGCGTATCAGCAGGTTTCCACACCGGGAGGGCAGCGGTATCCTGCCGTAAATGATGCCATCAAGGCCAGAATGGAAAACGGGGTGTTGATTATGAATTACACCGGGCACGGTGGTGAAGTTTCTCTGGCTCACGAGCGCATCATTGGAATACAGGATATCGAAGGATGGTCCAACTATCAGGCGCTGCCGCTATTCATTACTGCAACGTGTGAATTCAGCCGTTTTGATGACCCGGAGATTGTATCTGCCGGAGAAAAAACCATGCTGAATCCCGGAGGCGGTAGTATAGGACTGCTTACCACTACCAGGCTTGCTTTTTCTCATACCAACAGCATATTGAATATAAGGGTTTTTAAAGAAGCTTTTAAACGAGACGAGAACGGTGAATATCCGCGCTTAGGCGACCTGATGATTGCTTCAAAGACCCCCAATGATGATAAGCTCTTCAATTTTGTGCTGCTGGGCGACCCCGCTATGCGTCTTGCGTATCCGCAAAATGAAGTGGTGACAACGCATGTGAACGAAGAGGAAATCGGAAATGAGATGGATACGCTTAAAGCGCTTAGCCAGGTGACAATACGCGGAAAAATACAGAATACAACCGGACAAAAGCTTAACCAGTTTAATGGTGAGGTTTTTCCTACGGTTTACGATAAAAAAGTGCTTAATCGTACTTTAGGTCAGGACTCAGACTCGTACCCTAAAGACTTTGAGACGCAAAATAATATTTTGTATAAAGGAAAAGCTACCGTACGAAACGGAGAATTCAGCTTTACCTTTCCAATACCCAAAGATATTGACTACAGCTTTGGAAAAGGAAAGATTTCCTATTATGCAGACTCTGAAGATACGGATGCCGGAGGGTACTATGATGAAGTTGTTGTGGGAGGAACCGCTGAAAATGAAACCACAGATAATGAAGGCCCTGAGATTACTCTGTATATGAATGACCGTGAGTTTAAGGAAGGTGATGTGGTTAATGAATCTCCCATGCTGATTGCCGACTTATATGATGAGAGCGGCTTGAACACCGCAGGCAATGGTATTGGACATGACTTGCTCGGAATGATGAACAAAAACGAAGAGAATGTGATCGTCCTTAACGACTTTTACAGTGCCGGTCTCGATACCTACAAAAGCGGAGAAGTGAATTATCCTTTTAATCGCCTGCCGGTTGGAAGACATACGATTACGGTGAAAGCGTGGGACATCCATAATAACAGCTCCGAAAAAACGATTGAATTTATCGTTTCAGACAATATCACACCTGAGCTTACAGTCCTTCGTGCTGTTCCGAATCCATTTCAGTATTCATCAGAAATTCATGTTGAACACAATTTGTTTAATGAAAGGATGAATCTTACGGTACGGATTTTTGACATCAGCGGAAGGTTAGTCAGAACCCTGGGGCCTTTTGATAAGCAGTCTGATGGTTATGCTGTGCCTCCTGTTTATTGGGATGGAAAGGATGATAATGGCAATTACGTGGATAAAGGAGTGTATATCTATTCAGTATTGGTGGTAAGTAAAAACGGCCTGGTTAACAGAGCCGGAGGAAAACTAATCAAATCTGAGTAGGCTTATCCCGATGATGAAAATGATCTTAATTAAGTAGAAATAGAAATCTGAACAATAATCAAAAACCCGTTGCGTTAGTTTATCTGTCATAACATTTCGTTAGCTTTGCGCGAGTTTTTAAAAAAAGAAATATAAATGAGGAAGACAGGAAAAGCAGCTATTGCTCTGCTAATAGGTTTTTTAACCCTGGCAAGTTTGCCGGGTTATAGTCAGGATGATTTAAATACCATCACCACAGGGGTTCCCTTTCTGATGATTTCGCCTGATGCGCGTGGTGGCGCTATGGGTGATGCGGGGGTGGCCTCAAAACCCGATGCCAATTCAATGTATTGGAATCCCGCAAAATTTGCATTTGTTGAAAAGCCTACAGGTTTGTCAATAGGCTATAGTCCCTGGTTAAGAGAACTGGTTGACGATATCGGCCTGTATAACATGTCTTTTTATACCCGGTTGGATGATATACAGACAGTTTCTGCTTCCCTACGTTATTTCTCTTTAGGAGAAATTCAATTTACAGATAATGAAGGAGGAGACTTAGGTACTTATCAACCGAACGAATTTGCTGTTGATGCGGCTTATTCCAGGAAGTTATCCGATAATTTATCCTTAGCCGTAGCCGGACGTTTTATTTATTCTAACCTTACGCTGGGTCAGGATGCCGGTTCATCACAAACCCGACCTGGTACTTCAGTGGCGGCTGATGTTGGGATGTATTACGAAGATGAAGTGGACGTAGGTGCTTCTGATGGCGTTTTTGCATTTGGTGTTAACATTTCCAACATTGGAGCGAAGATTTCATATACTACCGCAGCACAGGAAGACTTCATACCCACAAACCTCAGATTAGGTCCATCTTTGCGGATGGCGCTCGACTCATACAATGAAATTGAGTTTTCACTGGATGTGAATAAGCTTTTAGTGCCTACACCACCAGTAATGGATCCTGATAACCAGGATGAAGTACTCGAAGGCATGGATGATGATGTCTCTGTGATTACCGGGATATTCCAATCATTTTATGATGCGCCGGGAGGCTTTAATGAAGAGCTCAGAGAACTTAGCTTTGCCTTTGGAACAGAATATTGGTACGATGAAACCTTTGCGCTGCGTGCCGGATACTTTTACGAGGATGATACAAAAGGAGGAAGGCAATACGTAACGATGGGAGCAGGATTGCGTTACAATGTGTTTGCCTTAGACTTTTCTTATCTCGTTCCTACAGGAGTGCAAAGTCCGCTGGATAATACACTCAGATTCAGCCTGTATTTTGATTTTGATGCATTTATGGGGCAATAGTAGTTATCTTGCATAAGACCTAAAAGCCATGAATTTTACAATTCCGTTAAGTTCATGGCTTTTTTATTTGTAGATTTGAGTTCAGTTTAATAAGTTAATAAGTTTATAGGTTAATAGGTTTTTAGGTTTATAAGTTTTTAGGTTAATAGGTTTTTGAGTTTGTAAGTAATTAGTTCTAAAATCAATGACTATTTCAGGGAAATGCGAAATTTTATAAAACTCATATAAATAATGTAATCTACGATTTATTAAAATCGTTAGCGCTTTTTAGACCGTTGATTTAAACATAAGGATATGGATTTCAGAGTAGGATTTGGTTATGATGTGCATAAGCTTGAAGCAGGTTTACCGCTCCGCATCGGAGGTGTTGATATTGAGTCTGATCAAGGCGCTGTAGGGCATTCTGATGCAGATGTGCTGATTCACGCAATATGCGATGCCTTGCTTGGCGCGGCCAATTTTGGCGATATCGGCACGCACTTCCCGGACACAAGTCCGGATTTCAAAGGGATTGACAGTAAAAAACTGTTGCTAAGGGTAGTGCGGATGTTGAAGGAAGAGCGTTGGGAAATCGGAAACATAGATGCCACAATTTCCCTCCAGGAGCCCAAAATAGCTTCTTATATCAGGAAAATTAAAAGAACACTGGCAGCCCAGATGATGTGTGAGGAATCGCAGGTAAGCATTAAAGCTACTACAACAGAAAAGTTAGGGTTTGAAGGTCGTAAAGAAGGAATATCTGCCTATGCGGTTGCTTTGATAAAAAAGGACTAAGCGCGGCTTTTCTTAACCATGATAAAAGGGGCGATCAGCAATAATATCACCGATGTCAAAGCCAGGCCGTATCCTAGTCCAAAAGAATCAGCAAAATAACCAAGAGCCGGGGCAATAACAGCGGCAAACAATGATTTGGTCTGCGATTCTACGGATAAGGCTGTTGCCATAGAGTCTTCTTCCAGTTTTCCTGATATGTAGGAAATTCCTATGGGTTTTCTGAGGTTTTCAATGATAAAGATTCCCAAAAACAACGCTACGGCAACACCCATTATTCCGAAGCTATGGAATAGTCCGCCGCCAAGCCCAAACAAAAATCCTATAATCATGGTAGCGTTCAGCGGCTTGCTGTAAGTGCTGAAACGGTTTTTAAACCTGCCTGCAGCCCGTGATGCTCTTGATGTAATCATGTAAACCACAAAATAAATAATACCCACAAAAATGGCAGCCCGTTGCTCATTGGAGTAATTCCCTAAAAAGGGAACAGAAAGAGCCAGGGTTTTTATCAGCGGCTGGAGGTAATCTTTTACAGCTTTGAAATAACCACTGTGTGATGATGTATTGGCTAACGTTTTTACGATAAGCAGGTTTTTAAAAGAAGTAGTAAACCCTTTCCAGATCCTTCTGAAATCTTCTTTTGCAGAAGCGTTTTGTTTTAAATTGCCCTCCAGGGCTTTAGGATAAGTGCCGATATTGATCATATCCACTACGTAAGGAATGATGGTAAACAAAAAAACACTGCGATAGGCGCCCTCTGTAAAGATGATTGCAGCAGCAATGAGCGAAGAGATTGCTGAGCCGGTTTGCGACCATGAGCGGGTATGTCCGTAATATGCGGTTTTCTGGTTTTCCCAGCCCTTGATTTTCAGGTAAGCAAATATCATGGCTTTATGCGTTCCGGTGCGAAAGGCATCCGCCAGCGCAAAAAAGATAATGGCGGCCATGAACCCTGCAAAACCTTCAGAAAAATAGAAAATCACAAAGGAAATTATGTACACTGCAAAAGAAGCTACCATCGTCCTTCGCCGGCCCAGGGTGTCTGATACAAACCCGGCAGGAATCTCGGCGATATTCCTTACGATTTCGAGGGTGCTGTATAGGATGCCGGTTTGGAGGTAGGACAGGCCGTTGTTAAGAAAAAACAAAAGCAAAAACGGTTCAAAAAACCGAAGGTTTTTCAGAAAACCATATAAACAAAAACGATAGTACTGTAAATCTTTTTTAAACCTTTCGTTCGTTACCATTTTCTTCAGCGTGGTTAAAAATGATGCGCACCCTGGCGCCCCATGATTTTTCCGGGCAGTTTTCCATTTCTATTTTTCCGGAGTGAGCCTCCATGATGAGGTTAGCGGCAGATAATCCTAACCCGAAACCTTCTGTATGATGCATCACATTGTTTTGCGGTTTTATTTGTTAAAAGAACTGCTTTTAAGGTTGTTGCGTAAAAATACATAAAAATCAATCATAATGAAAGTCCGGATCATCATCTTCAAAAAACAATCCTTTAAAATTGACAAGATATGCGGTTTGGCTGGCCCGCGTTAATGCTGTGTAGAGCCATCTTAGGTATTCTTCAGAGAGCATTTCATCCTTAAAAAAACCTTGCTCCACAAAAACGTGATCCCACTGCCCACCTTGTGTTTTATGACAAGTGAGGGCATAAGCAAATTTAACCTGTAAAGCATTGAAATAGGGATTTTTTTTCAGCTCTTCCATGCGTTTTTTCCTTTGCGGGATGTCTTGATAATCTTCCATCACTTTCATAAAAAAGCTCTGGTTTTCTTCATACGTCAGGGCAGGTGATTCGCTTGAAATGGTATCCAGCAGTAGTTTTACATCCAGCTCAGGCTCCTCCGGGTAGTCGGCAAGCTGTACTGTAGCATCGGCAAAGCGGAAGCCATACATTTCTTCAATGTTTTTAATTCTCAAAATCTCTAGGATATCTCCGTTGGCAATAAAGCCGGCCTTAGACTCTTCAGGAAGCCAGAAATAATTGTTTTTCACTACCATCATGGTGTCTCCTGATTCCAGTTCTTCTTCGCGCATGAGGATACGTCGCCGGATTTCCTGGTTGTAAATGTTAGCCCTTTTATTAGATCGGGTAACCACAACGGCTTCACTGCCCTGGCTTCCGTTAAAGGTATCCATCAAGGCATCCTGAAGTCCGTTGCCATTAATCCGGAAAATATTGTTTAAGCCTGTGGTTTTGAAAAACGGAAAATCATAGTCTTCTTCTTCCAGCTTTAGCCGTATGTTCGTAGCATTGATCAGGATACCGGAATCTTGTTCTTGCCTTACTACCTCACGTAAAGAGCCGGACAAAACATCCAGGCTAAACGCCCTGCGCAATGCGTCGCGGTCTAAGGCCGGGCTCAGGGTCAGGCCTACCGGTGGGAGCTGTGCGCTGTCGCCAATGAAAACGGCCTTGCAATTGCTACCGCTGTAGATGTATTCTATCACATCATCCAAAAGACTGCGCTGCCCGAAACGGTTCTCGCCCCTGCTGATGTCAGGTATCATAGAAGCTTCATCAATAAAAAACAGGGTGTTTTGATGCATGTTTTTCTGTAAGGTTACTTTTACGCTTCCGTCTTTGCGTGCATAGAGCCGGTAAATTTTTTTATGAATGGTAAATGCCGGCTGTCCGGAGTATCCCGAAAGTACTTTTGCTGCTCTGCCGGTAGGAGCCATTAACACCGATTGCATTTTGAGTTTGGGCAAAATATTGATAAGCGTACTCACCAAAGTGGTTTTGCCTGTGCCGGCATACCCTTTTAACAGAAACAACTCGCGGGGATTTTTAGACAAGACGAACTCCGACAGCTTGCCAATGAGTTGCAACTGGTCATCGGTAGGTGTATAAGGCAATGATTTAACGAAATAGCGTGATAAGCGTTCTGTCATATTTGGTATTTATGAGTTAGCAAGTTTCTACGTTTGTCAGTTTTTAGGTTAATAGGTTAATAAGTTATTAATTTAAAAATCAAAATATTAATCATCCGATGAGTTTTTCATAACATCAATATGCTCAATATGTTATTTTATTTCAAAAATTACTTCTTTTTAAACCAGGCCTCTTGCATATTTACACAAAGGTAAACACAGGAACGGAAAAAGTATGCTTAAAAAGGCATGCATTCGCTTTCGCGATAAAAACCAAATAAATACCTCCGAAAGCAAATCGCTTGTTTGTGATGTAGATTTATTTGGCTATGATAGTTTTACTGGTCTTTATACTTGAGCACTTCTTCGCTGATGTATTCCAGCTTAACGCCGGCTTGCCTGAACATTTCCTCCGATTCTTGTCCGGCGTGATATTTTTTCTCACAAACTACCCGTTCTATTCCAACATTGATGATTAGCATAGCGCAGGTGCGGCATGGAGTCATTCTAACATACATCGTGCTTCCCTGCAGGGAGATGCCCAATCTTGCCGCCTGGGAGATGGCATTTTGTTCTGCATGAATAGTCCTGACGCAGTGCTGCGAAACATGACCGTCTTCGTGAATCACTTTTTTCATGTAATGTCCTACGTCATCGCAATGCGGCAAACCGCGCGGAGAACCCACGTATCCGGTAACCAGTATTTGCCGGTCGCGAACAACCACGCAGCCTGCCCGGCCACGGTCGCAGGTTGCGCGGGTAGCTACTGTATGTGCAATCTGAATGAAGTATTCATCCCAGCTAGGGCGTTTATGAGGTGTGTTAGATTTTTCTGTCATCATATTTAATTTTGGTGAAAAGTAGTGATTTTATCTATGGTATCCAAAGCTATTCTCCCAGGCAAATTCTCTGTTCCGGTCAAAGATAAAAGCATTTTTGCAAGATTATTTAAGTGATTCGCGTTCCAGCACTTTTTCCAAATCCTTATAGAGGTTTTCTATTGAGCTGTCGTTATTAAAAACATAATCGGCCTGCTCGATGCATTTATGAATGTTTTGCTTGTGAGGATCTGTTGCAGTCATCTCCCGTTTTTCATTATCCAGAAACGTCTCCCAGGAAATGGTATCCGTTTCGGATTTTCTTTCAAGGATTCGCTTATAGCGAATTTCAGGCCGGGCATCAACAGCGAACAACAGAAAATCGCCCTTGCTTTTCAGCGAATCAATTTCGCCTGGCGTACGGATGCTTTCAATAACCGCACTTTTTCCGGCTTTTTTGGCTTGATTGTAAAGGCTGTCGGTAATAAAAGAGGGTGAATTTTCTTTTCGCAGTGTGTTGGCCAGTTCGGTCATCGTATCACGGTTTACCGGTAAATTTCTTTTTTCCAGCTCTTTCACCAGGAAAGCCCTGACTGAATAGTGGAGGAATCCTTTTTTTGAAGTCAGGTATTCTACAATTGTGCCTTTACCTGCTCCTATGGTGCCTGTAATTCCTATTACTTTCATGTGTCTGGTTTTTAATCGTTTGTTTCAGTTTTGTTAAGGATTAATCTTGCTTTTCTGTTTGCAATATCTTTGCCGGGATAATGCGGTTTTCTTCTGTAGCTGAACGTGTTTCTACTGAGGTGATGTAAAAACTGTCTTTCAGCAACATTTGCAGCATAGCCCGGTGTTTTTCCGGTATTTTCTGTGACAAGCCAACAGCTTCCCCGATATTGCCATTGTCAATTTTTATCATACCCTTTTTTCGGATTTGATATCGCGAATCCATTTTTCCATGGTTACGCTTTGTGTGTTTTTCAATCCGGTTAAAAGTTTCTCGGGGGTTTGCTCAACCACAATGCTGTCGCGGTGTTCTTTCCTGATAAGCCGGTCTTCCACGGCCCGGTTGATGAAGGCTTGCAAATGGTCGAAAAAGCCGTTGATATTTAGTAGCCCGACAGGTTTTTCTATCAGCTTCAACTGATTCCAGGTGATGACTTCAGAGAGTTCGTCAAGCGTTCCAAAACCTCCCGGCATGGCTATAAACATATCAGACTGGGCTATAAGGGCTTTTTTGCGTTCCATCATGTCTTCTACCAGTTGCAAATCCTGAATTTTACGGTGAGCGATTTCATGAGCAGCCAGATGTTCGGGCATTATGCCCGTTACATGGCCGCTACAATCAAGCACCTTATCGGCAATAACACCCATGAGTCCGATATTGCCGCCACCATACACCAAAGTATATCCATTATGAGCTATAGCTTCTCCCAATGCTTCGGCAGCCGAAACATAGGAAGGATTGCTTCCTAAACTTGATCCGCAAAAAACACATATTCTTGATTTCATCTGTATGAATTTCTGACAATGTTCCGGGCTGATGTTTATATAATGTTAAACACTATCTCAGTCATTGCCTGTTTCCTGCCCGCAAATGTAACGCCATAAAAGCGAATTAGCAACGCTGTAATATTCCCGTAAAGGAATGGATAAAATTAACCTGTCGGAAAAATAGCGGCTTACAGCAGGGTTTTAAGCCGTGCCTGACATGGTAATTAGCGCATGTAACTAATTTTCTATATTTTTACCGCCTTGAAACCATGCAACCATTACGATGCCATTGATGTCAGAAAACATAAGGCGTTCAGGGTGCTAAAATCTATTCCGAGTATGACAAAGACAATGCTATATCCTTTCAAGTTTAAGCCCATATTTAAAGAGAAAATCTGGGGAGGACAGAAAATCAAAACAAAACTGGGAAAAGACTTTTCTCCTTTGCCTAATTGTGGGGAGGTTTGGGTTTTGTCTGGAGTGAAAGGCAATGAAACCGTGATAGAAAACGGCTTTCTGGCCGGTAATAACCTGGCTGAGATCACGGAAGTGTATATGGACGAATTGCTGGGAGAACCGGTTTACAATAAGTTCGGAGAGGAATTTCCGGTATTGGTAAAATTTATTGATGCAGCCGATGACCTTTCTATCCAGGTACATCCCGGTGATGAGTTAGCCAAAAAGCGGCATAAATCCTTAGGTAAAACAGAGATGTGGTACGTTATGGATGCGGATAAGGGAGCGCGGCTGATTACAGGCTTTGACCAGGATGTGGATAAAGAAACCTATCTGGAGTATCTTGAAAATAAAAAGCTTATGGATATCTTGCATACAGAGGAAGTCCAACCCGGCGATGTATTTTATCAGCCTGCCGGTAGGGTTCATGCTATCGGCAAAGGTGTTATGCTGGCTGAAATTCAGCAATCATCGGATGTTACCTATCGCATATATGATTACGACCGCAAAGATGCAGACGGCAACCTTAGGGAGTTGCACACGGATCAGGCGCTGGATGCAATTGACTTTAAGGCTTACCCGGAATATAAAACACATTATGAGGCTGTTAAGAATCAAACCAGCGAGGTGGTGAAAAGTCCTTATTTTGATACCAACTACCTGCACCTCGATTCAGCCTTCAGCAAAGATTATGAAGCGCTGGACTCTTTTGTTGTGCATACCTGTGTGGAAGGAGCCTATGCTTTGATGTATGGAGAAGGAGAGCGCCTGACAGTAAACACAGGTGAAGCAGTACTGATACCGGCAGCAATGGGAAAAATAACCATCATTCCCGAAAAGGAAGCAAAAGTTTTGGAAACCTATATGAGTATTGATGAAAAGCAACAGATCAAAACAGAATTGAACTAACCTAAATGAAAATAACGATGCAGATTAAAACCTTTTTTATTCTTTTTTTTATAAGCGCTTTGTTCTACCAGGCGCAAAGCCAGGATGGCGATGTTCCTTCTGTGGATATCAAAACGGTATACGGCGAGAACTTCAATACTGATGATATTGATAATGAAGGCAATCCGATTATTTTAAGTTTTTGGGCTACATGGTGTAAGCCTTGCCTGAAAGAGTTGAATGCCATTAATGAAGTATATTATGATTGGCAGGATGAAACCGGTGTAAAAGTGGTAGCCGTATCTATTGATAACTCACGCTCTACTTCAAAAGTCCTTCCATTGGTCAATGGCAATAGCTGGGATTATGATGTTTACCTGGATGCTAATGGTGACTTTAAGCGCGCTATGGGTGTGAACATGATACCACACACTTTTCTGCTGAATGGAGATAAAGAGGTGGTTTGGCAACATACCTCATATTCTGAAGGCAGTGAGCATGAAATGTATGAAAAAATTAAAAAAGTCGCGGCAGGTGAGCCAATAGAATAATCATATGATATGGAAAAGAAGATATTATTCATGTTTCTTTTGGTGGGTTATGCTTTAGCGGCAAAAGCTCAGTTTGACCCCTCTAAGGCGCAAGTCAGCGGCAATTTTCAAATCGATGCTCAAACGTATCAGGAAGATGCGGGCATCCGGATCGATGATATCAACGGAAAAAAAACCGGACTCAATGGGTTTGGAAATGTTACTTACCGCTATGGCGATTTTACGGCCGGAATACGTTATGAAGCGTATTTGCCCCCGCTTAATGGCTTTGATGCTGAGTATGAAGGCCAGGGAATTGCTCACAGGTATGTGAAATACAGCGGCGATTTGCTCGACATTACAGTGGGTAACTTTTATGATCAGTTTGGAAATGGATTGATATTTAGAAGTTATGAAGAATGGACGCTGGGACTGGATAATTCCATGGATGGTGTGCATATCCGTTTGAAGCCTGTAGACGGAATTACCCTGAAAGGTGTATACGGAACGCAGCGCTATTATTGGATTGATTATGAAAATAAAAACCGGGGCATTGTAAGAGGCCTTGATGCAGAAGTGAATCTGAACAGAATTTTTGAATCGCTTTCTTCATCAAAAACACGGATCACATTAGGTGGTAGTTTTGTCAGCAAGTATGAACAAGATGATCCGTTTTCGGATTACAAACTCCCCGAAAATGTGGGTGCTTATGCAGGCCGGCTGAACCTGCGTCATGGAAAATGGAGTTTGCAGTCTGAATATGCATACAAGATTAATGACCCTAACAGCCGGAACAATTTCATTTTTAAAAACGGAGAGGCATTCTGGCTTTCGGCTAATTATTCTCAGCGAGGCCTGGGCGTAATCGTTTCTGCCAAACGCATTGATAATTTCAGCTTTTCCAGCATGCGAACTCCTTCTGTAGGGACAGCTCCGGATATCAATTTTTTACCACCACTGGCATACCAGCATTCATATACCTTGCCGGCAATGTATCCGTATAACACACAACCCAACGGCGAAATGGGTGTCTCAGGAGAAGTTTTTTACACGATTCCCCGCAAAACAGCTTTGGGCGGAAAATATGGAACAAAACTCACGTTGAATTATTCGTTGATTCATGGAATTGACCGGGAACCCTTGCCTGGGCAAAACACAATAAGCGAACCGGGAACAGACGGCTATGAAAGCGATTTCTTTGAAATTGGCGATGTGAAGCACTATCGTGACTTGTCAGTGCAAATGGATAAAAAAGTAAACTCAGACTTAAAGTTCGTGGCTGGATATACCTGGCTGGATTATAACGTAGAAGTTGTTGAGGAGGAAATTGCCGCCGGCAACCGGTTTTATAAAATGCATACGGGATTGCTGGACATAACTTACAAGCTAAGCACCAAAAAGGCAATCCGTATGGAGCTGCAATACTTATCTATGGAGCAGGACTCCGGCAACTGGGTTATGGCATTAGCAGAGTACAGCGTATCGCCGAATTGGTTTTTTACGGTTCAGGATCAGTACAACTTTAACAACCCGCAAAGCGATAACACATATCATTATTATACGTTTGGAGTTGCTTATGCTAAGAGTGCCACACGCGTTTCCGTTTCATACGGTCGGCAGCGTGAAGGCATTATCTGTGTTGGCGGTGTGTGCAGGCAAGTACCTGCCTCCAGCGGTTTGAATTTAACAATCACAAGCAGTTTTTAAGCATTTAATATGCTATTGATCATGTTGAGAATTTCAGTTTTAATACAGATAAAAAGCTATACAAATGAAATATAAATGGATTTTGCTTATTCTGGCTTCGGTTTTTTTATTTCTGCATGCATGCGATGAAATAGAAAAGCCATATGTACGTGACAATGGAGGGGGAGATGATAACGGTAACGGAGGCGGTGATGATGATGGGAAAATAGTAAGAAAGATTTTTCTGGAAGACTTCACCGGCCATAAATGTGTGAATTGCCCTAAGGCTCATAAAATTGTAGATGAGCTTAAGGCTGACTATGGTGATTCGATCATCACTATAGCTATTCATGCAGGCACATATGCCACTCCTGAGAGCGAGGGACATTTTACTGCCGATTACAGAAGTCAGGTAGGTGGAGAACTTCAAAGCGCCTTCGGTGTTCAGTTTTACCCGGCAGGATTGATCAACCGTCAGGATGAAGGTGCTTTGTTTAACAGCACCTCGTGGAAGTCAGAAATACTATCGC
>JBNJGK010000019.1:28498-30936 GCA_051747665.1 Bacteroidota bacterium | reverse complement strand
AGCCATTTTCCGTTACGGCCTTCGCCCGATTTTTCAGGCAATACTTTTACTAATGTTCCTTCTATTTCCAGACTCATAATGATTTATTTCAGGTTCCATTTATATTGCAGCGTTTCGAATTGCAACGATTTGCCGAGCAAAGATAAAAAATCCGGTCGTTTCATCAATCTGCCGCCTAATCTTCGCATATGTGAAGTGTCTTGTTGTGCGTCAATCATCAGAAAATCATTTTTTAATGCAAATTCAATTAAGTAATGATAAGCAACCTTAGACGCATCGCTCATCAAATGAAACATAGACTCTCCAAAAAAAGTACGTCCCAGCGATACTCCGTAAAGGCCTCCTGCAAGCTTGCCTTTGTAGTATGTACTTATGCTATGCGCATAACCTGACTTGTGCAAACGTACATATGCATCCTGCATTTCAGGTGTAATCCAGGTTCCGTCCTGCCCGGGTCTTGGTATAGCGGCACAATGCTTAATGACGTTTTCAAAGTCTTCATCGAAACGAATGTCAAAAAGGTTTTGATTTATTTTCTGACGCAGACTTTTTTTGGGTTTGTATTCTTGCGGAAACACAACAAGACGGGGCGATGGTGAAAACCACATAATCGGCTGCCCCTCGCTATACCACGGAAAAATCCCGGCAGAATAGGCTGCTATTAACCGCTCTGTGCTCAAATCACCTCCTATAGCCAAAAGACCTTCCTCTGTAGCCAAATGTGGGGAGGGAAATCGTGGTTTGTCATCTAAAACAAAAACAGGCATATGGTTAATTGATTATCAATTTTTTGGTAGTTTCAATGCCGTTTTCTTGTCTGATTGAAATAATGTATATGCCTTTTTTAAAATTTCTATTCAATGGAATTAGGTCACCACTCATCACTTTTCTTTTCATCATAGTTTTACCTCGGGTATTGCGTATAAGCATCTCCGCATTTTGACTTCCTGTAAATGTAACCACAAATTTTGAACTTGCCGGATTAGGATATACTGAAAACTGGTTTTGCTCTAATTGAGGTGATTCTGTGGATGGGTCAAACCAAAATTGATAATATCCTTCTGGTGCTGATAACGGGGCTTGTACTTCAGATTCATTTGTTTTTGCTTCTAAATAGTATTCAATTGTGTCTTGAGGCTGACAACCGGGAATAACCCCAAAATTTTGCGGACAAACCTGTTGCATTTCAGTTTTGGTGTATTCTGTTTCGCCCTTATTTCGGTAGTAAAGGAAAAGACTGTCTATTTCACTCTCATTTTGGCATTGCGAATAGATATTAAAGTTTTCTGAATAGGGTTGCATTCCTGTTACTTTTTTGTGAATAATCCGCAGCATTTCTTTTTGAGGGACTTCTTTGGTTATACAGTGGATAGCGCCATAAAGTGGAGTCAGCTCCCGCGAGTCTACCATTGCTATTGTATAACCAGGCATAGCTTGCTCATAAGTCGCTTTAGCAATGGAGTCATATTCAGTTAAACCATAAGAAGGAACAACAACTACATCATTCATGGTAAGTGAGTTCGTATAGGTGCGCATCTCGTCATTTTGCTCATCGGGAAATTCTCCGTCTGCATTGGGAGGAGCAGGAATGCGAATGATTTCGAAAGGTTCTTCAAAATAAGTGTTTAATTGGGATAAATACTCAACCTGAGATTCAATTAATTCATAGTCGGGGACATGTTCAGGATATTTAGAAATCATAATTGTTTCACTGTCAATAAACTTAATATACATGTCCACATGGCTCCAGATTCCTCCGCCGGTTTGGGTTAAATCTTCCAATAAAATAAATTTCTCTGTAGCAAAATAATCTTCCAGCATTGCAGTTAAGTCCTCTTCTGAATATGAAGGGTTTTGATCCAGCAGTCTTTCGCTGGCCAGCCCGTAACGCAATCCATCAAGCAAAATATTTCCACCTTCGAGCTCCAGCGGAAGATCTACCGATTGCATACCCCAATATCCAGCGATCTGCGAGGGTATGCTATCATCCATCGGACGCCCGTAGGCGCTGTAGCCGGCATCGATCATATATCGTTCCAGGTCATCACCAAAATCACCATATCCCGTGAAAGGCCCAAAATCCCGAATCCAAAGCGTTTCGGTCCAGCCGGGCATGAATTCAACGTTCTGATAACCCACATCCATACTCAGCAAAAACTGTCGGATTTCAGACGTATCAGCCGGAGCTGTGCCTGGGTAATAGATGATCCACACTTTAGCGGAATTTTGTACGGCGCCGGCAATATTAGCGGTGATGCTGTCACGCTCAGGATGATAGTCCCACACCAGCAGTACTCCTTCGTTTTTTTCATGCTCTCCCTGAAATACAGATGAAAACTGGCTCTTAAGCGGATTTGAGAGAAGAACAAGCCACAGAGGTAATAAATAGAAAAACTGCTTCATACCTTTCGTTTTAAAAACGTAAAAATAATAAGATA
>JBNJGK010000019.1:0-28398 GCA_051747665.1 Bacteroidota bacterium | reverse complement strand
TTCTGCTGCGGGGATATTTATAGTAGTTCATAGCTTAATATTTTTTCTTGAAAAAGATGCGATACATTCATTTTTACAACTACAAAACTAAGCTCTGTATTACCTGCAAGTAAAGCTTTTTAAGCTGTTTTTAAGGAATATTAAGCTGAAATATAACCCTTAATTAAGAAGCTTAAGTTAGCTTAAAAAGCAAAAGGATGCTTAAAAAATTATCTTAAAAGTTTGCTTAAGCTACTTAAAAGTATTAGCTTTACCCACGTAAAACGTTATTTTTGCACCTAAAATCAGCACTCATGACCGGAACATTTTCATTTGTGGGGCCACCTGTGGAAAACGTGCTTATGCGCGCCCATGAAGTAATGCCTGGTATTGAGAAAGTGCTGGCGGTGTTTTATGACGACAGGAGACAGCAGAACAGAATATTGCTATCAAATAAAAATGATCAGGAATTTGTTGTTAATCCTATAGAGAATGCACAGGCTCTTGAGAATTTTGAGCCATTCCGGAAAAAAAGCACCCCTGTTAATTGGTTTTCTAAGGATGATATTCCTTTTAAAATCAAGAAAAAAGAAACCACACCTCACATAGAAGTATTCAGTGAGTTGGAAAATACGGTTTTGCTCTTACGCTTCAAAAACGATGATGACGGCCTTTATGACCTGTTGTTTTACTATTTTAACGCCGATACCAGCAATTTTGGGGTGAGCTCTGACAGCAGGCATTTAACTACTGAGCATAAAACTATCATCTCGCAGATGCTTTATCATGCTGTAAAAGCTCAAATAAAAGAGCATAAGGAAAACAAGGCTATGCTTAAGATGATGAACAACACCACGTTTAATGCCTTGCATGAAAATAAAGTTCTTAAGCAAAAGCTTGAAGATACTACCAAGCGTTATGAAAAAAGCCTGGCTGATTTATGTCTGCAATATGTGAGCGATATTTCGCGTGAAATGCAGGTTGGGTTGCAGCTATCTGCCGAAGCATTGCAAAAGCTAATTGAATATGAAGGAGATATCAATAATTTAAAGGATATTATCAGGCAGGCTGCATTGTTTGCCGTTACGCTTAACATGGGCGCAAATGCAGGAGAAGTTATGATAGAATCATCATATATTAATACGCACCTCGAAACAGATTACGCAGCCGGTAACCTGGTTCAGCAACAGGAGGGCATACGTCAGCAGCGATACTCCAAAACCCGGTATATTTTAGATGAGATGGAAAATGCTGCCGAATTGTTAGCATCACGAAACGTGAAACTCACCAGCGAGAACCTGGCCAAATCGCTCAAAAAACCAAAATCAGCCGCTGCAATCAGCGATCAATTGAACAAACACCGCGACAGAATCATTAAGCTCTTTGAGGAAAATCCGGGAGAATGGTCTGTTATAAGGCAAAATTTCAGACCTATCCAAAACATCGTAAATAAATGAAACAAGCAAACCATCGCCATCCAACGCAAAAAGTAGCTGATAACCAATGCCGGTGGTCTGATAAATTAAAACTTTTGATAATAATTAGATGAAAATCCCAAAAAAGACGCTTCTGATATATTTTATTAATTCGTTCAGCTATATTCTGCTGGCGTTTTTTACGGTATTTATCCTTTCGCGTTTGGTGATGGCCGGCGCCGGATTGCTTTTTGAAATACCATCTACCCTGTTTAAACATGAATTGGTTTTTAGCGCTCAGGAAGAAGACTGGTGGTATGATAGTGTTACAACAGTCTTTTTTTCGCGTGTTTTGAGCTATCTTATTATTGGGTTAATGTCATACATAATATACTTGAAAAGTGTACCTTACAAAGGATATTTGAAGCTTTACTTCATTTGGGTGGCTTTTTTGTCTGTCTTAATGCTTTTTGGTGAAGTATTTTTTGGCAATATCTTAAAAGAAGGCGTCTATCATGCCCTGGCATGGCTTTATGTAAGCGATACGTTCCGGCTCATTATGATTGTAGTGCTTCTGCTGCTTTATTTGCTCATGGCGATCCTTTTCAGCAAAGGTTTCGTAACAAGTGCAAATATCTATTTTTCTGCTTTTAATGAATACCGGTTAAAGGTCTTTTTTCTGTATCAGCTTCTTTTTCCTTATCTTGCCGCTGTGGTGATTTTAACACTCATCATGCTTCCGGAGTTTCCTGTAATATTGATGCTTAGCTTGTATAGCGGGCTGATAGTTATGCTGATCATTTTATTTCAAACCGGAAATCACGCTCAATACATGAAAACAGAGGAAGAGCCTAAGGAATTGATGTTTGATAATAAAGCATTACTAACAGCTTTGTTTTTGATGATTTTTTATGTGGTATTATTGACTAATGGAATTGCATTTTCATGAGCTGGGGAAGCTGGATTAAATCCTACAAATCATATCTTTCTATAGAGCGTTCTCTTTCACAAAACAGCGTTCAGGCATACATGAATGATACAGCAAAGCTTTTGCAGTTTCTGGAGGCTGAGGGAATCAAAAAAAGTCCACAGCAAATTGATAAAGCGGTGTTGTATGATTTCCTGAAATGGATTAGCGAAACCGGCATCTCTGAAGCCACGCAGGCTCGAATTTTATCAGGAGTAAAATCATTCTTTGATTTTATGATTACAGAAAGCGCCATTGAGGTCAATCCTGTAGCTGATGTTACTCCGCCAAAACTTGCCAGGAAAATTCCAGACACACTCAATGAGAGTGAAATAGAGTCGATAATTGAAAGTATTGATTTAAGTACTCCTTCCGGACAACGAAACCGGGCTATTATAGAATTATTATACGGTTGCGGACTCCGTGTTTCAGAGTTGATTGATCTGAAAATCTCAAACGTGTTTATGGATGAGATGTACTTAATGGCCGAAGGTAAAGGCAACAAAGAAAGGCTGATTCCTTTTGGGAAAGCAGCAAAAAAGCAATTGCAAATATATCTTGAGGATATTCGTGTGCATATTCCTGTAAAAGCAAAAGCCGGGGATATAGTGTTTTTGAATAACCGCGGCAATCCGCTGTCGCGTGTTATGATATTTCAAATAGTAAAAGGACAGGCAGAAAAAGCCGGAATACGAAAAAGCATCAGCCCGCATACTTTTCGTCACTCTTTCGCTACGCATTTAATTGAAAATGGCGCTGATTTAATTTTAGTCAAGGAATTACTAGGACATGTCTCAGTTACAACTACCGAAATTTACACCCACGTTAGCCGTGAACATTTACGAGACCAGGTACTGAAGTATCATCCCCGAAACAAAAAGAAACAACACTAGTTCTTAGAAGGTGTATTTCTCTCTTCACCAAGAAAACAACCCCAGTTTATGGCTGTAAGTTTATCGTTTTCGAAGTAGAAATCCATGTTAGCCTCCTCAAAAGATATTCGTTTACCGCCCCAGGTAACCATTTCCGTATCAATTTCCTCATAGCCATGGTCTTTCATGAGCTTATGGATTTCATTCTCATCCAAATCAAACACCTTTTCCCCGAAAAGGGTAATATTGGGGTCTTTTGTTTCCAGGATTGTTAATACCATATTATCAAGACCTTCAAAGAATGCAATCAGGTGATATTTATCATAGAAATAAGCCATGGAATTTTCGTCATCAAGGCCATCAATTTCTTCAATGTGGTCGGGTTGCCCTAGCTTCTGCACAGTAACATCAATCGAATTATTAAATACGATGTTTCCCAATCCTTTCTGAGGTAAAATTTCTAAATCATGTGACATACATCATTTTTTTAGTGGTGAGTCTGGCTCTTTGGCCATTTGATTGTAAATAAGTTTATCCATTGTTTTCGGAAAGAATTTATTTAAGAAAACCGTTAGTTTCCCTTCCATAAATGTGAGTATCAAGCTTCGCTTTCGTTTATCCACAGCTTTGACAATTTTTTGTGCCACTTCCTCTGAGGTCATCATGCTGCCTTCGTCGCGCGGCGTTTTGCCCTGCTGTTTTCCTTCGGCAGTAAGCGCTGTATTGCGGATGTTCGATTCTGTGAATCCAGGCGCTGCAACCAGAACATGCAGTCCATCTTTGAGGTGTTCTATGCGCAAAGTATCTAAGAAGCCACGGATAGCAAATTTAGAGCTGGCATAGCCGGTGCGCGCCGGAAGGCCTACATGGCCTACAATAGATATTACACCAACGATACTGCCTTTTTGTGATAGAACATACGGGAGGGCATATTTTGTGCAATACACAGTTCCCCAGAAATTAACATCCATCAACTGACGGATAACATCCAAATCCAAATCCTTAAACATCGCCCGCATAGAAATCCCGGCATTATTTATTAAGACATCAATACGGCCGTATTTTTCAATAGCTTTATCTATTAAGCTTTTACAATCAACTTCTTTGCTAACATCGGTTTTCACTGCAAAAACACTTCCCTTTTCATTATTAAGCTTATCAGCAAGGTTTTCAAGTTTTTCCAGATTTCTGGCCGCCATTACAACGTGATATCCCCGTTTTACATATAATTCGCTTAGGGCAGCCCCTATGCCTGAGCTGGCGCCTGTTACAATTACTACTTTATCCTTCATGAAATCAATTTGTTTTTAGTAAATGAAAGTAATGAAATTACTCAGATTTATATCATAAAGCAACAAAAATCTGAATTTTCTTTGGATTTTGACAGGAAACCCGGCAAAAACAACAGGAATAAATAATGGGAGGTGGTTGATACAGCAAAATGCAGTATTAAATACAGATGTTTCAATAGCCTGTTGCGATGTTTGCAATTGTGTTAAAACCTTTGCGCTTACGGAGAAAAGTATTAATTTTGTCCACACTAACAGAAAAGTTAAATCTTAAAAACAATTGCTGTGGATATATTTGAAAAAATTAAAAACAACCCTGGCCCATTAGGGCAATATTCGGATAAAGCACACGGATATTTTATGTTCCCGAAACTGGAAGGGGAGATGTCCAGCCACATGTACTTTGAAGGTAAAAAAGTACTCACCTGGAGTCTAAACAACTACCTGGGCCTGGGTAACTTACCTGAAGTTCGTAAAGCTGATGCCGAAGCGGCTAAAGAATGGGGTATGGCTATGCCAATGGGTGCACGTATGATGACCGGTCAAACTAAGTACCACGAAGAGCTGGAGCGCAGATTGGCTAAGTTTGTTGACAAAGAGGCAGCCTACTTACTCAACTATGGTTATCAGGGCGTAATGTCTGTTATCGATTCATTGGTAGACCGCAATGATGTGATTGTTTACGATTCAGAAGCTCATGCCTGCATTATTGACGGAGCACGCCTGCACATGGGCAAACGCTTCGTTTATCCGCACAACGACATGGAAAAGCTTGAGAAGCAGCTTCAACGGGCTACAAAATATGTAGAAAAAACCGGCGGTGGCATTATGCTGGTTTCTGAAGGTGTTTATGGCATGTCGGGTGATTTGGCTAACCTGAAAGCGATGGCAGACTTTAAAAAGAAATATGATTTCCGCCTTGTTATTGATGATGCCCACGGCTTTGGAACGATGGGCGCTACAGGCGCAGGAACCGGAGAACATTTCGGTATTCAGGATGAGATTGACGTGTATATCTCTACGTTTGCCAAATCAATGTCTGGAATTGGCGGATTTGTAGCTTCTGATAAGGAAATTGTCAGGTTTTTGATGTATAACATGCGTTCGCAAGTGTTTGCAAAATCACTACCCATGCCTATGGTGCTGGGAGCTTTCAAGCGTCTGGAATACCTTACCGACAGCACAGAGCGTAAAGACAAGCTCTGGACTATCGTAAATGCTTTGCAAAAAGGGTTACGCGAAAACGGTTTCAACCTCGGCAATACCCAATCGCCTGTTACACCGGTATTTTTATCCGGAACTGTAGCCGAAGCGACTAATCTGGCTTATGATTTGAGAGAAAACCATAACATTTTTACATCACTGGTTGCCTATCCGGTGGTTCCTAAGGATGTTATTCTGATTCGCTTGATACCTACAGCAATGCACTCACTTGAAGATGTGGAATATACAATAAATGCATTTAAGGAAATCAAGAAAAAACTTGACTTAGGAGAATATGCCGCAACCGAAATGAAGGATGCGCATGTTGATTAATTTTTATTAATTTAAATTCGGTTTCCGAACCGCTTGCAGGGCCGGCTTTCTAAAGTCGGCCCTTTTTTGTGTCAAAACACAAATTAATTTTCCTGTATTATTGGTGAACATCCTGTTTTATTGGGCGTTTCCTTTTAATCATTCAAAATAATAAATACACATAAAAATTAACGATTATGAAAAAAAGGATTTTCACCCTTTTGGGTCTATTTAGTTTAGCCATACTGGTATCAGTATCATTAACGTCTTGCAGTGATGATGATGATAGCTCGCCAGACTCCGGCAACGATGATGACGATGGCGACCTCTCAGATGTAGTCTGGGATCCGTATAAATTTAAAGCCGACACCTATTTTGCATATTCCTTTTCCATCGAGCAGGGTGATGAATACCAGATGGAGGGAACGGCTGAAATCATTATTGACGACCCTGCTGTTACAGTAAAATATGTTGCTAATGGTGATGAAGTGGAGTCTTCCGTAAATAATTCGGATGATATTTCAGTTAATTACCAAAATGCAGTTACCGCTACTCCATTAGGCGGCATATTATATCAGGGACAATGGATTACAATATTTTCAGACAACGATTTGGAAGTAGGTAATTCTTGGAACTTTGATTCGGATGATGGTTCGATGCATTTTGAAGTAAGTGGCACGGAGGATATAGCCGGCATTGAGGGTAAACTCATCGAAATGGATTTGACTGAAGACGGGGAAACAAAAATGATTTGGAATGCAGTGATTAATACAGACCTTCCTCTGCCTTTAAAGAGTCATATTGAAGATTATCGTGATGATATTATCTATACAGTAGAATTAACGGATTATCAGGAGTAAACTTATCAGATGTTAGTTTTAAGCCGGGAGTATTTTTTAATACTTCCGGCTTTTTTATTGCTAAGTCAGAGGAAGCTTTTTCGTGCAAAACATAAAGACATAAAATGACGTTATTTTAGGCACAAGGTTTGCAATTGGATATTGAACCCAATAAATCAAAAGATGACGAAAATATTTTTCTTGATAATCCTGATATCGTTTGCCGGATTCACTCCGGCTTTGGGCGATTATTCACATAAGGAAGTACACCGGACAATGGATGCCATTCCGGCGAAATCCTTGAAAAATCCAGGTAAAATAGCTGCTTACATCCAAAAACATATTGAAAATGAAGAAGCCCGGGCCTATGCTGTATATTATTTTGTAGCTAACGCGCTTGAATATAATTTTGAAGAAAGCCGACGCGTAACCATCAATGCCTCTCGTGAAAAAATGGTTGAGGATGCACTGCAAGACAGAGTAGGAGTTTGCCAGCATTATGCAGAATTGTTTCATGCCATTGCTGTAGAAATGGATTTCCGCTCTGTTGTTGTTACTGGATATACGCGTCAGAATGGAGATGTGATAGATGTGCCTCATGCCTGGAATGCGCTTGAAATCAATGATAATTGGTGGCTTTTTGATCCAACATGGGGTTCAGGATATATGACGGGTAATGAGTACAAAACCCGCTATTCTGATGAATATTTCAAAATAGCACCTGAAAAAATGATTCGTACGCATATGCCTTTTGATCCGTTGCTGCAGTTTTTGGAAGAGCCGGTAGACCATTTTGGATTTGCAAGCGGAGACTTTTCAGAAACACGAACTAAAAGATGGAATACCAAAACGCTGTTGGATGAATATTTTTCTAAAAATGACAGGAAACAGATTTCAGCTCAAATGAAAAGAATCCGGGAACATGGGATTATCAATGACATGACTGAAAAATACTATAACTTTTTAAGGCAAAATTTTCAGGTACACGAGGCAAACCGGCAAATCGAGCTCCATAACCAGGCCATCAGAATTTTAAATGATGTGGTTGAGCGT
Organism: Bacteroidota bacterium; assembly: GCA_051747665.1. Lineage (GTDB taxonomy): Bacteria > Bacteroidota > Bacteroidia > Bacteroidales > JAIPAH01 > JAIPAH01. The sequence goes on along the minus strand of JBNJGK010000019.1, from coordinate 20,469 downwards.
TATAACACCTATGCAAAAGCTAAAAATGAAAACCGGGGTGAATATCCTGATTCAAAAGAAAATACACTTGAAATACTTAAGGTCTTAAAAGAAAGAACAGAATACGCCCGCAGCATTTTCAGAAAAGTAAAGCCCACTATGAAAATGCAGGAAACCTATTACGAGAACCTTGAAATCATCAAAGACCTGAAAAAGCAAATAACACAAGAACAAAACCATATAAAGAACAATTGATTTTAATACCTTTGCAGGTTGAATTTTATATACTATGCAAAGACGTTTTTGGCTGATTATTAATGTTTTATTTTTTTCTGTAATTTCAGTTTCCGGTCAAAAACAGACCGAGGCAATCAGAATTAATGAAACGGTTGACGTTGACGGGATTTTTGATGAATCCTTTTGGGAAAGAGCGCCTGCTACTACTGGCTTTTTTCAGTATTCGCCTTATATAGAAGACGGTTCTGCCCGTTTTGAAACTAAGGTACGTTTTATTTATGATGATGATGCAGTTTATGTTGCTGCTATGCTTTATGATCCTTCACCCGACTCGATTTTAAGGGAATTAAGTCTGCGTGACCAAATGAACAATACTTCCTGGTTCAGCGTATATTTTGACCCTTATAACGATGCTAAAAATGCAAGTGGTTTTGGGGTTACTGCTGCCGGCGTGCAATTTGATATCAAGTCTACAGAAAGCAATGGTAAAGATTATACCTGGGATGCCGTATGGGAAAGTGCGGTGGTCATTCATGATGAGGGCTGGAGTGTAGAGATGAGAATTCCGTATTCAGAGCTGCGTATCCCCAAAAGCGGAACGGAAAAATGGGGTCTGCAAATGCAGCGCCTTATAAGGCGCTATCGCGAAGAAGTGGTATGGAACCCAATGGACCCGCAAGAAGACGGATTTAATAATCAGTTCGGAGAAATCAAAGGAATTATGGATATTGATCCGCCTTTGCGTTTGTCGCTAATGCCTTATGTTTCAGGATACGCAGATTATTACAGTGGTGATAATAGTTGGGAATACAGTTATAAGGGTGGTATGGATATGAAACTGGGGATTGATGAAAGCTTTACACTGGATATGATTTTAATTCCTGATTTTGGGCAGGTTCAGTCTGATGACCGCATCGTAAACCTATCTCCGTATGAAGAATATTATGATGAAAAAAGGTCTTTCTTTATGGAAGGAACAGAGCTTTTTGATAAAGGCGATATCTTTTACAGCCGTCGCATTGGTTCGGAACCTGTTGGATATCTGTCTGTTCGTGACAGTTTGCAGACCGGTGAAAAAATTAAGGAAAACCCTGCCGAGCCCCAGTTGATTAATGCAAGCAAGGTTTCAGGAAAAACGTCTTCCGGATTAGGGTTGGGTGTCCTCAATGCCATGACAGACCATACTTCCGCAACAATACTTGATACCATAACAGGAGAGCAGCGTAAGGCAGAAACCGCACCTTTCACCAATTATAATATGCTAGTGCTGGACAAAGCATTGAGTAAAAATTCCTACATCAGTTTTGCCAATACAAATGTGTATCGTGGACAAGATTACTATTCTGCTAATGTCAGCGCTGTAGACTTCAAACTTACGGATACAACCAACACATATTCCATTTCAGGAATTGGCGCTTTAAGCCAGAAATACAATCCCGGAAACGCGAATGATTACGGGCATCGTTATTGGCTTAGCGCAGGGAAAATAAGTGGCGACTGGACGTGGAACCTTCAGCATCTGGTGGAGAGTGATACCTATGATCCGAATGACATGGGGTTTTTACGCAGCAATAATGATGTAAGTTATTCGGCAAACCTGAATTATAATAAATATGATGCTTCTCCATGGTATTTGAGTTGGCGAAATAGGTTTAGATTTTCATATCAGCAACAATATAAACCACGTGAATTTGTCCAGGCAGACTTCTGGCTTCAAAGTTTTGTTACCCTCCACAGCCACCTTACGCTTAGTTTAAACTCTTACCTTAAGCCAACCAAGACAAACGATTTTAATGAACCCCGGCAGCCGGGCCGCAAATATGTTGCTCCTGATTATTACGAAGTTGGATTTATGATTTCACCCGATTACCGCAAAAAATTTTTGGTGGATGTAAATGGTAAAGCCGGAGTTTCGCCACGGGATAATCATGTATCTTATAATATTGAATTTGGCCCGAGAGCGCGCCTTTCCGATCATTTCAGCATTATTCATAAGCTGGAACTGGAACGAGACAAAAACAAAATTGGGTATGCAACAAAGGAAACCACAGGAAATCAAACACAGATTATTTTTGGCAATCGCAATGTAAATAACATTACGAATACACTTGATGCGAGTTATATTTTCAATGAAAGAAGCGCTTTGGCTTTTAGAATGCGGCATTATTGGATGCAGGTAAATTACGATAAGTTTTACTTGCTTAGCGGAAGTGGTTATCTTTCAGACTTCCAGCACGAGAATAATGAAGATTTTACTGCCAATATTTTTAATATTGATATGTCTTATTCATGGCGGTTTGCTCCGGGCAGTGAATTGAGCGTTGTTTGGAAAAATGCAATATATAATCAGGATGAAGAAGCTACCTCTGGTTATTTTGATAACGTAAAAAATACTTTAAGTGCTCCGGGAACCAATTCCCTGTCTGTTAAAGTGCTTTATTATATTGATTATGCCCAGGTATTTAATCGTAACCAAAGTTGATAATGGCCGGTAAGAATAAAATACAAAAAAGAGTACGCAGCTTTGGCTATGCTTTTAAAGGGCTGGCACATGTTTTCAGAACACAGCCAAATATGCAAATACACGTGGTGTTGTTTTTAATAGCCATTTTCATGGGATTTTTTTTCAATATATCTAAAGCAGAATGGTTAGCCATAATTAGTGTATCAGGGCTTGTTTTTGCCTTGGAAGCGGTTAATACAGCTATTGAAAAGTATCTCGACAAAAATTATCCTGAAAAAGACAAAACCACCGGTCAGATAAAAGACATCGCTGCCGCTGCAGTTTTAATAGGTGCAATAACCGCTTTTATTGCAGGTGTGATTATCTTTCTGCCTAAAATACTTACTTGGTTATGATAGTTGCAGATAATGGCGCAACCAAATCGGAATGGTATTTAACCGGTGGCTCTGAAACAAAGCGCCTTGTTTTGCCGGGGTACAATCCGTCTACGGCATCGGAAAACAATCGGGAAAGATTCCGAAATGCTGTTTTAGCAAACTTTAGAAATTATCCTTATCATGGGCCTGTATTTTTTTATAGTGCAGGTGTTGCTGCGGAGCGCCCAAGAGCAGCGATGGTTGCAATGCTCAAGGAGTTGTTTGGCGGTGCTGAAGTTTTTGTAGAGACAGACCTTACCGGAGCAGCTAGAGCTCTTTTTGGCAACAAAAAAGGCATTGCTGCTATTTTAGGAACCGGCGCTAATGCAGGATATTTTGATGGATATCGCATAGTTCACCAGCCCAAATCGCTTGGTTTCTTGCTGGGTGATGAGGGCAGCGGAGCCTATTTGGGGAAAATGCTGCTGAAGGCTTACCTGGAAAAAACACTGCCTGCTGAAATTGCAAATCATATCACATCAAAATTGAAAAACTATCCTGAAGGATGGGTGCAACAAGCACTAAAACATCCAGCAGCCAACGAATATGGCTATTTTGCCGCTGAAATAATGCCATTTAGGAATCACGACTACGTCATCAATACCGTTAAAAAAGCATTTGATGATTTTTTCAGACATATTGTGAGCCGCGTAAACGGCCCGGAGAATGCGAAAATAGGGTTTGCAGGAAAGGTAGCTGATACGTTTTCGGATATTCTCTTTGATAAGGCGGCAGAGTTCGGATACCAACCTGTGCAGGTAATTCGTGCTCCGGCCGAAAAGCTTTTTGAATGGCATCAGAAGCAAAATACTTAAATAATAGATAAACAATCAGTTAAGTATTGTTTTGGCTCACAGTTTATAGCCGGATCATGGCACGGGCTTAATTGTTCCATCCACCCTAAACATCATCAGCAAACATTTTACAAAAAATGCTGTTATCTAAACGTTATTTTGTTAAACATATGTTAAACTTTAAACATGAAAAAATGAAGAAAAGTATCCTATTTGCCTTTGGAGGCTTAATTTCAGGTGTTGTTTTAACACTGGCAGTTATTTTTTTCAGCGCTCAATCTGTATTTTTTGATGAGCAGGAAACAAACCGAGATTTTGAGACATCGGTAGAAGTTTTTAAAGAAACAGCCAAAGAAAAGGGCTGGAGCATACCCACAGTGCATGACATGCAGAAAACGATGGCAAAGTTTGATAAAGATGTTCACAAAGCGGAAGTTTTTGAGCTATGTCATCCTGATCATGCCTATGAAATTTTGAGTCGTGATGCCGAACGAATTGTTATGTCGATGATGCCTTGCCGCGTGGCAATTTATGAGAAATCAGACGGCAAAACCTATGTTTCTGCCATGAATACCGGCTTAATGGGCAACATGATGAAAGGGGTTGTGCCAGAAGTTATGAAAGCAGCATCCCGCGAAAGCGAAGAAATAATTGATGTATTGGTAAAGCCATAAATTATTTCTGTAACGTACAAAACCGGAAAGCATAAGATAAAGCCTTTCCGGTTTTTTTATTACCTGCTAAATACACGCTTAACATCTTCAAGAATCAAATAGAGGCTGGGAACAATTACCAATATAATAGCCGTAGCAAAAACAATCCCAAACCCTAATGAAATGGCCATTGGAATAAGGTAGGTAGCTTGCCTGGAGCCTTCCAGGATAATAGGAGTGAGGCCTCCAAAAGTTGTAAGCGTGGTAAGAATAATTGGTCTGAAACGTCTCAGACCAGCATCACGAATCGCTTCGAACGGCGACATATTAACTCTACGCTTGTTTGCAAAATCTATCATAATCAGTGAATCATTGACTACAACACCTGAAAGAGCAATAACTCCCATTAAACTTACAAGAGAGAGGTCGAAACCTAATAGAATATGGCCAATAACTGCTCCCACCAAGCCAAATGGAATGGACGTCATTACAATAAGAGGTTGTGAATAACTGTTAAAGGCCACGGCCAGCAGCGCGTACATCACCATAAGCGCTATTGCAAAGCCACCCCAGAGCGCACTTGTAGATTCGCGCATTTCAGCCTGGTTTCCCTGGAAAGACCAGGTAATACCGGGAAAATCAGCTCTGAGTGAGGGAAGAATATCTTCGCGAATAGAAGTCATGACCTGCCCGACAGCGCTGGCAGGTTCCGCATCCATGCCCACAGAAATGACCCGCCGGCCGTCGCGGCGGTTTATGCTTGTAAAAGCCTCTCCTTCCTTAAGGCTGACCACATCCATGAGCGGTACTTCTGTTCCATCCGGAGCTCTGATAATCAACTCTTCGAGGTTAAATAAGTCAACCCTTTCTGTCTTAGGCAGCTTAACACGAATCTCATTTTCATTGATGCCGCGTAATTGTCTCATAGCCAGCGATCCATAAAAAGCGTTGCGAAGCTGCTGACCAACATCTGCAGGCGTAAGGCCAAGTTTGCGGCCTTCGGGCAATAAACTGAAATCATACTGCTCTTTTCCGCGATTGTAATTATCACTCAGGTTTTGCGTAGCTTCAAACAAATCAGCTTCCTGCTTAAAAACCTCATGCGCTTTTTCAAGCACATTGATGTTGGTATGGCTTAAGTCAACCGTAATATCCTGTCGCCATCCTCCCGGACCTCTTTCTGCTTCAAAGGTAATTTGGTCGACACCCGGAATGTCTCCGATTTCATTACGCCATAGCCTGATAATATCTCTGGCGGTCATATCCCGCTCATCGGGTGGTTTCATCACAATCTCCACATCTATGAAGCTTTGTCCGCGCACATTGGTTTTGATGCCTTCAGCCACTTCATACAGGTTATGCTCCTGAAACATCTTTTGTGTAGAGCGTGTGATGGCTTTAGCCACTCCGGCTGCCTGCGCCGATGTAGTTCCAACTGGCAGCCTTACACCAGCCTCAATTTCATCAGCCGCTACCTCAGGCATCATGATGATACCCATATGCTCACTGTAGCCATAAGTACCTACCATCAAAAGCAGGGCTAATGCTGTGCTTAGGGTGATGTACCGATGTCTCAAACACATTTCAAGTAGCGGTTTGTGTATGTTATTCAAATATTGATCAAATAACCTCGAAAATCCTTTTTGATAACGCTCAATAGTAGCTCCAATCCAGGTTTTTGAGTCACTTTTGCTATGGGCCAGGTGGGCTGGTAAAATAAACAGCGCTTCGAGCAGTGAGACCGCCAAAACAATGATAACTACTGCAGGCAAAGGCCACCAGAATTTACCCGTGGTTCCGGGAATATAAAGCAATGGAATAAATGCGATGATGTTGGTAAGAATACTAAATGTGACGGGCCGGGCAATTTCACGCGCACCCTGGATAGCAGCATCTATATAGCTAAGGCCTTTTTGCCGGTTGTAATAAATATTTTCTCCCACAACAATGGCATCATCCACTACAATGCCTAATGCAACCAAAAAGCCAAACATAGAAATCATATTGATGCTGACTCCTGCGGATGGCATAAATACGATACCCCCTACAAAGGAGATGACCATGCCCATCATAACCCAAAAGGCCAGGCGGTATTCCAGGAACAATCCGAGAATAATCAGTACAATGAAAATAGCTAAAATTCCGTTTTCGGTGAGCAACGAAAGCCTGTCGCGATAATCATCAGCCGTGTTGCTATCCACGCGGATTTTCACACCAGGAGGCAGGGTGGCTTCGTAATAATTCATGACCTCATTCACTGCTTCTGAAATATCGAGTGGTGATTGATTCCCGATGCGATAAATTGAGAGACCAATAGAAGGTTGCTGGTTGAACTGACCATGGAATCCTGTTTCTTCAAAGCCATCAGTAACCTCAGCAATATCAGAAAGCAAAATCCCCGATCCTGATTCGGAGGGTATGATTTCGATATTCCCGAATTCCTCCTGCCAGAGTTTCCGTTCTTTTATCCGCAATAAGATCTCACCAGCATTGGTTTCTACTGAGCCGGCAGGCACGTCTTCGCTGGATCGTACTATGAGTCTGGCCACATCCTCCAGTGTAAGGTTATATTTGCGAAGTTTATCGCGTGGAATTTCAACATGAGTTACGTAATCTGGTACATTTCCCAATTCTACCTGCGTAATATTTTCGTTGCTGAGGAGTTCATCTCTCAATTGCTCTCCCAGCTTTCTCAGCGTCCAGATATCCACGTCACCATAGAGCCCTATGTTCATCACATTGCGTTGCTGTGATTGCAAGCGCACTTCGGGTTCTTCAATGTCATCGGGAAAAGTTCTGATACGGTTTACAGCCTGGTCGATGTCCTGAAAAGCTTTCATGCGCTCCGTTCCGGCAACCAATTCTATGCTGATACGACCAGAACCTTCATAGGCTGTAGAAGAGATTTCTTTAATGCCTTGCACACCTTTGATAGCTTCTTCAACAGGCAGCAGAATTCCTTTCTCAACTTCTGCGGGCGCAGCGCCGGGGTAAACCACGCTAACTTCAACAATGTCGAGCTGAAAATTCGGAAAGACTTCTTTCTGGATATGATAAGTAGTAAAGATACCGCCACCGATGAGAATAATCATTAACAGGTTAGCGGCAATAGAATTCCTTGCCATATATGCGATTGGGCCTTTCCGGAAATTATTTCTATCCTCGTTTGATGCATTCATGAATATTCCTCCGAGATTTATCGTTGATGTTTATTGGTTTGATGTAGTGTCCGCTTCCAGTCGCAGCGGAGCGCCGTCGGTTACTGTACTGAGATTGGTCGTTACAACACTGTCGCCATCATGCAGACCCTTTTCAATATAAGCATGGTTAGCATCTTTAATAACAATTTGTACATCTCGTATTGAAAGCTTGGCATTCTCCATAACCCAAACCGTATTGTTTTTTCTTACATAATCTCTGTTCAGCTTAACTACTCCGGAAATGGAATCTCCTTTAATGATGTTTTCTACGAACTCACCCAGCATTAAAGGCGGATTTTTCCGTAATGGATTTTCAACTTCTATCAGGAAGCGAGCCAGCCGGGTTCGATCTTCAAGGGAACCAATCATCCGGAAAACCCTTCCTTCGCGATACATATCAGGCAACCAGGCTGTCCGGTTACGAACTTGCACTAATGAGCCGGGGGCTTTATCATTTTCAGGGAACGAAATCCATTGCATTTTAGAAAGGGGGAGTGTGGCTTCCACCCAATAATTTTCCAACCCGACCAGGCGGGCAAGGGTTTGTCCTCTAGAGACTTGAGAGCCTGTATTCACTTCACGCGAAACGATATGTGCATCAAAGGGAGCTTTAATGGCCGTACGCTGCAAATCCAGTTTAGCTTGTTCTAATGCCGTCTCAGCAGAGAGCACTTGAGCACGCGCTGTATTTAATTGTGGTTTTCTAAGCACAAGGTCTTTCTCTGCTCCGGTGAGCGTTTGCTCCGAAAGTTCATAGTCTTTTTGTGCTACGCGCTGACGTCCCATTTCCATGTTGAGATCGGCCTGAGCCTGTTTTAACTCGCTTTTTCTTTGCTGAAGTGTATTTTGATAGTCTGAAGGATCAATTTGTATTAGTTTTTCGCCCTTTTTAACATGACCGCCAGGCACGAAGTTTTTGGAAAGTTCGGTGATTTCTCCGCTTACCCGCGGACTCAGAATAATTTCCTTTGCTGGTCTCACCGTACCTAAAGCCTGGAATGCCGGCTGATATGATCCTTTTTCAACAGAAATGGTTTTTACCAACATAGCTGTTTGCCTGGAGGCAGCCTCTCTTTGTGCAGAAGGTTCTGTTAAAAAGATAATCCATGCTATCACTCCTGCTATCAAAAGAATAGCTACACTTACGAGTATGGTATATTTTCTTTTCATGTTTCAGCTCTTATTTTTTATACAATCTGACAATCTCTCGAATTGATATTCATATGAATTATACCCTTGATTGACGTAACAGTAAATTCAGACATTTCCTGTTGTTCGCTGCAAATCACGTTTCAGTTAATTGGCATTTTCCCGTTCCGTTTCAAATGAACCGGCAAGGGATCTATAAAGTGCAATGCGGTAATCTATTAGCTCAAAGCGCCCTTGAAGGTAATTGCGTCTTAGCTGTTGTAATTCATCAAGGGCGGTAAGCACATCCAGATAATTGCTCATGCCGTTAAAATATTCAGTTTTAAGCTGCTCATAGGTTTTTTCTGCAAGCTCTACCTGCCTTTGAATGCTTTCCAGGGTTTCTAACTGCTGATTTTCTTGTACCAGGGCGTTTTCAACATCTTCAAAGGCAGACAATACCGTCTGACCGTATTCGTATGCTTTTTCTTTTCTGTAGGCTTCCGCACGGTCTTGTTGTGCTTTGAGTTCACCGCCATAAAATAGGGGCGCCAGCAAATTGCCCGCAAATGAGCGAACGAAATTATCGAAAAGACTCCCAACATCGTCAGAGGCAGCGCCTATTGAGGCATTGAGTGAAACCCTGGGATACCGGCTGCTAATAGCCACTGCCAGTTCTTCATCAGCCGCTTTTAATTCCAGAAATGCATTTTGTACATCAGGGCGTCGCTGTATCAGTTCAGCAGGCAGGCCTGTTTTTGGTTTTGGGGGCAAGTCCGGCAAATCGGAGATGTCATACTCATGATTTTCCTGAGGTGGCTGACCGGAGAGCACATTTAACCTACTTTTCAATAAAGCACGCTGTTGCTGCAAACTGATTTGCTGCTCTTTGGTTCTTTCCAGCAATTGCTCTTGCCGCATGATGTCTACGCTTCTTACCTGGCCACTTCCAAACCGGGTTTTCAAAAGCTCAAGAACATTGCGGTTGGTTTCTATTTGTTGTTCTAAGATGTCTGCTTGCAATTCGGTTTCCTGCAATTGATACCATGTTCGGGTTATTTCTGCGGCAAGTGTGATAGCAGCAGTTTGATAGTTCTTTTGAGCCGCTTCTGAATAAAAGCCGGCAGCTCTTGATTGAGCTGCTATTTTACCCCACAAATCAATTTCGTATGAAGCTGCCAAATCAGTACTGTAATTATCTCTATAACTAAAAGTATTTCCTCCCTTACTGGTTTGTCCGCTTGCAGAAGCATCTATTACCGGGAAAAAAGAAGCAGACGCAGCACGAGCTTCAGCTTCTGATGCTTGCAGGCGCTGCCAGGCTATTTTCAGATCAAAGTTATCTTCGAGCGCTTTATCTACTAACCTGTTTAGGTGCTGATCGTCAAAAGCCTGCCACCATTTCGGGATGACTGGTTCAGTACCGCTTTCGGTAAATTCAGGCAATTCTTCATCCAATACGTCAACCGTATTTTTTTGTGATGAACATCCTGCTAATAAAACAATCAACAGAGCAAAAGAAGTTAATAAAAGCAATATTTGTTTCATATAATCCTAAGCTTACAGCAAAACAGCTATTATCCTGTTTTTGATAATCTAATCAACTAAAACAATTTTCTTTAAAAATGTTTGATTTGCCGTTTTAATCTTAATAAAATAAACACCTGAATTAAGGTTTCCGGTTTGGATACTTATACGATGTTCTTTTCCAGGAGAAACTACTTTAACTGTTTTCCCGCTGACGCTATTTAATTCAATTTTCTCAATTGAATAAGAACGACTGTCCCATGATACGGTAATTTTATCGCTGGCAGGGTTGGGAAAGATTTTAAAATCATCTATTAGTGTTTCCGGATAGCCAACTGTTTTGATTTGTATGTTCTGTTCAGCAGAAACAGGCCCGCAAACATTTTCGGCAGTTAAAGTGATCGTATAATCGTCATTTTCTTCATAAGTATGTGAAGGATCTGATTCTGAAGTAGTGTTTCCATCCCCAAAATCCCAAACAAATACATCTGCATGTTCCGTATTATTGATTAGTTCAATATGGGGATCATCTATTTGAGCCTCAAAAGAAACTTCGGCCGGTTGTTCTATTTCTGCTGCAATGGTTTTCATCGGGCTATGGCAAGTGTAGCTTGTAACCTCCCAGTCGTAAAACGCGTAGTAATACTTTTGGGGATCAGGAATGAATGTACTGCCGTGGATAGATAATACCTCTGGTACTTCATAAGGGTATTCGGCGCCTGTGATATTATAGGCAAGTTGATGATTGTCATTGGCAACCAATTTATACTTTTCGCCGGCAGGAATTTCCCAGCCCAGTTCTATCCGGTTTTCTCCCTGTGGGATGAAAACAGTGTCAGAAATTAAAACATTAAACAGGCTGTCGCGAAGCTGAATTACTCTTGCTCCTTCATCTTTCGCGTAAGTTTTAACGCTTTGCAGGGTGAAATCCTGATAAGCATCAAATATTAATCCGCAAAACATGTGATAACGAGACGTGTCGCCGCTCAAATCATATTTTCCTGTATATGATTCAGACAAGCTGCTTTTTCTGACCAGGTAGTTTTGGTTTTCGTTTATTGTATCTGTTGTAAAGTCATTTCCGGTATGTAAGAGTTCGCCTTCAGGAGTATACCATGAAAAGCGAGCGTCCTCATCCATCTCAAACGAAACGGTTCCGCTTTCACATATGGGTTCAGAACTGATTTCAGAAACTACAGGCCGGTTTACAGTTACAGAGTCCTGAATCGATATTGTATCCTCGCCAAAACGGTTAGTTGCTATAAGCTGAACCTGATAGCTACCATTTTGGGTATATTCATGAACCGGATTTGTTTCCTGGCTTGTTGCTCCATCGCCGAAGTGCCAGGTAAGCGTTTCCGGGTTGTAATAACTGTTGCTTTTAAAGGCAATCTCACCATTACAAGTGTAGAGTTTTTCAGCTTCTGCAACGGCTTTAGGTTTACCAGCTACAAAAATGGTGTCCGTATAAGGTTGATGATGAACTTTGGAAAGGGTGAGAATTATATAGTCGTCTTCAATATTTTCAAAAGCTAAAGTGGCTTCATTATCTTCAGCACGTTTTACCGCCAGGGTCTTTTGCGATGTAACTATGGTTGCTGTTACACCTTGCGCGCTGATACCGGTAACATTCAGTGTTGAATCCGTTTCATAAAATAAAGTGTCGGCATGCGTAGCTGTTATCAATTCAGGCTGCTGAATGTGTAATCGCATAGCCGGGTCACCAAAATAGTGAAACAATTCGTTTGTATACCTTGAAATGCCCCAGGTTTCTCCCATCCTAAGCAAGCCCTGGTTGAGTACATGCCCCATTTCCAGCATCTGGTCATGTGGGGCAATATTTGGATTTGGGATACCGCCTTCACCAAATTCAGGAACCAATCCCGGTTCGGGAAACATCGCATCAATAAAACCTGCGCTGAGACCGTCGTTATAACCACTATAGCTGTAGTATGAAGCTGCAAAAACACCCACAGCGCCACCATCGGGATGCCTTTGAAGGGTTTCAGCAAAAGATTCCGGAAGCTTAAATTCTCCGGTGTGACAATTGATGCTGAAAACAACCGGTAGCAAGTGTCCATTTTCAAGATAACCTATAGAAGACTGCACAAAGTAAGGATGTGCCCATCCTGAACCGCCTGCATATCCATGGTCTCTGTGAAACAAGTAAAAACGTCCGTCATTAATGGCATTAACAATATCCCATTGGCCGCCGTTCCAGTCAAAACCATTGCTTTTAAGAAGTTCTTCTTTAATCGGTTCGCCGTTAGAATACCATCCGTTATTGTAGTTCGTGGGATTAATATTCTGGTCCGTATAATAAATCCGCTCTACATCATAGCCCTGCTCCGTCATCATATAATCCCTGATGTCTTCGCTTGTATGCGTAAAACGGCGGGTGGCATATCCATTAAGCTCGTCATCCTGAAACTGGGCGCAGTTCGTACCCTGATTGTAAAAATGCGACTCTGTGGGTGGAGAAGCCTCATAGTTGATAATCTTATCCACAACCAGCAGCGCCTCAGCTGCTGTTGATACCGAAAGCCTTCCGTGGGCCATATCCGGGAAATAATCAGCCGGACCATCAAAGCAAGCATAATACAAATCCGTAGCAAAAGCTTCACCGGAGGGAGCTGTGCGTATCCTTCCGGGAACTTGATCATGATCGCCGATTATAAGAAAATAGGAGGGGGGATTTTCGCTTTCATAAAAACCGCTTAAAGTATCCCTGATGCTTTCATAAGACCACCCTGCGCTTTCTAAAAGCGTAACATTCAAACCCATTTGCCTTTTCCACGTTGCCATGCGTTGTGCCGCTTCAGAAAACATGTTATCTGCAATAATGATATATCCCGGAGCGTCGATGCTGTCATTTCGTGGCTTTTCGTCACTAAAAGCAGTATTGTTCAGGACAATATTCTGTGCCAGTTTAGCATCCTTTCCGGATAAATAATTACCTGAGATGAAATTGCTGCGGGAGTTATGTTTTATCTTGTAAGTGATTTCAGGATAGTAAACCAATATCTTCTCCGCTGGGTTATACCTGAAAGGTACAATATCAATTATGGCCATCGGCAATTTGCGGTATGTTTGTATATCGCTGATGTTTATGGGTTTATCCGGGTATTGAGTGTCCTGGTTGTAAAACAATGTATCCATTTCAAACTCCGGCTCCGGAGCGCCTTCGGTGTCTCTGGCAGGTTTTTTTGCCGGAGCTAACATTACATTTTCAAATACGATACTGTCTTTTATGATCACTTCAAGTTCGTAATTTTTATCCTGCTTTAAAGCCACTAAGTCAGTATGCATTGGTAACGCCGGTTTGCCTGCTGATTTCGTGTGAGTAAAATCCGAGATGCGGATTAGCGTCATCTCACCATATTTTGTATCAACAGCTTTAGCATTGAAACCTTTAAAAGTATAATTAACCTCCGTTATTTCCTTATCTGATCTAACTATGTTTCGTAAAGGGGGGGTATCTGTTAAAACGTCTGCTGGAAAAGGATTTTGCGCTGTCAGGTGAATGGAAATCCATAAAAAATTAAAGAGTACAAGTAGCTTCATATAGTTGTTTTGTCCAAAAATACGAAAAGAGCATTCTAAATAGGATAATTTCTATATATTTTTAACTTCTAATAGCTCAATAACATATGAATATGATTGATTTTCATTAAAGTATCCTGAAGCATACTTAATTCAAATATACAATAAATATTCATTCTAAATAACATAGAATTTACATACGAGAAAATGTAACTGATACGTATCAAATACCGAAAAAAGTAACATTAAAAAGGATTTGATAAAACGTATCCACTTATTTAGGATAGTATATCAAAATATTGTCAATATTTTCATTTATAATATACTGATACTAATTTCATAAGATATTGATTTTTAGTTTATAAAAATTTATCTTTAGCGGGATAATCAAAACTTAATACCATGAAAAATAGATTTACATTTAGTTTGGTTTTTGCGGTATTTTATTTCAGTTCTTTTGTTATTTTTTCACAAGAGACGTATCGTGAAAAACCTGTTTCGAACAATGAGGTTTTTGAGCAGGCTCAATCAAGAATAGTCCGTTCCGGTCTTGAAATGCCAGCCAATTTCTCTCTGATGCATCGTGCTGAAAAAAGCGCAATTGACAACAAGGGCACTGAATTTTGGCTGATGATGCAACGTAACTATGATACTTACGTTAGAGGTATGTATCTGGACATTACCAGTGATGTTGAGACCTCAGGTAATGTATCAATTCCCGGACAGGGATTTACACAGGATTTTACAGCTACTCCTGGAGAGATAACCCGCATTACGCTTCCCGCGGAAGCTCAGGTAACTACAAGTGAAACCATAGAAAGTAAAGGAATTCATATTGTAGCTAACGATGAAGTTGCTGTTTACGGATTAAATCTTAAGGAATATACTTCAGATTGTTTTTTGTCATTGCCACTGGATATTTTATCCACACAATATCTTGTGATGTCTTATCCTAATTTCACATGGACGGGTATTAGCGAGAGCACTTTGGGTCAGTTTGCCATGGTTAGCCCGTATGACAACAATCAAATAACCATTACGCCAACAACTTCCACTTATAATGGAAGCGCCGCAGGAGAGCCTATTCAAGTTACACTGAATCAGGGAGAAACATACCAATTAAGAACGGCTTACAACAATGATCCGGAAAATGATCTGACAGGATCAATTATTCAATCTACTCTCCCGGTGGCTTTGTTTGCCGGCAATAGTTGCGCAAGTATTCCAACAAACTACTCAGCATGTGATATAATTGTTGAGCAGATTCCTCCCGTGTCAACCTGGGGTAATAATTTTGTAACTTATCCACTCGAAGGGCGTGAAAATGGCGACACATGGCGTATCTTATCATCTCAAAACAATAATGAAGTGTATATAAATGGAGAATATATTAATACATTAAACTTTGGTGATTTTTATGAAACAATCCTCACAGAGCCTGTTACGATAAACAGCTCCAAACCTGTTTTGGTAATGCAGTTCTCCAACGGCGATGATTATGATCCGGGCCTGGCAAATAACGGAGACCCGTTTATGATGCTTATTCCTCCGGAGGAGCAGTTTATGGATGCGTACACTTTTGCCACGCCTTCGGAAGGCTTTGCTTATAATTACGTTACAATTACCACGCCTACAGAAGGAATTTCCAGTCTGCAATTAGATGGGGCTTTGGTTGATCCGGGCTGGTTTACACCTATAGGCTCTTCCGGGTACTCTGCAGCAGGTATTGATATTGCAGTTGGTTCACATACATTGGTAAATACAGCAGGTGTTCCTTTTGGTATTTATTCCTATGGCTTTAATGGCTATGATTCCTATGGCTATGCCGGAGGTCTTTCATTAGAGTTTATCTACGAAGGTAGCGCTCCGTTTGTCAGAAGAACAGCAGCCACAATCCAGGCATGCCAGAACAATCATACAGATGATGCTGAAATCACCATTGAAGTAACAGCAGATGATTTAGAAGAACCTTATACCCAGTCTGTGGCTCTGTTCTATGCTTCTCCTCCCGGCGAAGCTTACACTCGCGCAGATATGGAAAACACGCATGACAACGTCTGGAGTTATACCGTTTCGGCAAGCAACACTCATGCTCCCGGATTGAGTTTTTATTTTACCGCTACTGATGGTCAGCTAACAAGCTCTGACCCTCAGGTAGATCCTTCTAACAATCCCTACAGCCTGGCTATTCTGCCTAATGAGTTGCCTGTGATAAGTCATGAAGCTGTTTATCATTCTGATTACAGCAATGACCTTCTCATTGTTTGTGATGTTTCAGACAATACAGATTATGTTACTGAAGTGGCATTGCATTACAGAACCGCCGGTGGCAATCCGGTATTCGAGAAGGTTATGATGTACGAGAAGGGCTTATACGAGGCTATAATTCCTGGCAGCAACATTAATGAAAATGGAACGGATTATTACATTACGGCAAAAGACAATTTTGGCGTTGAAGCGCGCTTTCCCACTTCAGAGGACTTTGTTAAACTGAATCAGGGGGTAGGAATGGCAGAAACAGATGCCGAGACCATAGGAATTCAAAGCAATCCTAATCCTTTCACAAACAAAATGGAAATAGTTGTTCATTTAACCGAAAGCGGACAGTTGGAAATTGCTTTGTTTGATTTAACAGGAAAACGTCTCAGGTTACTTCAGGACAGATACATGCCATCGGGTAATCACTACTACACTTTGAAAAGAGGTACACTCAATCCAGGAACATATCTTTTAACAGTACGGTCAGGATCAGCCATGAACTCAAAAAAGATTACGGTTAAATGATTGTTGATAATACCACTTAAAAACAAAGGCCGGAAAAATGCTTATTGCAGTCTTTTCCGGCCTTTGTTGCTTTATTCCAAATGAACTGATAAGGAACGTATCTTGAGAATTAAGCCTTTTCAAGTGCGGCATTTAGCCGTTCCCTGATGGTCTTTGTAATGTCTGTCACCGTTTCGTTATTTACGATATCCATAACTGCAACCGGATCAACCACGGAAACCTGAACTTCGCCGGGTTGTTTTTCCTGTAAAAGCACATTGCAAGGCAGCATGACGCCCAAATTTGCTTCTGCCTGAATAGCTTCATAAGCATTTTCAGGGTTGCAAGCTCCAAGAATTTTATACTTGCGAAATTCTTTGCCGAGTTTTTCTCTAAAAGTTTCCCCGATATTAATTTCGGCATTTATACCAAATCCTTCTTTGGCAAGGGCTTCCTTCATTCGGTTTTCAGTATTTTCAAAAGAGTCTTTTATTGTTCTGGATGCATAATACTTCATAGTCTTATTCATTGTTTTATTTACCCTTACAACATCTTGAAATGACTTTTTGTTTAATATGCTCTATGTAGCATAAAACAAAACCCCCATCCCGCAAGATGGAGGTTTTAAACTTTTGAAAAAAATGTTTACAGCTCTTTAAACTGAGTAAAGTATGATTTGATTTCTTTGGTAACAACAGGTGTCAGTAAAAGCAATGCAATAAGGTTTGGAATGGTCATAAAGGTAATCACCATATCCACAAAATGCCAAACGAGTTCAATTTCGCCTATAGCTCCAAGGAAGACAAAAAGGCCAAAGACATAAAAAAAAGGTTTAATGGCTTTCTCGCCCATTAGGTAATTGGCAGCGCGTGAGCCGTAATAAGACCAGCTAATCATAGTAGAGAAAGCAAATAAAAGCAGTCCAGCGCCAATAATATGGCTGCCTGTATGGGAGAGGCCTACATTGGCCAATCCATTTGACAACCCAATAATGGTCATTTCAACGCCCTGGGCGTCTACTTTCCAGGCTCCGGTTACAATAATGAGTAAGGCTGTGAGTGTACAAATAATGAGCGTATCAATTAAAGGGCCTACAGAAGCAACAAGACCTTCTCTGACCGGATGTTTTGTTTTAGCAGCAGCATGGGCTATAGCTGCTGAACCTTGTCCTGCTTCATTGGAGAATAAGCCCCGCCTGACTCCCCATACTAAAGCCAGCATAAAGGTAGATCCAGCAAATCCACCGGTAGCGGCAGTACCTGTAAAGGCATCTGTGATAATCAAAGAAAATGCCTGTGGGATTTCCTGATAGTTGTTAAGGATAACAGCAAGTACACTGATAAAATAAACGATTGCCATAAACGGTACTAACCTTGCCGTAACTTCTGCGATACGTTTGATTCCCCCAACGATTACTAACAGCACTAAAATCATTAAAACAATTCCAGTACTCCAAACCGGAATTCCGTAATTAGTTACCAGCACGTCAGATATTGAGTTCGACTGAGCCATATTTCCAGTACCTAAAGCACATACCATTGTAGCGGCGGCAAATATTACGGCAAGCACTTTGGCAAACTTACCGAGAGTTTGCTTAAGGCCGTATTCCATGTAATACATCGGTCCGCCGGAAACGGATCCATCAGAATTTATATGGCGGTATTTTAAAGAAAGGGTACATTCCACAAATTTGAGCATCATACCGAAGATACCTGTAACCCACATCCAAAATATGGCGCCCGGACCACCCCAATAAATAGCTAATGCAACACCGACAATATTTCCTGTTCCAACAGTAGCTGAAAGCGCTGTTGTCAAAGCCCGGAAATGGTTGATATCACCCTCGTCTTTTTTATTATCAAATTTTCCGCGAATAACATCTATGGAATGTTTTAACTTGGTTAAATGAAGAAATTTGTATTTGATAGCAAAAAAGATACCGGTAGGTATTAAAAGAATTAGTAAAGCATAGCCACCGACATAGGAATTGTAAACTTTTATGCCATTCTCAATGACTTCTAAAAAACTGTCCATATAGTTAGATTTTAGTTAGTAGTTTATTTTGTTTCTCAGCAATCATGGAAATTGTAAAAATAGAAATAATATTGACTTTTTTAAATCGTACACGTAAATATGTTTAAATTTAAAAAGAGTTAAAAGAGCTCTTTTTATGATTAATAAAGCTTACCTTTGATTAAAATAATTCATAATAAATGAAATAAACGGAGGAAAAATTATGAGCATTGAAGAAAACAGAGAAAAAACCAAAAAGAAAATTGATCAATTATTCAATGAACTTGAAAAACTGGAAGATCAATTTGCAGATGCCAGCGAGACGCGAAAGCTGGAGTTGAAAAGAATGATGGATGATATCCGCAGCAGAAGAGAAGATCTGAAGGAGAAATATAACAACTACAAAGAGGCAACCGGAGAATCTGCCAAAGAAATGCGCAGAGCGTTTGATCATTCGGTAGACATCTTTAAAGAACATCTGGATAATGCTAGAACTTACTTCAAAAACAGGGAATAAAATTGCTTTATGGTTTTAAGGTAAGGAATTACATAAAAACCCTATATTTGAAAAGAATTATTAACCAACATTAAAAAATCATGGAAAAGAAGTATCAGATGAACAAAGAAAAAAGTATAGAACTGTTAAATGAAGCAATTGCTGATGAACTAAAAGCCTTACATCAGTATATGTATTTTCATTTTCATTGCGATGATAAAGGATATGATTTATTGGCTGATCTTTTCAAAAAGACGGCCATTGAAGAGATGCAGCACGTGGAAATGTTAGCCGAACGTGTATTGTTTTTAGGTGGAGATGTAGAAATGACAGTTGGCGAAAAAGTAGCACAAGAGCAAGAAGTTGGAAAAATGCTTATCATGGCGAAAAATATGGAAGAATCCAGCTATGAGATGTATAACGAATTTGCCCGCCAATGCAATGATAATAGCGATTCAGCATCAAAGCGTTTGTTTGAAACCTTAGTGGATGATGAAGAACGACATTTTGATCAGTATGACCTAGAAGAAGCAAATATGGATAAATACGGTGACAATTACCTGGCGCTTCAATCCATAGAAAGAAGCAAAACTTATAGTTCCGGACAACCCGGTGATCAAGGCGGACAGCAATAGTTTTTCTTGAAATACCACATTAAAAAAGCCCGGTAACATTGCCGGGCTTTTTTGATGAGATAAATCAAGGTTCTATCATTATTTTAAAATCTGTAGCTTTCTTGTCTGGCTGGAATTCCCATTAACAATGCTAATCAGATAAATTCCATTTGGGTAGTCAGCTACATTAAAGTCAACACTTCTTTTGCCTTGCAATTGTTTTTCATCCAAAACTTTACCTGTAACATTGAGCATACGCACTACTGCATCTGTAGCTGATTCATCTACGGTGACCGTAGCTGTTTGTCTGGCCGGATTTGGATATAATTTCCATTCTGCCTCAGCTATCGTATTTTCTTCCACACTGGTTGTATTCGTAAGTTCTACCAATTCTCCACCCGATGAAAGTGCTACATATAGTCCAAATGCCGGACCGCCGGAGTTGTTGTCAGGATTCAGGAACCCGCTGGCAAGGATCGTAAGCGCCTGGCCATCCAAATTCAATGAGCTTAATGGCGCTCCAAAAACAGCTACTTCAGTTTCTCCCGTTTCATCTGTGATTGACAACTGATAATCTGCCGTTGGCAACTCAAGGTAACCGGCAAAGTCGCCATAACCGGCATCATCTACAATCGTTCCGGC
>JBNJGK010000018.1:0-31869 GCA_051747665.1 Bacteroidota bacterium | reverse complement strand
ACTTTAATATTTTTAAAGTATTCTATGGCTTGCTTTTTCTCATCCTCAGTAGCATCATATGTGTTCAGAATATTAAGCAAATGCATTTTCATATGACCCTTTTGGATTCCGCTTGTCACCAATGATTTAATGGCTCCGAAATTATTTGCCAGGCCCATCACAGCGGTAATCATCATCAATTCTTCTGCTTTGGGATTTTCGAGCAATTCAAGCGTTTTTTTCACAAGCGGATGCAGAGAAGTGAGCCCGCCAACTGTACCCATAGCTAAAGGAAGTTTCAGGCTGTAGCGGAATTTCCCGTCTTTGATGGTTACTTCTGATAAACTGCGGTATTTTCCGGATCGTGAAGCGTACGTATGACCGGCTGCCTCAATGGCTCTGAAATCATTTCCTGTAGCAAGAGCTACAGCGTCAATACCATTAAAAATGCCTTTATTGTGCGTCGTAGCGCGATACGTATCAATCTGAGCTACTTTCACCGCTTTTTCAAATTTGTAGGCAAAGGTTTCAGCATCCATTCCCAGATCTGGATTTTCAAGGTCTTTGATGTCGCATTCCACCCATGTTTCTACAAGACATTCTGGTGTGTAATTCGACAGTATGGACATAATAATAGTAATATCCTTGTCATCAGCAGAAAAATGATCGCTTTCTGTTACCGACTTCTCAAGCTCTGCAGCAAATTCTTCCAGGCAGGAATTGATAAAGTTTGCGCCCATGGAGTCTACCGTATTAAATGTGGCTTTAATCTGGTAGTAATTTTCCATATCGCCGGTTTTGTCTACCAACTCAATATTTTCGATGCCTCCACCACGCTCTTCCATGTTTTGAGTAATCGGCTTAACACGCTCAATCATTTGGGCTTTGAGCGCTGGGAAAAAAGTGTAGAGTGCATTTTTGTCACCCGGATAAAGAAAATGTACCTGGCCAATTTTGGATACGGAATGCACTTTTGCCTGAAAGCCGCCCCGGGTAGCCCAGAATTTAGCGCTTTTAGATGCCGCGGCTACTACGCTGCTTTCCTCAATGGCCATCGGAACTAAATAGCTTTTTCCGTTTATGATGACATTAGGTGCAATCCCGTAAGGAAAATAATAATTTGATATGGTATTCTCGCTGAATTCGTCAAAACGCTTCTGAATATCCGGGTTGTTATGCCAAAAGGATTTGTATTCTGATTTGGCATTTTCAGGATCCTTCAAAAATGCAGCAACACGGTTTAGCTTTTCTTCTTTTGATAATTTTGAAAAACCGTTTATGATTTTCTGCTGGTTTATTTGCGCTTGCGATATATATTGTGATGAATTTTTGCTCATAAAACTTTAATTATTTGATGCAATTTGTTTAGAAATACTTGAATATTTATTATTTTGTTTATTATTTATCGTAAAATCTTTAACAAAACTTTCCTTTTGGCAAATTGTTCAATTTCATTTTCAAAAATGCTGAAACAATGATGTTTATTTCACCTGAATGTTTTAGTAATGCAAAATAAAGCATTATTTTTGTCGATTCGATGAAAATCAACAAATAGAACCACCATGACGAAAGCATCAGAAAACGAAAAGAACAATCAGGAACCGGAATACAAGTCTCTTAATTTTATTGAAGCAAAAATAGAAAAAGACCTTGAGCAGGGCAAAAACAGCGGACGTGTTCACCTGCGATTTCCTCCGGAACCGAATGGATATTTGCATATTGGCCATGCTAAGTCAATTGTTTTGAATTTTGGACTGGCTGAGAAGTATGGAGGCAAATGCAACCTGCGTTTTGACGATACCAATCCCGCCAAGGAAAGCACGGAATATGTTGATTCGATAAAGGAAGATATTCATTGGCTGGGATATGATTGGGAAGACCGCGAATATTATGCTTCTGATTATTTTGAGAAACTTTACGAAATGGCCATCAAACTCATCAAAAAAGGAAAAGCCTTTGTTTGTGAGCTGACAGGAGAGCAGATAAAAGAATACAGAGGAACCCCTACAGAGCCAGGTAAAGAAAGTCCTTACCGAAACAGAAGCATAGAGGAAAATCTTGATTTGTTTCAGCGCATGCGCAACGGCGAATTCCCGGATGGCTCGAAGATGCTTCGCGCGAAAATTGATATGGCATCGCCGAATATGCACATGCGCGATCCGGTACTTTATCGCATCCGCAGGCTGCACCACCACCGCACAGGCGATAATTGGTGTATTTATCCGATGTATGATTTTGCACACGGACAAAGCGATTTTATTGAAGGAATCACGCATTCGCTGTGCACACTTGAATTTGAAGTACATCGCCCGCTGTACGATTGGTTTTTAGACCAAATTGCCGAGCCGGGAGAAGACCGGCCTGAGCAGACGGAATTTGCCCGTTTAAACCTGAGCTACACCATTATGAGCAAAAGAAAATTGCTTGAATTGGTTGAAAATAAATACGTTGATGGTTGGGACGACCCAAGAATGCCAACAATATCCGGATTGCGAAGAAGAGGCTTTACACCCGGAAGTCTGAAAATATTTTCCGAAGAGGTTGGTATAGCAAAACGTAATAATGTTATTGACGTGGCTAAACTGGAGTACAGCGTAAGGGAAGACTTAAACAAAAAAGCACCGCGCGTAATGGCTGTGATCGATCCGGTAAAGGTAATTATTCAGAATTATCCCGAAGGCAAAGAAGAAGAGCTGGAGCTCATCAACAACCCTGAGGATGAATCGATGGGTTCACGCAAAGTCCCTTTCAGTCGTGAGGTTTACATCGAACGAGATGACTTTATGGAAGATCCGCCAAGGAAATTCTTCCGCATGGGCCCGGGACGGGAAGTGCGGCTCAAGGGAGCCTATGTGGTAAAGTGTGAAGACTACGTTAAGGATGATGAAGGAAACATCCGGGAGATTCACTGTACTTACGACCCCAATACCAAGAGCGGCGAAGATACTTCAGGCAAAAAAGTAAAGGGAACCTTGCACTGGGTTTCTGCGAGCCATGGCTTCAAAGCCGAAGTAAGGCAGTATGACCGCCTCTTTAATGACCCTGCGCCGGCCTCACACAAGGAACACGATTTCAAGGATTTTATCAATCCTGAGTCCCTGAAAGTGTTTGACAATGCTATACTGGAGCCATCATTAAAAGATGCGAAAGCAGAAGAAAAGTTCCAGTTCCAGAGGCTTGGCTATTTTGTTGTAGACCGTTATGCCGAAGCTGGTAAACCCGTTTTCAACCGAACAGTTCCTTTGCGGGATAACTGGAGCAAAAAGTCAAACAAGAAATAGAAATTCATGTTTCATGTGAAACACCCGGTTCCTTTTGAGGGATCGGGTGTTTTTTTCTTTGGATCAGGGTTTTTGAAGTCTCGGAGAATTCTTTGGGACTGTTAACGAAATTTTGTAAGCTAAATTCTGCTAAGGCAATGCCCTAATCATCCATATATAGATCAGCTAAATATAAATTATCATAGCAATTTTAAAAGCATATAGTTATATTTGTTGTGAATAAAGCAAAACTGAAATGAATAAAATAGAACTGAATATACCAGAAGGCTTAAATTTAAAAACTTTTGATTTTTCTGTTTATGTTGCAGCCAAAATGTATGAAGATGAACTTATATCTGCCGGGCAAGCTGCTGAAATGACTGGTCTGTCGAAAAGAACCTTCATTGAGTTACTTGGTAAGTATGGTGTATCATTATTTAGTCAATCGCTTGATGATTTAGAGAATGATATCCAAAATGCCTGAAAAGATAGTAATTGCCGACACAAGTTGTTTGATATCTTTAATTAACATTGGGGCTATTGCTTTATTGAAAGAAATGTACCAGAAGATATACATTACTAAAGAGGTTTCTCTTGAGTATGGAGAACATCTTCCAGCGTGGATTAAAATTAGAGAAGTTAAGAAAAAAATTATAAAACACGGCTTAATCAAACCTTAGACTCTGGTGAAGCATCGATTATAGCTTTAGCTTTTGAGCATGAGAATGTTTTATTGATACTTGATGATTTAAAAGGTAGAAAGGAAGCCAGAAAATTTGGATTTCGAATTACAGGAACATTAGGTATTTTGTACAAAGCAAAACAAACAGGAAAAATTACGGAAGTCTTGCCATATATGCAAAAACTAAAAGATAATGGTTTTAGGGTTTCTGAAAGGATAGAAAAAGAAATCCTTAATAGAAGCAACGAATAATATTTAAAATTCTACCTCCATTTGTAATTGCTTTTAATTGGTTTGATCAATCGTAAATCGACTTGTGCTCATAACATTGTGGTTTTAAAGTATGTAGCAATCTCAAAAAAGATAATGTAATTATAAAAACTCCCCGTCTCCCAGCAGGAGAATCCCGATGGCTTTAGGGAAGAGATGAGGGGTTTTACCCCAACACCTCAATCGCTTTCTCAATCCTTCGAACCGTTTCATCTTTTCCAATAAGCTCAATAATATCGAACATATGCGGACCTTTTGATGCACCGACCACGGCAAGTCTGAAAGCGTTCATAACGGCGCCCATGCCCAGCTCCTTTTCCTGAATCCAGGCCTTGACCTCCTCTTCGGTTTTTTGGCTGGTGAAAGGTTCGGTTGCTTTGAGCACGCCGGTAAGCTGCTTCATCAGCTCCGGGGTCTGCTCTTTCCAGCGCTTTTTCACAGTTTTAGCGTCATATTCCTCAGGCGCCTCAAAAAAGAAGCTGGCTTGCTCCCACATTTCCGGGACAAAGGAAACACGTTCTTTCACCAGGGAAACCACTTTAGTTACGTAGGATTTTTCGGAGCGGATCCCTTTTTCCGACAGTTCTTCCATAAAAAGATCAGCCAGATATGCATTGTCCTTTTGCTGCAGGTAGTGTGCATTCATATTTTGTGCTTTCTGCTGGTCGAAGCGGGCGCCACCCTTGCTTACGCGCTCAAGCGAGAAAGCCTCAATTAATTCTTCCATGCTAAAGTATTCCTGCTCTGTTCCGGGGTTCCATCCCAGCAAGGCAAGAAAATTTATAAACGCCTCCGGGAAGTAGCCTTCCTCTTTATAACCCATAGCCACATCGCCGGTAGTGGGGTCTTTCCACTCCATCGGGAAAACCGGGAATCCAAGCTTATCGCCATCGCGCTTGCTGAGTTTACCTTTGCCGGTGGGTTTTAAGAGCAGCGGCAGATGCGCAAATTCCGGCACATCCCACCCGAAAGCCTTGTAGAGCATCGTGTGGAGCGTGAGCGATGGCAACCATTCCTCGCCCCGGATCACATGCGAAATCTGCATCAGGTGATCATCCACAATGTTGGCAAAGTGATAGGTGGGCATGCCATCGGACTTAAACAGAACTTTATCGTCGAGTGTGTTCGTGTTGACTTTGATTTCTCCGCGGATAATGTCTTTCGAGTGAATGATTTCATTTTCGGGCATCCTGAAGCGAATAACATAGGGATCCCCATTTTCGATACGCTGCTTTACCTCTTCTTCTGATAAGGTAAATGAATTGGTCATTTCCTTTCGGATTAAAGGATTATAACTGGTGTTATCGGCCTTGGCTTCTTCCAGTTTTTTGCGCATGGCTTCAAGCTCATCGGACGTGTCAAAGGCATAATATGCTTTTCCATTATCGAGCAATAGCTGAATATGTTTACTGTAGATGTCTTTTCGTTCTGATTGGCGATAAGGACCGAAATCTCCACCTTGCTCGGTGCCTTCATCAATTTCTATTCCGCACCAGGCCAGGGCATCTTTGATATACTTTTCTGCTCCTTCCACATATCTTTTCTGATCGGTGTCTTCAATACGGAGAATCATCTTGCCGCCGTTTTTGCGGGCAAAAAGGTAGTTGTAAAGCGCGGTTCTGACGCCTCCTATGTGAAGTGGACCTGTTGGGCTGGGAGCAAATCTAACGCGTATGTTTTCTTTCATCATTCTAATTTTTAAGGCAAAAAAATTTAATTCATGAGTTTCGTCTAAAAACCGTTCACTATTTAATGAATTATATAAAACTTAGTTATTCTGAATGTTTAAAAAAACAACATTAGCAGTATTTTATATTCATATTATTGAATTTCAAATTATTAACTTACAAACCTAAAATCGTATGAACGTATTAAACTTGGCTCAAAGATGCAAAGATATGAATATCGGTTTATCCGAAAATTATTATCAGAGATTTGATTTGGTGCTTTTATGAAGCGAAAAATCCTAAATTTGTACGTAGAAATTGAACCTATGAGACAAGATGTGCCCAAGTTTTATGGTCTTCGGATATATATTTTAACTACAATTTTGTATTTCCTGCTTGTTATGCCTTTTGTTATGATTGTGGGTTTAAAATCATTACCACAGATATTAAGTAATCAGAAGGGTTTTGTTTTGGAGTCGCAAAATGACAGAACAGGTTCTGCTGCGGACTCTTTGTTGATGACTGAGGATACTGTGCTTCAGAATCAGCAAAACAGAAGAATGATGAAAGTGGAGAGAGATGAAGAAAAAACTACCATGACAATGGATGATGGTGGTTTCACTCCAAATTTTCTCTTTATTTTCAGAGCATTACTCGTAAGTTTTCTTTTAGGGTGGATTTTTAATCTGCCTTTTAAGCGATATTTTAACAAAAAGCGTAAAGGAAAAAATATCACTCCAAAGCTTTATCGTATCACAAAAAAATGGATATTAAAAGTACCTTTAATCAATGCGATAATATTAGGCGGGGCACTTTTTGCATCTCTGGGCCACAACTTTCTTCAATTGGGCGCTGCTGAATCTTTTGATGAAGTTAGTCACAATATATACAGGCAATATCTGTATATCAGTATTATTGCTACAATTTTAGTAACCCTTTTAATTTTCTTTTGGGAAAGACATCGTGTACATCTGAAATATCTGGAGCATGTCTATACGCTGGATGAGCTAAGCGTACCTATTTTTAAAGGCAAAAGGGGACGGATCAGAAACAGGTTGCTTGTTTCAAACCTGATGACCAGTCTGCTGCCGTTAACCATTGTGATGTTGTATATCTTTTTGAGTGTAACTCAGCTTAAAGATTTAGATGTAGATCTTGCAAACTCTGAGCAAGTCAAGTTATTATTCGGTACAGAAACATCGTTGTTTGAGACTGCGGATGCTGAGGAGTTCAGCTACGAGGATTTATTAAAATATCCGTTTATGATTTACGTAAACGCCTGGAACAGCATGTTTATGTTTTTTGGGATTTTCAGCGGAATTCTGATTGCTACTGTGTATCTGATTCTTTTTGTTAAGTGGACGACAACCGGAATTGTACGACCGGTAAATGAACTTCTCGAACATATGCAGCGGACAGGGAAAGGAAAGCCGGATGAGTTTGCTATTATTAGAACCAATGATGAAATCGGGGCACTTGGAGAAGGTTACAACTACATGACAAGACGGATTAAAGATTATATCGATAATATTTCCAAGCTAAACGAAACCTATTTTCGGTTTGTTCCAAAACAGTTTCTTGAAATTCTCGGTAAAAAGGAAATCGCTGAAATTGCGCATGGCGATCAAATCGAAAAGGAAATGACGGTTTTATTTACGGATATCCGCTCGTTTACTGAAATATCAGAATCGATGACTCCAAAAGAAAATTTCGACTTCATTAATATGTATCTGGCTTATATGGAACCAGTTATAGGAAAAAACAATGGGTTTATAGACAAATATATAGGTGATTCTATCATGGCGCTTTTTCCATATGATGCTCAGGATGCAATTAATGCCTCTATTGAAATGCGTATTAAGCTTGCGGAGTTTAACCAGGTGATTACACAGTTTGATAAAGAGCCTATAAACAGTGGAATTGGTATTCACACCGGGAACTTAATGTTGGGTATTGTGGGCGGCGAAAACCGTTTAGATGGCACTGTAATTTCAGATGCTGTAAACCTTGCCGCCAGGCTCGAAGGTCTGACAAAAATCTATGGAGGATCTGTTATTATTAGCGAAGATACACTCACAAAATTAAGAGAAGCCGGCAATTATGAGTATCGATTTTTGGATGTGGTTAAGGTAAAAGGAAAAAAGAAAGCGGTTTATATTTTTGAGATTTTGAATGGAGAACCAGAACGGTGTCGTGAGTTAAAAAAGAATACGAAATACGACTTTGGAAGAGCTGCTGATATGTATCAGAACAAAGAATTTGAGAGAGCTTTGGATTTATTCAAAAAAGTATATGACAAAAACCCATCAGATATAGCAGCGCTGTTTTACATCAAGAGATGCAAGGAAATAATTAAGCATGGGTTGCCAGAAAACTGGGATGGTATTGAACGGCTACATAAAATCTAACCATGTTTCACGTGAAACATGGTTAGATCTGTCTGAGGATTTAATTTATTTCTTAAGCAATTTTTTTCGGGAAACTCCTTCATCAGTTTGCGCATCCACAAAGTAGATTCCCTTTGGATAATCTTTTAGCGAAATGGTCTTTTGCTTGCCGTTAACCGCTGTTTTATAAACCAGATTTCCGGAAATGTCATACAGGGAAATGGTTTTTGTTATTTGCGAATCAAAAACAAATGTGACATTATCTTTAACCGGATTCGGATAGAAAGAAAACACCGGACTACCCTTTACCTGCTCGTTCGAAACACTTATTGAGCCGGTTTTATCCAAAGTAAAGTTCTGTGGGTCTGCTTCGATATCCACAAGGTTTCCATGCTCCGCGACAAGACCCGGATAGGTTTCGATTTGCTCGGGCTGGGTATGATAAACCTGTATAATCGTATCATGGCCGTCTTCAAAAGTAAGCTGATATTCCATCAGCATTTCAAAGAAGGAAGGATTACTCGTAGAAGCGGTCTGGCTAAAATGAATATCCAAATCATTTTCCTCATTGAAATAGGTAATGTCATAAGTAGGATACCCCTCGCCATAATACCATTGGTCGAAAAATGTATCAAAATCCTGACCTGACATATCCTCAACCAAAAGTTTGAAGTCCTCGCCGCTTGCTACACTGTCAGCATAATCTATGTTAAACTGTTGCAGTATATCAAAAAACAATTCATCATCCTGCAGCTCAAAACGAATCATATGTACAATTGCAGCACCTTTGTCATAACTTAAACGAGAGCTGAAAATACGCCAGATATCATCCAGATCTTCATCAGGAACATAAACAGAGCCTCCCGGAGAAGACATCGCGTTGTTTTGAGCGCTTACCATAAAATTCGTTCCTGAAGTTTCGCTGATTAGGTTTATGCGGGAAAGGTATTCTGAATAGGTAGCAAAGCCCTCGTTTATCCAGATATCATTCCAAAAAGCACATGTGACGTTATCGCCAAACCACTGATGACCAAGCTCGTGTGCGTTTAACCCGAACGAAAAGTTGCCCATTGTAGACATGGTTTGATGTTCCATTCCTCCGCCTATCGGGGTTAAAGCATTACCGTACTTTTCCTCGCTGAAGGGATATGGGCCATAAGCTGTCGACATATATTCCATTAAGTCAACCGTAGCATCCATATCATCCTGTAACTGATTTAAGATGGTTGGCGAATCGTAAATAAAATTCTGGATTAGTAAGCTGTCAGCGCCCATATCTTCAGGATATGCGTAAATATTGTATTGCTGATATTCTGCTACGGCAACTGATATTAAGTAATAGGCTATCGGGTATCCGGATTTCCATTCATATCGCTGCTTATTGTCTTCAAGGTCAACTACGTCAGTCAGAATTCCGTTTGAAGCGGCCATATTTGATTCTTTGGTAGTTACAAAAACGTATACTGAATCGGCTTTGTCATGCAAATCCTGTTTTACAGGCCACCACTCTTTGGCCGCATAAGGTTCAGAGAGCGTCCAGGTAGCGTCATATCCGTAGGTCCAGTGCGTTTCAGAGGATATTCCTGCAAAAAACCCACCTGTAGGAGGCATTCCACCGTAATAGATCTTAGCGTCTATTAGATCACCATTTGAAACCGGTTCTATCTCTACTGAAATTTCATCATTTTCATGTGTAAATGCTACTTCCTGGTTATTAACAATAACAGAATCTA
Organism: Bacteroidota bacterium; assembly: GCA_051747665.1. Lineage (GTDB taxonomy): Bacteria > Bacteroidota > Bacteroidia > Bacteroidales > JAIPAH01 > JAIPAH01. Next base: position 21,891 of record JBNJGK010000018.1, on the reverse strand, counting down.
CGGTTAAGTCATCTACAAGTTGAATTATAAATGTATCCACATTATTTGCTGTAGCTGATGCAACAATACGTACATTTCCCTCAATAAAAACACTATTTTCGTTGAGTTCAACATCGAGGTGATAGAAATTCACATCATATTTATCCATTTCAGGATTATAATCTTCTGATGCAGCCCTGTCTTGCAGAGATTCGTATGCTTTAATTTTAGTAGCAGCGCAATCATGACTTCCATAGTCTTGTGCTTTAATCGGAAGGCCTGCAAACAGGAAAATCAAAATGCTTATTAGTAGAAGTTTGTTGGTCATAGTATAAAAAGTATTCGTTCGTAAAATAGTTTAAGATTGATAAATAAATTATTTAAAGTCAATTGAGAAGCAGAATAAAAGCCTTTTCCAATCTTTTAACAATACAAATGTAATTCAGTTTTAATAATGTAGTTAATTTTGTTTTTAGAAACAACACATATGCAAAAATCGGCAGAACATAGCATCAAAGAGAATCTGGCGCGCTATATCAGGAAATATTACAGAAACGAAATCCTGAAGGGAAGCATAATATCATCTGGTTTTTTGATAATTATGGCGCTATTGATTATTCTTCCGGAGTGGTTTCTTTTCAATCCGGGAAATGTGCGCATGGTTTTTTTAATTGTATTTATGATAGCCGCAGCATTGATTTTGTCTGTTTTTGTAATAAAACCCTTAATGAAGCTATTAAAGTTTCGTAATGGGTTATCATACGAACAAGCTGCAATATTGATAGGAAAACACTTTCCGGAAATCAACGATAAACTTCTTAATCTCCTTCAACTTGAGAAACAACATGGCGCCTATCAGGATGATTCTTTAATTAAAGCAAGTATAGCGCAAAAGGCGCAGGATTTATCGCCTTTTGACTTTAAAAGCGGCATAACATATAAAGCCAATTTGCCTTACTTATGGAAAATAGCACCACTTTTAATTCTTTTTGGTATCCTTTTCCTGGCCTTTCCATCTCAGTTTCAAAGCTCGGCACACCGAATCGTGAACTTCGATAAGGATTTTGAAAAGCCTAAACCCTTTCAGTTTATGCTGCTCAATGACTCTCTAGTTTCAGAGGAAAACGCTGAGTTTCAGATTATGGCCAAAACCGAGGGCAAGTATATTCCTGAAAAGGTCTATTTAAATTACGGTGATGAACGATTTTTGATGAATCGTAAAAACAACAGTTTCCAATATAAAATTCCGAATGTTAGGGAGAACACAAATTTCTATTTTGAGTCTGATAAAGTTCGATCAAAAGAATTCTTGTTAAAAGTTCATGCTTTACCTGTTATCATCGACTTTGACATGGTATTAGACTTTCCTGATTATACCGGTATGATAAACGATACCATTGATAACACAGGAGATATTGTCATTCCTGAAGGAACTAACGTTAACTGGAAATTTTATACCAAGGATGCAAACGACCTCTTTATTCACCTAAAGGATTCAACCAGAAAACTTAATATTGAAGAAAACAATACTGCCACTTTTAGTGATTCTTTCAAAACAAATGAAGAATACCTGGTTTATGCAGAAAACAAATATCTCACAGGGAAAGATACACTCGATTATTTCATCAATATCATAGAAGATCAATATCCGGAAATTGAGGTACAGGAAGCAGAAGATACCTTACAATATTTCAGAAAGTTTTTTACCGGCGTGATTGCGGATGATTACGGATTTAGTAATTTGAAATTTTTTATAGAAACAGATGATTCTGTATTAGTTGAAAAATCATTGGATATCAACCAAAACAATAAACAGCAATTTTTTAATTCCTTTGATTTTGCTGATTTGGCTATAGATAAAAGAGTCAGATATTATTTTAAAGTTATCGATAATGACGCTGTTAATGGTCCGAAAAGTACCACTTCAAACGTCAAGACATTTCGTTATCCCACAGCTAAGGAGATACAGGCAGAAAAACAGAAACAGAATTCCAGCCTTAAATCCGGTTTTGAAAAACAAAATCAGGATAGCGAACAGCTACAGGAGCGCATAAAAAAGCTGCGCGAAAACATGCTGGACAGAGAACAAGCAGGCTGGGAAGAACAAGACGAACTAAAAAATCTCGCTGAGGAGTTTGAGAACCTAAAGGAAAAACAAGAAGAGTTAAAGGATGATCTGGAGAAGAACAGAGAATATGAGGAGGAATTAAGCGATACAGATAAGAAGTTGTTGGATAAACAGAAAGAACTTGAAGAACTGTTGGATAAAGTGCTTGATGAAGAAATGAAAGAGATGATGGAAGAAATCCGCGAACTCATGGAAAAATTATCTGAAGAGAATTTTGATAAGACCATGAAAAAGATGGAGGAAAATGCAGAACAAATGCAACAGCAGTTGGATCGCAGCCTTGAGCTTTTTAAACAACTTGAATTCCAAAAGGATTTGGATGATCTAATCCAGGAGGCGGAACAGACTGAAAAGCAGCAAAAAGACTTGCGCGAAAAGGTTGAAGACCAGCAACGAAAAGAACTTGAGAAAAATGTTCCTGAACAGGGTGACTTACAAAAGCAGCTCGATAGTCTTAGAAAGGAATCCGAATCACTGAAGGAGAAGAATGAAAACCTTGAAAAACCTAATAATTATGAAGTACCGGAAAAGGAACTAAATGAAGGCGATCAAAACATGGAAGAGAGCATTGAGCAAATGCAAAAACGCAACAAAAATAAATCCATGGATAAAATGAAGGATGCTGAAGAAAGCCTGGAATCGCTTAAAATGAATCTTCAAATGCAGCAGCAGCAAATGGAAGAGGAGAATCTTGCAGAAGACGCTGAAAACCTGAAGCAGATTTTACAGAATCTTATTCGCCTTTCATATGATCAGGAATCTTTGATGGAGAACTTTCAGAGTATTAACCGCAACGATCCGCTTTATGTTGAAAAGATTCAGGAGCAGTTCAGAATTGAGCAAAAGACCGGCATCGTGAAAGATTCCTTAATCGCGCTTTCTAAAAGGCAGGCCATGATTGAGCCTTTTGTGATGGAAGAGCTTAAGAAAATTGAAGACAATACAGAAAAAGCCATAGAATCCTTAAATGAGCGTAATGTTTCAACTGGGGTTTCTCGCCAACAATATGCGATGATGCATATGAACAACCTGGCGTTGATGCTGTCAGAAGCCTTAAAAAATATGCAGTCGCAGATGAATGCGCAGGGAAGTGGCAAAGGGCAGCCCAAGCCCGGCCAGGGCGTCCCGAAAATGTCTGAGATTAAAAAGATGCAGCAGAAGATGCAGCAGGAGCTTGAACAGATGCAAGAAGGAGAAGGAAAACCAAAACCGGGCGAAGGCAAATCTAAAATGAATGAGAAGCTGGCAAGAATGGCTGCGAAACAAGCTGAAATCAGACGAAAGCTGCAAAAATATCGCCAGGAACTCATGAAACAGGGAGAAGGTGACCAGGGACTGTCAGAAACGATAAAAAAAATGGAAGAAAATGAAACCGATTTGGTTAATAAGCGTATTACTGAAGAGATGATTAAACGGCAGCAGGATATTGTTACAAGGTTACTCGAGTCAGAAAAGGCGGAAAGAAAGCAAGAGCAGGAGGAACGTAGAGAAGGAAAAACCGCTGAAGATTGGGAGAGAACAAATCCGGCAGCTTTAGAATTTGAAAAGATGATGGAACAGGGACGTGATATTTTACGTACAGTGCCGCCAGACCTGAATCCTTTTTATAAGAAGAAAGTTAATGAATATTTTATTGAGGGACAAACGAACTAAACATGAAAGAAGAAAAGCAATTGCAAATTTTACTTGATGAAACTAAATTCTCCCAGATTGAGAGCTTGATTTCAGAGTTTTGTAAAAAACATCGCGTCTATGACGAATATTATGGTGTCATAAGCAGAGCTTTGGATATTGTATTTAATAAAATTAACGCACAAAACCCGGAATACACTCAAAGCCTGGATGTAAGATATGAGTTTGATGGCAAATCACTTAGCTTTATAATTGAGGGTCAGCCATCCTTAAATGTGATGTTTGACACTGACGGAGAGGAAAAGGAAGTGGAAACTTTAAAATTGTTGACATCTGATATTGACTTTCCTGATACAAACATCTTAAAAATGACATTCAAGCTAAACGCAATTCATCAACAGGAATGGGTCAGAAGGAATAATTTAGTTCATGGCTACTACTATAAAACCAGAAAGCACGTTTAGAGGAAATTATGGAAATTCTTTTTTTTACAGAAAAGGTTGATTTTAAAGTAGAAAATCCTGCTTTATTAAGAGAATGGATTACGAAGGTGGTGCAAGATCATTATCTGGAAGTAGGAGAGGTGAGCTTTGTTTTTACTACCGACGAATACCTGCTTAAAATCAACAGAGAATTTCTTAATCACGATTATCTCACCGACATCATTACTTTTGATAACCGGCAAGGGAAAGAGCTAAACAGCGATATTTATATTTCGCTTGACCGGGTTAAAGAAAACGCAGACGACAATAATAAAAGTTTGTTGGATGAATTACACAGAGTTATTATACACGGAATTTTGCATCTTTGCGGATATAATGATAATACAGAAGAAAGCAAGACAAAGATGAGGAATGCCGAAGACAAATACCTTTCCTTATTAGCGGATTTATAGAAACACTTTCCGGGAATCTTTGTTTGTTTCACGTGAAACAAGAAGGAAATTATGTTACAAAATTATGATATAATTGTTGTAGGTGGCGGACATGCAGGCAGTGAAGCTGCTGCATCCGCGGCCAGAATGGGTAGCAAGACATTGCTGATTACGCTCTCACGCCACAGCATCGCTCAAATGTCTTGCAATCCTGCTATGGGCGGTATTGCAAAAGGGCAAATAGTTAGGGAAATTGATGCCTTAGGTGGTTTTGCCGGTATTGTAACGGATAAAACCATGATTCAGTTCCGCATGCTCAATAAATCCAAAGGACCCGCAATGTGGTCGCCGCGAGCGCAAAGCGACAGAAAACGATTTGCTGAAGAGTGGCTCTATCAACTCGAGAACATTCCGAATCTTGATTTTTGGGAAGACATGGTGATGTCGCTCATTACGGAAAACGGTAAAGTAGTAGGCGTTAAAACCCGAATGGGAATCCCGGTGTATTCAAAAGCTGTGATTTTAACCAATGGAACCTTCCTGAACGGTACAATCCATATCGGTGAACAAAAATTCGGCGGCGGAAGAATCGGGGAGAAAGCGGCTGTTGGGCTCACAGAAACACTAAATGAACTCGGGTTCCGTTCCAGCCGGATGAAAACAGGAACACCCGTTAGGGTTGACGGAAGAACCATTGACTATTCAAAGCTTGAAGCACAATACGGTGATCAAAATCCCGGAAAATTTTCTTATACAGAAACACCGCCCTTAAGACAACAAAGAAATTGTTACATAGCGCATACCAGTGAGCAAGTACATGATGAGTTGCGGCTGGGCTTTGAAAAAAGTCCGATGTTTATTGGAAGAATCCAGGGAACCGGTCCCAGGTACTGCCCTAGTATCGAAGATAAAGTTGAACGCTTTAGCGATAAGAACAGCCATCAGCTTTTCATTGAACCTGAAGGGTGGGATACACATGAGGTTTACGTTAACGGATTCTCTTCCTCCTTACCAATGGACGTACAGTTAAATGCATTGCATAAAATCAAAGGCTTTGAAAATGCGAAAATATTCAGGCCCGGATATGCAATCGAGTATGATTATTTTCCTCCTGAGCAACTGCAGCATAGCCTGGAGACGAAACTCGTGGAGAACTTGTATTTTGCCGGACAAATCAACGGAACAACAGGATATGAGGAAGCCGGAGCACAAGGTATTGTAGCCGGAATCAATGCTCACCTGAAACTGAATGAAAAGGAGCCTTTTGTTTTGCAACGCTCTGAAGCTTATATTGGTGTTTTGATTGATGATTTGATTACGAAAGGCGTCAATGAACCTTACAGGATGTTTACTTCCCGGGCTGAATACCGGATTTTACTTCGCCAGGACAATGCAGACTTCAGGCTTACACCAAAGGGATATGAACTTGGACTGGCCTCAGCAGAACGCATGAAAAGGGTAGAGGAAAAGGAACGACGGACAAATCAAATCATTAACTATGTAAGCAAGACAAGTGTTGAACCGGAAGATGTAAACACCTTACTCGAAAAAAATCAAACCAGTCCAATTAAACAAAAACAAAAGATTCACGGATTAATCCTCAGACCGCAGCTTAGCATTGAGCAAATTGTGAATCATCTGCCCGGGTTTGCTTCATTTTTTGAAAGGGAAATACAAGGAGATAGTGAGAGCCTGGAGGAAGCCGGAATTTATATCAAATATGAGGGCTATATCAACAAGGAGAAGGAAATGGCCGAGAAAATGGAGCGCTTTGAATCTATGAAAATCCATGACAATTTTGATTTTAAAAAGATCGATGCCCTGTCTTTTGAATCGCGTGAAAAACTTCAAAAGCACAGACCCAAGACTATAGGTCAGGCAAGCCGGATTAGTGGTGTTTCCCCTGCTGATATTTCCGTGTTACTGGTGCATTTGGCTCGCTAAAAGCTTTTAAATATTCAATCTTTTTGCGGCTAGGTGAATTTTTCCGGGAACCTGAAACAATAACGTTAAAACTGCTTAACAATCCGGATATTTTGCACTATTTTTGGGGCAATTACGTATAAGTTTGTACCAAATCATATCCATGTTTCACGTGAAACAAATCAAAAATGATAACAAATCGGAAAAGGGTTTTATGGAATTTGTTGGCTTTGCTCCTTGCTGCCGTTATGTTTTTCGCATTCTATATTTACTTTAAAGGATTTTTAGATAAAGAAAAGCTGTCTGAACACCTTGGCAATGAAATTAACAATGAACTTCTGAGAGCTGATACATTCCTGAAAGAAAATCCAGATATAGAATCGCTGACTGCCTTTGCGGAAAAAGAACCCTACCGCGACTTTTTTATTCTGGAGAATGATTCTGTTGTTTTTTACACCAATAACCAGATTACCTTAAATAAAAAGTGTACTGAAAAAGCTCTGGAGAAAACCATTACGGTTATAAATACGCCTAACCGTGTTGTCCTTTCAAAAAAATATTCACTGGATCCCGATTCATCTTTGCTGTTTGTTTTAAGCCTCAAACACCAATTTGCAATTACCAATGCCTTCTTAAACAATACTTTTGTTATTGATGAGTCAATTCCCCGGCAGCTTGCAATTAATACCGACCCAGGTAAATATCCGGTGAAAGTTGGAGGACAGCATGTCTTCAGCATCACAAGTAAAGATAAATTGCAGTGGTCTCAAGAGCAATCGCAACTGATTTTTGGTTTGTTTCTGATTTTTTATCTGATAGTTTATGTTTTTCTGTTCGTCTTGTATGATAATATCAACTATTTAAAAAGCAAAACAGGACTAAAACTACTTCTGTTTTTGGCCGATACCATCATTATCCTTTTTCTGTTCCGGTATTTCAAATTTCCGGAAAAGGTTTTTGAAACCTATTTTTTCAATCATGGCATGTTTGTTTTCCCGCGTATACTTTATGGCTTAGGTGATGCTTTGATTTATATGATTCCTGCTCTTGTTCTTTCATGGGCTGTTTTCAAGTGGGTTGCAGAAAACAAATTGCTGCTTAAACCGTCTCACAAACCCTGGTCTCCGGTTTTCTTTGCAGCAGCACTTCTACCACTTTTTTATGCGTATGAAATGATAGAAAACCTGGTTTTTAACAGCACCATTAGCATAGAAATATCAAAACCCGTTCAGCTTGAGTTTGAAAGTGTGCTGGGTCTTGGATTAATGGCGATTACGTTGATAGCTTCATTGCTGCTTAGCGCCAGCGCGCTGCTTTGCCTGAATCAGATATTCAAAAAGCACCCAGCCCGCATTTGGATGGTTGTGCTCGGAGTTTTTATCATAGCAAGCATTGCTGTTTTGGTGAGCTGGCTGTATGCTTTTATTGCCCTGCAGTTTTTGGTGTTGGGTTATTTCATTTCCATAAAAAACGGAAACACGGGAATTTATTTTGTGCTTTCCCTTCTTTTCTTTTCCGCTATGGGTTACTCAATCATCATAAGCAATAAATACCAAATTAAACAGGAAAAGGAAATTGAGCTGAGAGCGATGAGAATACTTAATAATCGAGACCGGATTTTGGAGTCTCGCTTTGAAAGTGTGTATGATAACATTCAAAATGATTCGCTTTTATCTGATATAGCAAAGAACGAGGCGTCTTCAGATGATGTTTCTGAAATGAAAGCCTACCTGATGAGTGAATATTTAGCGGTGTTTGAAAATAAGTATGATATTTCCATTACCATATGCGATTCACAAACTGAGCTTATGGTTAATTATGATGATAATCCGGTTGATTGCTATGAATATTTTAATAATATTATTGAGGATGTAGGCCAGAGCAGTCTCTCAAAAGGGCTTTATTATATAGATGATGATGATAAAATCAGGAAATATTTAGCCCGCATTCCGGTTAATCAGGATTTGGTTGTTTTTGCGGATATCTTTCAGAAAAGCACTCCTTTTGCACAGGGCTATCCCGAGTTGTTGGTTAACGAAGAAGCCGAGAATCACTGGCTCACTAAATATGATTACGGTATTTATCGCGATAGTATGCTTATTAGCAGCTACGGAGATTTTAATTATCCGTTACATTTTCATAAAAGTTTTCTTCAGGATTCTTATGAGTTCAGCCATCATTTATTCCAGGACGGAAAAAAGAGATTGGTAATTACAAAGAGAGAAAGTTTAATTACAGATGCACTCGCAGGAATATCCTATTTGTTTATCTTTTTAGGAATTTTGTTTTTACTTTTATACCTGATCATAATTCAACGTGTCAACGTAAGTATGTTTACTAAATTCCGAAGTCGCCTTCAGATTTCGATATTTACCATCTTGCTTATGGCATTTATTATTATTGGATATTTTGTATTTAATCACATATCGCATCAAAATAATCAGAAAAACATATCCAATTTGCGTGAATTATCTCATTCCATCTTAATTGAACTGGAGCATAAATTTGCAAGCCTGGATGCTATTGATGAAGTGTCTGAAGAATATGCCTATAATCAGCTTATTAAGTTTTCTAATGTGTTTTTCTCAGATATTCATTTGTATGATACAACCGGAAGGCTTTATGCTTCCTCGCGTCATGAAGTTTTTGATCAGCATATCCTTAGCGAATACATTCACCGTGATGCTTATGGGAAAATGAAGCGCCTGGCATTATCTCAATATATTATTCAGGAAAACATTGGCGATTATGAGTTTTTATCTTCTTATTTCCCGTTAAGGAATTACGAAAATGAAATAATCGCCTACGTCAACTTGCCCTATTTTGCCAAGCAGCGGAGGCTTACCGAAGAAATATCGGCTTTTCTGACTACATTCATTAACATCTATGTCATTCTAACGGGAGTAGCCTTGTTCTTAATTTGGATCATATCCAATTACATCACCAAACCGATGCAGACTATAAAAAGATCATTAAGCCAAACAGCATTATCAAAGTCTAATGTAAAGATAGATATTCAGCGAAATGATGAAATCGGAGAATTGGTGAGAGAGTACAATAAAATGGTTGATGAATTAGAGAAAAGCGCGCGTAAGCTAATGGAAACGGAAAGGGAGTCGGCCTGGCGCGAAATGGCAAAGCAGGTAGCCCATGAAATAAAAAACCCGCTTACACCTATGAAGCTCAGCGTTCAGCACCTTTCAAGAGTAGTAAAGCCAGAAGATGATGAAAGCCGTGAAAATCTCAAACGCTTTTCTGAAAACATGATCAACCAGATAGAGTCGCTATCTGAGATTGCTTCAGCTTTTTCAGACTTTGCCAAAATGCCAACCGTAAAATTCAAAAAGACAGATGTAAATAAAGTCATTGAAAACACATTGGAGCTGTTCCGCGGCACCAAAAATATCCGGTTTCAGTTTGATGCACAGCCTGGTTGTTTTATACTTGGTGATGAAAAGCAACTGGAACGTGTGCTTATAAACCTGTTGAAAAACTCAGTGCAGGCGCTCTATGGCAAAGAAAACGGAATGATAAAAATAACTACCCAAATCAAAGAGCAAAAAGTAAAGATTTATGTGGAAGATAATGGCAGCGGGATTAAAAACGAACAGAGAAATAAGATATTTTTGCCAAACTTTACCACCAAGTCCGGAGGAACAGGATTAGGACTGGCCATGGTAAAAAACATCATTCACAGCTTTAAAGGAACAATAGAGCTGTTGAAAACCAACGAAACGGGCACTGTGTTTTTAATGGAACTTCCGCAGTATGAAGAAACCAATAATGTATGAGCGCAGCATATAATCCGATAAAACGCCTGGCCGGAGAAACAGCCGTTTACGGAATGGGAACCATTGTGCCGCGGCTGCTGAATTATCTTCTTACGCCCTTTTTTACCCGGATTTTGGTGAAAGCAGATTATTCTGTTTTAACAGAGCTTTATTCGTGGGTTGCCATCCTGTTGGTGATTCTGACATACGGAATGGAAACGGCTTTCTTCCGCTTTTCCAGCCAGTCAGAAAACAAGAAAAAAGTTTACAGCACTGCCTTCACCTCAATCTTAATCACAACCGTACTTTTCCTGGTATTTATCTTTATTTTCAACAGCGATATTGCTTCAGCAATTGGCTACATCAGCTCTCCGGAATATATTCTTTTTGTGGCGCTTATTGTTGCTATGGATGCCCTTGCAGCCATACCTTTTGCTCATCTTCGCGAAAAGCGAAAAGCATTGCGCTTTAGCACCATCAAGCTTATCAACGTGGTGGCGAATGTGCTACTGAACCTGTTTTTTCTGTGGCTTGCACCTAAAATAGTGCAGTCAAATCCTCAATATGATTGGTTGCTGTTTTATAAATCAGGCATTGATGTGGGCTATATTTTTATTGCAAACCTTATCAGCAGTGCTATTACGTTGTTGTTGCTTTCTCCTGAACTGCTGAAAATCCGGATAAAAATCGATCCCGAACTGTGGAAACGCATGTTCAGGTTTGCTTATCCGCTGGCCATAGTTATCCTTGCCGGGATGATAAATGAGGTAGCCGATAAGCTTTTGATGAAGCACCTGCTTTCTGATGAGAGCCTTGAAGTGAGGAAATCACTGCTGGGAGAATATGGTGCAAATTTTAAACTGGCTGTATTGATGTCAATTTTTATACAGATGTTTCGTTTTGCTGCTGAGCCGTTTTTCTTTGCGCAGGCAAAAGAAAAAAACGCAAAAGATATTTACGCTGAAGTCATGAAGTACTTCATCATTTTTGGCTGGCTTATTTTCCTGGGAGTGATGCTCTTTTTGGATATCCTTAAATATTTTATTGATGAGAGCTATCATGCCGGTTTGTTCATCGTGCCGGTTATTCTTATTGCTAAGCTGTTCCAGGGCGTGTTTTACAACCTCAGCGTGTGGTACAAGCTCACGGATATGACCAAAATAGGCGCTTATATTGCACTTGCCGGAACTGTGGTAACTTTGGCTTCAAACTTTATACTTGTACCCAAAATAGGGTATGCCGGAGCAGCATTAGGGCAGCTTTTGTGTTACAGTTCCATGGTTGTTTTATCGTTTTTCATTGGCCGAAAGCACTTTAAAGTGAAATACCCGCTGAAAAAGATAGCGGCTTATTCCGGTTTGGCTTTATTATTGTATGGGCTTTCTGCCATCATGAACATAGAGCATCAGCTTTTGTCTTTGGCCGTAAACGGAGTGTTGCTGCTTAGCTTTATAATTGTAGCATGGTTTGCTGAGAAAAATAATCTGCAGCAGTTTTCACAATAAATGCACAAGTATTTCCTGGAAAGTCAGGCTTAGTGGTTTTCAGTGAGCGGAAGCCTTTCAACCTGAAGGAAAATTTATAATTTTGTTTTCATTTAAAAATCATACGTTTTGAAGATTAAAATCGTTAATAAATCAAACAATCCGCTACCTGAATATGCTACTGTTGCATCGGCCGGAGCAGACTTAAGAGCTAACCTTGAAAAAGATATTCAATTGAAGCCTATGGAAAGGACAATGGTTCCGACGGGTATTTTCATAGAGATTCCAGGCGGGCATGAGGCTCAAATCCGGCCCCGAAGCGGACTGGCTGTAAAAAAAGGGGTGACGGTCTTAAACAGTCCCGGAACAATTGATGCAGACTATCGTGGTGAAGTGAAGATCATTTTGATAAACCTCTCAAACGAAAGCACAACCATAAAGCCGGGTGAACGAATAGCTCAAATGATTATCAGCAGACATGAGCAAGCTGAGTGGGTGGAAACAGATGAATTAGATAAAACACATCGGGGCACAGGAGGCTTTGGAAGTACCGGACAAGACTAAAAAATGTGAAAGAATAAAATATGCAATAATGGATTGCATTTCTTTGCGTTAACCAATAGCTCCGGCAGTGAAACGAAAAAACACTTTTACAGATGACAATAAAACATTCCATATTATATTTTAGTATCGTACTGCTGTTTGGCTTTGTATCCTGCAGCTCAGTAAAGGATACTGCAGAAAATCCGCAGCGCCAGGTAGAAGCTCCTGATGAAACCACAGCCCTTTACCTCGATGGTGTGAAACAAAGAGTCCTGGAAAACTACGAAGAGGCGAAAGACCTGTTTTTGAAAGTGCTGGAAAAAAAACCCAATCATGGACCGGCAAATTATGATTTAGCCCGTATAGAACAGGAAAAACAAAACTTTGTAGATGCTGAAAATTATATCAGAAAAGCAGCGAAAGCAGAACCTGAAAACAAATGGTATCAGATAACCCTTGCTGAAATTTTAAAAGAGCAGCAAAAGCTGGAAGAGTCAATAGAAGTCTATGAAAAAATTATTGACCAGTTTGAAGACAATCCGCGCCTCTATTTCGAAATCGCTATGATGTATGTTTATTTAGGTGAATATGATAATGCGATCAAATACTATGATAAAATTGAAAGAAGCGTGGGCATCAATGAACGACTTAGTATACAGAAGCAAAAACTCTATAAACAAATCGGAAAGACAGAAAAGGCCATTGCAGAACTAGAAAAACTGGTTGAATCGCAACCTGATAATGTGAAATACTATAACCTGCTGGCTAAAACATATGTAGAAGAAGGACAATACAATAAAGCCGAGCAGGCTTATGAAAAAGTAAAGCAGATTGACCCCGGGAATGCTTACGTTCATATTAACCTCGCCGATTTATATCGTAAGCAGGACAAGCGCGATAAGGCATACCAGGAACTGAAAAAGGGTTTTGCGCAACCGCAGCTCGATTTGGATACGAAGATTCAGATTCTGGTGACGTATTATTCGGTTTCTGAAATGTATTCAGGACAAAAAGCGCAAACTTTTGCTTTGGCAAAAACGCTCATAGAAACCCATCCGGATAAAAGCAAAGCTCATTCGGTTTATGCGGATTTTCTGAATAAAGACAATAAAGAGGAACAGGCAAAAAAGCATTTCCAAAAAGCCATTGAACTGGATAATTCAAGCTTTTTCAACTGGGAAAATTACCTCAATATCCTACTGCAGCAATCAGAGTATGAGTTGTTGATTGAGCAGGCTGATGAGGCTAAAGACCTTTTTCCTGTGCAGCCTGTGCTCTATTTATTTTCAGGGTTGGCCCATCTGCAACTCGATCAATTCAATAAAGCTCAGGAAGAGCTGCTTACAGGAGTTGACATGGTTGCCGGAAATAAAAGACTCGAAGCCCAATTCAACATTTATTTAGGAGAAGTGTATCATGAGCTTAAAGAATATGAAAAATCCGATCGATACTTTGAGAATGCAATTGAGGAGGACCCTGAGAATTCGTTTACGCTCAACAATTACAGCTATTACTTATCGTTAAGGGGAGAAAAGCTTGAAACCGCAGAAAAGTATGCCCAGAAAGCTGTAGAATTAGACCCGGATAATCCAAATAACCAGGACACCTACGGGTGGGTGCTTTTTAAAATGGAGCGGTATGAAGAAGCGAAATACTGGATTCAAAAGGCAAAAGACAACAGCGAAAATCCCAGTGGAACAATCCTTGAACATTTGGGCGATGTGCTTTTTGAACTGGGTGAACAGGAGCAGGCGCTTGAATACTGGAAAAAAGCCCAAAAAGCCGGAGAAACCACACCTGAACTGGAAAAGAAAATTGAACAGGAAAAACGGGTAATAGAATGAGAAGCAAAATCTGGATTTTCTTACTTTTTGTACTGATGGCCATGATGTGGTCTTGCCGTTCCAAAAGAAGCATATACAAAGCTCCTATAAAAAACGAAGGGCCTGAATACCTGATGAAACAGATGGAAACCCATGAGCTGAACTACAATACGATGTCAGCAAAGTTTTCTTTGCACTATGCCAAAGGAAAAGAAAAAACGTCGTTTAAAGGAAATATCCGCCTGAAAAAAGACAGTTTGGTGTGGCTTTCAATTGCTCCCGTCATGGGCATTGAAGTTGCTCGGGTCTTGTTTACACCTGATTCCGTTAAGGTAATTGACCGCACAAAAAAGCAATATCTTGTAGAAGACTATAGCATTGTAAACCGGTATTTGAACAACACATTAGACTTTGACATGCTCCAGGCGCTCCTTATCGGGAATGACTTTGGATTCTATGAAGAAGCGAGCTGGAAAACCTCAATAGAAGGCGGGCTTTATAAATTAGCTACGGCGAACCGGCAAAAGCTTAAAAAATACATTCGGGAAAACCAGGCACAGGAAATTCCTATCCAAAACACATGGCTCGATCCGCAATCGTTTAAAATCAAAAAAATGATGGTTAAAGAAGTCCGTCAGAAAAGAAACCGGAAGCTTACAGCAGAGTATGATGACTATTACGTAATAGAATCCCAAAAAGTTCCTATGCATGCTCAGTTTCGTGTGCGTGCAGATGATAGTCTTGATATCATGCTCGACTACTCAAAAGTAAAAATTGATAATGATTTAAATTTCCCTTTTCATATTTCTGACAAATATGAGAGGGTAACATTACGGAATTGATGAACATCATGTTTGATGAGCAAAGAAGAATAAATATTATGCCGGGCCGAAAACCAGTAAAAAGTGATTAAATAATAGAATATCAGATTTATAACGTGTAAACACAGTAACTTGCAAACGCGTTAAACCGAACTCATAAATGAATTACTTTTATCACGATAAAAATCGAATAATGATAAGCGGATGAAAATCCTTAGCAAAAATATTTTTCCTGTTTTTTTGGTTTTCCTTCTTTTAGGAATACCGGCTATGCTTATAGCTCAGAGTGAAAAAGAAGAACTCCGGAAAAATAAAGAGAAATTGGAAAAGGAAATTGAGCTTACCTCCAACCTCTTGGAAGAGACAAGGAAAAGCCGCAAATCTTCTATGAATGAGTTGGTGCTTATCAATAAAAAAATTCAGCAACGGCAACAACTCATCAACAATATCGAAGCTGAGGTGTATTATCTAAATAATTCCATCATTTACAATCAAAAACGCATAAGCGAGCTGGAGAAAAAACTGGAACGTCTGCGTGATGAATATGCTAAAATGATTCAGGCTGCTCAGAAAAACCAGGATAACATGACCCGCCTGATGTATATCTTTTCTTCTGAAAATTTCAACCAGGCCATAAAGCGAATGCAGTACTTCAGACAATATGGCCATTACCGGCGCGAACAGTCTTTGCTTATACAAAATACGCAGGATAGCATCCGAAACAAAAATGAAGAACTGCGAGGAATGCGTCAGCGCAAGATTTCATTGAAATCAGAGCAGGAAATCGAAAAACAAAACATGATGGAAGCCAAGCAGCAAAAAAACCAAACAGTGCAACAACTGTCTAAAAAAGAAAAAGAATTGCTGGCTGAAATCCGCGCTAAAGAGAAAGAAGCTAAAGAGCTGCAAAATGCAATTGAAAAAGTGATTGCCGAAGAAATTGCCAGAGCCGCAGAAGCTGCTGAAGAAAAAGATACTGACGAACCAACCATCAAGAGAACGTTTGAACTCACACCAGACCAGGTTGAACTGTCTGATAATTTTGCTTCAAACCGGGGTAAGTTGCCCTGGCCCACAGAGCAGGGAATTATTTCAAGCACTTTTGGTGAGCATTCGCATGCGGTATTGAAATATATCAAAACCAACAACAACGGAATTGATATCCTTACAGCAAAAGGCGAAAAGGCACGGGCCGTATTCGATGGTAAAGTAACCAACATTTTAAGTATGCCCAATGCCAGGAAAGCCATAATTGTAAGGCACGGTGAATACTTAACCGTATATGCCAACCTGAGAACCGTTGATGTTACGGTAGGTCAGCAAATTGATACCCAGGAACCACTGGGAACAATTTTCACAGATGATGAAGACAATAAGACCGAATTGCACTTTGAAGTCTGGAAAGGGAAAAATTTACAAAATCCCGGATATTGGTTGGCAGATCAATAGATTTTCTTTTATAGATTTGTAAACAGAAACGAAAGAACAAAATCATGACAAATACACTCATTTTGGCTTTTAGCCCGGGACCTTTTGAAATTATACTCATTTTGGTAATCGTATTATTACTATTCGGTGGTAAAAAGATTCCAGAACTTATGAAAGGCATGGGCAAAGGCATCAAAAACTTTAAGGAAGGCATCAATAGCGATGAAGATGATGACGAAGAAGCCAGGCAGAAATCAGATAAAGATAAAAAACAGGATTCCTGATTTTTAGACATCTTTCCTGTTGATTATTTGCGTTGCTTTATGATGCATTAAACTTTTGATACCAACAAAAAAAACTGTTTTTACAACCTTTCCAATTATTTTTTTAACCGGATTCATTTTTTTAAACGGCAGTCTCCGTAATAGGCAGACATGCGTTATTTTTGCAGATATTTAAATAGAATTAACTTACAACAACAATGAAAATGATAATAAAGCCAAAAATAAGCTTTCTACTCTTTTTTGCATTTTTTATTTCGTCAGGCGTTTATGCACAATTCAACCAGGAATGGTTTCTATTGGAGAGGCAAATGATTTTGAATCAGGACTCCGTGAAAATGGATTTTTCGGATGCCGATACGGTAGATGTTGACAAGCTCGACAGCCTCGTGCGTACCAAAATCTGGGGTAAAGATCAATTGAATACCGATACCGCACAACTGAATGTGTATGACTTTCCGGGAGACCTGGTCCCGCAATACCCTGACTCAGTTATTAAAGCAAGACTGAATGAGCTTGATAAATACACACCTATAAATCTGGCATACAACGATGTAGTGAAGCGGTATATTGAGCTTTACGCCAATAAACGGCGTGATTTAACTTCAAGGCTGTTGGGTTTGGCTCATTTTTATTTTCCATTATTCGAAAGTAAGCTTGATAAGTATAATCTTCCGCTGGAACTAAAATACCTGGCCATAGTAGAGTCTGCCTTGATACCTACGGCCGGCTCCCATGCTGGCGCGAAAGGCTTGTGGCAGTTTATGTACACCACCGGAAAAGTGTATGGTTTGGAAGTAAATTCTTTTGTGGATGATCGTTTTGATCCCTTGCGCTCTACTGAAGCCGCGTGCCTGCACCTTAGCGATTTATATGATATTTACGGCGACTGGAGCCTGGCTATGGCCGCGTATAATTCCGGGGCCGGAAACGTGAACCGCGCCATTCGTTATGCCGGCGGAGTAAAGAGTTACTGGGCTGTGTGGCCTTACCTTCCCCGGGAAACGCGTGGATATGTGCCTGCATTTATTGCTGTGAACTATGTTATGAATTATGCAGCAGAACATAACCTGTATCCGGTAGACCCCGGCTATTTGTATCACGAAGTGGATACGGTAAGAATCACGGATGCATTGAGCTTTGAACAGGTCTCAGAAAAATTCAACGTAGACATGGAAACCCTTGAGTTTTTAAATCCACGATACAAAAAAGGCATTATTCCGGCCAGCGACGGCAAAGAGCATTACATGAGACTGCCGTATAACGTGGCTACCGCTTTTCTGCAGAATTCTGAAGAAGTGTATGCATACAAAACCAAAAGTGGCATCAAAAAAGAAAAACTGCTCAAAGAAATTGAAAAGGCGCGTTCCAGAAGAGTACATATTGTTCGGTATGGCGAAAACCTGGGGCTCATTGCACGCAAGTACCGTACCTCCGTTTCTAAACTTAAAGCCTGGAATAACCTGGGAAGCAGCCGAATCTATTCCGGACAAAAACTCATAGTTTTCCCGGGATATAATAACTCCAGCAATACGGTCTCAAAATCATCCGGCGATTATCATACAGTTAGCAGAGGAGAAACGCTGGGGTTAATTGCACGAAAATATGGAGTTCGTGTCTCTGACCTGAAACGGTGGAATAACTTTACAGGAAACCTGATCAGGATAAACCAGCAAATCCGCGTTAAACCACCCGAAACGGCATCTCAAACAACATCAGCACCCGGAGGTGAATACCATACAGTTCAGCCCGGCGATACGCTTTGGGAAATCGCTAACAAATATGATGGAGTAACGATTGAACAAATCAAAAGGCTGAACAACATGAACAATACAGACCGGCTCAACGTCGGTCAGAAAATTAAAATATTTGAAGACAAAAGTTGATGCACAGGTTACTGATATAAAAACCCTGCGTAATAAATATGATATTCTTTTCGTTTTAAAAAAAAAGATACCATGCTAAAAAAAGTTTTTTCTGTATTACTGATTAGCGCCTTAGCGTTTTCATGCAGCAATGATGAGCAATCGGGTTCAGATAAATCATCATCCGAAAAGGAAAGCAATTCTAATTTACCCTATTCTGTGGGCGCATCTTCTGAAATGCTCGTAGTGATGAATGAAGGTCGCTGGACAGGCCGCGCAGGAGAAATTGTAAGAGAATTTTTTCATAGAAATGTACCCGCCCTGCCACAACAAGAGCAGCAATTCAACACCGCTAACATTAACCTGAATAAGCTTAGCCAAAAGATGTTTAAAAAACACCGGAACTTGTTTATTGTGGATATTGATGATGATTATAAAGAGGCAACAATCAGTAATAAATCAGATGTGTGGGCTTCGCCGCAGCGTTATGTGCGTATTAATGCGCCTGATGTAGAGTCGTTCAACCAAATTTTTAACAAACATAAAGAAGGTCTTGCCAAGCTTTATCATGAAAATGAAATCAGAAGAGTGCAAGAAACCTTTAAAGCCGGAGAAGATATTACACTGCGCAGAAAGCTGATGCGCACATGGAATTTCTCGGTTGTGCTTCCGGCAGGGTTTTTTATCGCCAAAGAAAAGGACAATTTTTTGTGGATTCGTAAAGAAACGCAGGAATACAGCCAGGGACTCATTGTTATTATGCAAGAGTATGAAGGACCAGACCAGTTTGATAAAAGCGCTATCATAGATCGCCGCAATAAAATGACCGATAAACATATTCCAGGCCCTTCAGCAGGCTCTTACATGAAGATTTCCACTGCTGTGGATGTGTTTACAAAAGACGTTACTTTTAACGATGGCTATGCGGTTGAAACCCGTGGACTGTGGGATGTGGCAAACGATTTTATGGGAGGCCCGTTTTTAAGTTACACTTTCGTGGATGAGGAAAACAACCGCCTGATTACGCTCGACAGCTACGTTTATGCTCCGGGACAGGATAAGCGCGATAAGCTGTTGCAGATGGAAGCGGTCATGAAAACCTTTGAGCTGGTGGATGAAGAAGAATAATAAAGTGAATGTGATTTACTTTTGATTTTTTTTCGTCAAGTATTTACGGCGTCAATTGCATTGGCGCCGTATTTGATCCGGGCTATTTGCAAGTGCCGTTTTTCAAGACCTTTCCTTCGCAGAACAAATTGCAACCCCGAAATTGAATAAAGCGAAAACGCTTATTCAAAACACGTAGAATACCAGGCTAAGTATTTTATTTTTCAAGCATAGTTAAAATAGAAAGCGCTTCAGCGCGATGGGTGCCGCAAACGGCCTCATCAGCCATAAAATCAGCACAAACCTTTGGGCGGTCAGGACTGTGGAAAATTCCGCATTTGTAATCTTTTGTGAGATGAATACACCGCACTCCGGCAGGCTTCCCGTCAGGCATGCCCGGAATTGGCGAACTGATGGAAGGAGCAATGCAACAAGCTCCGCATCCGATTCTGCATTTCATAGGCTTAGCTTTTGTGTGATTATTTGCATGTTACGTTTTTTGGAAGTTTTGCCGGGCTGCCAGGAACACCGCAGCGATGTGCATCAGTACACCAGCGAGGAACAAGACCCATGAGAAACTGTCCGGAACAAAGGAAGTAGCCCGATCAAGAACCTGCGGGTTGTTTTGTTGTAAAAAGACTTGCCAAAGCGTGAATGCTTCTGTCATGTAAGCCACAAAATCTTTCATGTAAGCGATTAAAACCAGCATAGAACCAACGATAAGCAAAACCCATACAAGAGGTCTTACAACCGCTTTTCCTTGTCTGTATGCAGCCATAACAATAAGATAGCCTAACACAAGCATTACCGCAGAATTGATGATGGGCGCAATAACCGGACCTGTCCAGGTTACAGGAATCAGAAAAAGAACATCATATGTAAGCATGGATTCCGGCCAGTTCAGGATAAGCTTCAGAACCACATAATAGATAATATCCCAGACAGCAAAAATGATAAGGAAAAAGCCAAAACGCTGCAGCGCAGTTTTCCCTGCTATAACAGCAACCGAAATAATCATCAGCAACGAAAAAGCTTCACGCAGTATCTCCGTAACCGCAATGTCATATTCTATGCTTTGCAGCGGAAAAGAAAAACCTGTGGGGTAATAGATTTCGCGTAAATAAACCACCACTGAGGCTTCAAAAAACCCCATTGAAACAGCAAAAAGAAATACCCACAAGATTATTTTCGTGCTCTTTTGCATCTTTTCCTCCTTACATTTAGCTCACACAAAGATAATACAGATAAAATAACCGGCAGAGACGCGATTTATCGTGCCTCTGAATGTTTTTCAACAACCTCTTATTCAGAAACGATGCGTCTTACGATGCACCCGTAAAAAGGTTGAATCAAGAGAAGCCTGATTTTAAGCCTTTAATTCGAAACGATTTTCAAACCCACAATTGAAGCGATGAGCGTAGTTAGAAAAAGCAGCCTCAGGAAAGTTGTGGGTTCCTTAAAAACCAAAATGCCAACCAGCACCGTCCCAACCGCGCCAATGCCTGTCCATACCGCATAAGCGGTACCAATCGGGATAGTCTGCGTAGCCTTGATCAGCAGCGCCATACTGATAACCAGCGCTACCACAAAACCGGTGTACCAGCTATACATTTCATTCCCCGCAGCCTCCTTTGCCTTGCCTAAACAAAAAGCAAAAGTCACTTCAAATAAGCCGGCTATGATTAAGATGATCCAGTTCATATTTTACTTGTGGTTAAGGTCTTTATTGTCTTTTGTATTCTCTTTTTTTGGATTCTTCCTTCGTTAAAGAAAATCTTATTGGAAGGCTAACATTGTAGCAGATTCTTTTACCTCTGTTTTCTGCCGGCTCCCACAGTGGCATCTTTTCAATAACTCTCAATGCTTCCTGATTCAGTAGCGGGTATTTGCCTCTGAGTATTTCTATTTCCTTTAGGTTACCATCTCTTTTCACACAAAATCGAATATAAACGGTGTCTTCAATAGAGTCGTTTTTCGCTTTTTCAGGATACTTGAGGTGCTCTGATAAAAAACTGACCATAGCTTCGGAACCACCCGGAAATGCAGGTAGCTTTTCCGGTCCGCCAAAGACTGAATTATCCCCAAAATCACACTTGCAAGTATCTGCTGTATCATTTTGACCAAGAGCGTTAATACCGAACAGTAAAAGCAAAATCAATAATCTTAAATCGGACATGTTTTGATCGCATTTAGGTAAATTTTTACCGCTTAAAATTAATTATATTTTCAGACT
>JBNJGK010000017.1:0-32279 GCA_051747665.1 Bacteroidota bacterium | reverse complement strand
CATAAGCTGTCATACCAATTTCGATATCCGCTCCCGCAGAACTGCTCCCGTTGGCTTTAACAACTGGGTAGATGGCGGATCATCGCTCTACAGAAACCGTACAGACACGCATGGCGTAATGTGCGCTGCTTGTCATGGCTCACCGCATGCAGTGTATTACGCCGTCAACAAATACGGCGAAGACCGCGACAATATTCAACCGCTGCAATATATGCAACTGGCCGGCACGATGGGAACAAAAGGGAATTGCAAAGTATGTCATACCAAGGAAATGGACGTCAATGGCCATCACCGCAACATGCTTAAGGATTATCCCAGGGTAAAGCAACCGGCTGATAATACGGTTTTTAAATAAGATACTATGTAAGCTTAGAATATAAAACAACTTTCTAATAATCTAAGGAGCACTTTAAAATTGACCTGACTACGTTAATAGACCAGTCAGCGTCTTTTTTTCAGGCAGCCTGTTTCATTTGCAGAGCATCCCTTGCATTAACGTTTTTTGGCATCTTTGCCATAATATTCCCGTAGTTTTTACGCTATTTTTGTACTTCTTTCATACTAAAGTTAGTAGGAAGTGGATAATTGGTTAGGTTTGGCATCCCATCCGGAGAGGATGGGATGTTTTTTTATGTCATTTTTGCAGATGGTGTACTGTCATTTTATCCCGCACGCGTTTTGGTACAAATTATGATAAGAACGAATCAAAACAACCGGCATCAAATTCATAAGAAAAACCGCCGGTATCGGCAATAAAAAATCATAAGCAGATGGATAAGTTAAAACCGGTAAAATCACATCAGGAATTACTGGAAAACATTAAAGATAAAAAGCAAGCCTATCTTTTGTTATATAAAGAAGGCGCTGAACAAAGCAATTGTGCTCTGGAAAATCTGAAACGAATTTCAGCGCATCTGAATGATATTATTATTCTCAAAGCTGACGTTACCCAAGTCAGGGATATCCACACCGAATATGGCATCAAGTCTGCTCCTGCTTTACTTGAATTCCTTGACGGAAAATTTAATAAAACCGTATTGGGATGTCACAAACCCGACTTCTACAAAACCGTCATTGAGCATAATGCTTTTACCGTTTCTCAGGATGAGAAAAGCAAACCCGCAAAGCGCGTCACAGTATACACTACACCAACTTGTCCACACTGCAACACCTTGAAAGAATACCTCAGAAAGATGAAGATTCATTTCAGGGATGTAGATGTTTCACAAGATCAGCAAAGAGCCCAGGAGCTCGTGCAAAAAACCGGACAGCAGGGAGTGCCGCAAACCGATATCAACGGTCAGTTTGTGGTGGGTTTCGACAAGCAAAGAATTAACCAATTATTGGAAATTAACGCATAAAAATAAGTTTAACATTAAAATTTAAATAACTATGAAAGAGTTACAGCCAATCAACCAAAATGTGGTTCTGGACATTACAGAAGATAAACAGGAACAAAAAACCTCAAGCGGAATTTATATTCCAGACACAGCTAAAATGAAGAAAAACGTGGCTAAAGTAGTAGCCATGGCCAACATTGAAAATGCTGAAATCCAGGAAGGCGATTACGTATTGTATAAAGAATTCAGCGGTGTTGAATCAGAGTTTGAAGACAAAAAATTACTTGTGGTTCAGTATGCTGATATTCTCTCAAAAGTGGTTGAAACCGATTCCATTTAAGACAAAAAGCTCAAATTGCCTGCTCTGCCACGCATACCTTTATAGCTCAACAAATAAAGCGTAGCACCTGCGGGCAGGCTAAAACCGCTTAAGTTATATCCGTAAAAACCACAATCGAACTTCTGCTGAAGCAAAACGCCAAAGTGGAATACGGTTGTGGTTTTTGTATTTTTGACACCGTAAAACCAATAACATGCAAAAAACCATCTTTCAGGCTACCGATAAGCGTGAAGGACTTTACGACATCACTAAAAAAGTGAGTTCCGTATGTACTCAGAGTAAAGTCCTGCAAGGAACGGTTAACGTTTATGTGCAGGGAGCCACAGCCGGGATCATGATACAGGAAAACTGGGATGATTCCGTTCAAAATGATGTGATAACGCTGCTTAGAAAAATTGCTCCGAAAGGTGTTTGGGAGCACGACAGGCAGGACGGAAACGGTGATTCACACCTCAAAGCTGGTTTGGTTGGGCCATCAGAAACGATACCTGTAATTGACGGAAAACCGGCTTTATCTACCTGGCAAAACATCTTCCTTTGTGAGTTTGATGGACCGCGAAGTCAGCGAAGCATTGTAGTTACCGTAACCGAATCAAATTAAACATGAAAACCGCATTTATCCTTGTAGAGCCGGCTGTACCGGAAAACATCGGCGCTGCCGCAAGAGCTATAAAAGTGATGGGATTTAATCAGTTATGGCTCATAAATCCATCAAACCACCTTGCAGACCCTGCAAAATGGCTCGCTCATGGCTCCACAGAAATACTGGAGCAGGCTAAAATTTTTACTTCCCTTGAGCAGGCTGCTGCAGAAGTGGATTACCTCGTTGCCACCACAGCCAAAAAGCGGGCTTCGCACATAGAATACATCGATGGAAATATCCTGGGAAAAACACTTGAAACCAAATCCAACCTCATTCAAACGGCAGGAATTGTTTTTGGACGTGAGGAAAGCGGGTTAAGCAAATCAGAGATGATGCTCTGCGACGCTGTTTCTTATCTACCCATGGCCACAACGTATCCCTCGCTTAACCTGTCGCAGGCTGTAATGCTCTACGCCTATTTGCTTAGTCAAAATAAAGCAACTAAAATTTCAGCAAAACCTGAAAAACCGGAAACTCATTCTGAAGGGTTCCGCAAAATGAAATCAAATCTGTTGGAAATCATAAAAGCAATTGGCATTACCGAAAAGCACCCGATTTTTGGCAGGATTAGCCAGCGACTTGCTTCGGCCAGCGAAAAAGACATGCGCCTGCTACACTCTGTGGCTGAAAAACTTAAGGCAAATCTGAATCGAACCGACGAATAATCAAAAGGCTTTGAAAATCGCAAACGATTGCATTTGAAACTCATATTCTTAACGGGATGAAAATTGACTGAAATGCTGAAAATTATTTATCTTTGTTCTGCATTTTCCAAAAATGAAATTAATCATTAATAATCAATAACATAGACAAATGGGAAACATGAAAGATCGAAAAAGGGTTTACTCTTTTGGAAAAAACCGCTCTGAAGGTGACAAAACAATGAAAAACCTTCTGGGAGGCAAAGGCGCTAACCTGGCTGAAATGAGTTCGATTGGTGTTCCGGTTCCTCCGGGATTTACCATTACTACCGAAGTATGTACAGAATATAATCAACTGGGAAGAGACAAAGTAGTTGAACTGATCAAGGATGAAGTAAAAGACGCCATCACCAAGATGGAACAAGATATGGGCACAAAATTCGGCAGCAGCGAAAACCCACTTCTGTTATCGGTGCGCTCCGGAGCCCGTGTTTCTATGCCTGGTATGATGGATACCGTCCTGAACCTGGGTATGAACGATGACGCCGTGGAGGGTCTGACGAAAAAAACCGGCAATGCCCGCTTTGCATGGGACTCTTACCGCCGTTTTATTCAAATGTATGGCGACGTAGTGCTGGGTATGAAACCCGAAAACAAAGAAGATGAAGACCCGTTTGAAGTTATCCTTCATGAGATTAAAGAAGCTAAAGGTTATAAAAACGATACTGAGCTAACTGTTGAAGACCTCAAATCGCTTGTTGACAAATTCAAAAAGCGCGTTAAAGAACTCGTTAACAAAGAATTCCCTACAGACCCGTGGGAACAACTTTGGGGTTCTGTTACTGCCGTTTTCGATAGCTGGAACACCGACCGCGCAAAATATTATCGCCAGCTAAACAAAATTCCGGAAGAATGGGGTACGGCTGTTAACGTGCAAGCCATGGTATTCGGAAATATGGGTGAAAACTCAGCTACCGGTGTTGCCTTTACGCGCGATGCCGCTACAGGAGAAGACATTTTCAACGGAGAATACCTTGTAGATGCACAAGGAGAGGATGTTGTTGCCGGAGTGCGCACACCTCAGCAAATCACCCTCGAAGGTTCCAAGCGCTGGGCAGAACTGGCCGGTGTAAGTGAAGAAGAGCGCGCTAAAGACTATCCTTCGCTTGAGGAGATTATGCCAAAGATTTATAAAGAGCTGGATGAAATTCAGCAAAAACTTGAGGACCACTACCGCGATATGCAAGACCTTGAGTTCACAATCCAGGAAGGCAAATTATGGTTGCTGCAAACCCGTAACGGCAAACGCACGGGTGCTGCAATGGTGAAAATTGCCATGGATATGCTTCGCGACAAGCAAATAACTGAAGAAGAAGCTGTACTCAAAGTAGAGCCAAATCGTCTGGATGAATTATTGCACCCGGTATTTATCACTGAAGAGCTTGAGACTACTGAAACAATTGCTAAAGGACTTCCCGCATCTCCCGGTGCAGCTACCGGACAACTGGTTTTCTTTGCGGATGAAGCCGATAAATACGATCAAACCATTCTGGCGCGTATCGAAACTTCTCCTGAAGACCTGGAAGGCATGAATGTAGCCCGCGGTATTTTAACGGCACGCGGAGGAATGACTTCTCATGCTGCCGTGGTAGCACGTGGAATGGGTAAATGCTGCGTTTCAGGAGCCGGAGCTGTTTCTATCAACTATAGGAAGCGCACGATGACCATCGATGACATCACTTACCAGGAAGGTGACTGGATTTCGCTCAATGGTTCTACCGGTGAAGTATATAAAGACAAAGTAAAAACCAAAGACCCGGAATTGAGCGGTGACTTCGGTAAACTGATGGAGCTGTCTGACAAATATGCTACTACAGCCGTTCGCACAAATGCCGATACACCAAACGATTCGCTGAAAGCACGCGATTTTGGCGCAAAAGGGATTGGGCTGTGCCGTACAGAACACATGTTCTTTGCTGAAGATAAGATCAAAGCCATGCGTGAAATGATTCTCTCACGCGATGAAAAAGGCCGTCGTAAAGCCCTGGATAAGTTATTGCCACTACAGCGCGAAGATTTCGAAGGCATCTTTAAAGCAATGAAAGACCTGCCGGTAACAGTTCGTCTGCTCGATCCGCCATTGCACGAATTTGTGCCGCATGAAGAAAAGCAGCAAAAAGAGCTGGCAGAAGACATGGGCATGACTTTAGAGGAAATCAGGAATAAAATTGATTCCCTGCATGAAGTGAACCCGATGCTCGGACACCGTGGTTGCCGCTTAGGAAACACATATCCTGAGATTACAGAGATGCAAACCCGCGCCATTATTGAAGCAGCGTTAGACCTGAAAGAAAAAGGCATCACTGCCATCCCGGAAATTATGATTCCGCTTACAGGCACGCTGGCTGAAATGAAAATGCAGGAAGACATCGTACGTTCTACTATAAAAGAGGTTTTTGCAGAGCGTAATTCAGAAATTGAATTTCTGGTAGGTACGATGATTGAAACACCTCGCGCAGCGCTGGTTGCAGATGAGATCGCCAAGTCGGCTGAATTCTTCTCTTTCGGCACCAACGACCTGACGCAGATGACCTTTGGTTATTCCCGCGATGACGCCGGCAAATTCCTGCCAATTTACCTGAACAAAGGCCTCTTAAAAGAAGACCCATTCCAGGTGCTTGACCAGGAAGGCGTTGGACAACTCGTAGAAATGGGTACCAAAAAAGGACGCCAGACCAACAGCAAACTCAAAGTAGGTATCTGCGGAGAGCACGGCGGAGAACCCAGCTCAGTTGAGTTCTGTCACCGTGTGGGCATGAACTACGTAAGTTGTTCGCCGTTCCGCGTGCCTGTGGCTCGTTTGGCTGCTGCTCACGCCGCACTCAAAGAAAAACAATAAACGTTTCATAATACTTAGTGAAAAGCCATCCTCTAACGGGGATGGTTTTTTTTATTGAATTATTTTAGAATTGGTCTAATTTATATACATTAATACAAGCATATTTTCGATAAATTCATACTTTTGCCTGCATTAAAAATGTTAAACTTAATTATTAACCGTTTATGGCAGTAAAAAATATCAACAAAAGTCTGGAAGATTACGGAATTTCAGGGGTAGAAGAAGTGATTCACAATCCTTCTTACGAAGCGCTGTTTGAGTATGAAACAGACCCGGACCTGGAAGGTTATGAAAAAGGTGTTGAGACCGAGTTTGGCGCCGTAGCCGTAGATACAGGTATTTACACAGGACGTTCGCCCAAAGACAAGTACATCGTATCCGATCCTGCGACTAAAGACCATGTATGGTGGAGAAACGAACACCGCCCGGCATCAGACAACAAACCCATCAACAAAGAAATCTGGTACGAACTGAAAAAAAACAGCACCGACCATCTCGCATCACAAAAGCGTTTGTATGTAATGGATGGCTATGCGGGAGCTAACGAAAGCACACGCCTGCGCATTCGTGTTATCACAGAAGTAGCCTGGGCTGCTCATTTTGTTAAAAACATGTTTATCAGACCAACAGAAGAAGAACTTGAATCTTTTGTTCCTGATTTCATCATGTATCATTCACCCAAAACCAACAATCCAAACTGGAAAAAACACGGCTTGCACTCTGAGGTTTATGCTGTCTTTAATATCGGCGCCGGAGAAGCTTGCGTAGGTGGTTCCTGGTATGGCGGAGAAATCAAGAAAGGTTTCTTCTCGATGATGAATTATTTTTTGCCGCTTAAAAATATTGCTGCTATGCATTGTTCCGCAAACGTTGGCGTAAATGATGATGTAGCGATATTCTTTGGCCTTAGCGGAACAGGGAAAACTACTTTATCTGCAGACCCGAAAAGAAAACTCATCGGTGATGATGAGCACGGCTGGGATGATGACGGCATTTTCAACTTTGAAGGAGGTTGCTACGCCAAAACCATCAACCTCGATCCAAAAAAGGAACCCGACATCTATAATGCAATAAAGAGAGATGCACTGCTGGAAAATGTGGTAGTAAAGGAAGACGGAAAAGTAGATTTTTCTGACAGCTCTAAAACTCAAAACACACGGGTTTCATACCCAATCTACCATATCAACAACATTGTAAAGCCGGTTTCTAAAGCCGGGCATGCCAAAAATGTGATTTTCCTTACGGCCGATGCGTTTGGTGTTCTGCCTCCGGTAGCCAAGCTAAACAAAGACCAAACAAGGTATCACTTTATTTCAGGCTATACCGCCAAAGTGGCAGGCACCGAAAGAGGTATCACAGAACCTGTGCCTTCTTTCTCAGCTTGTTTTGGAGCTGCATTTTTATTGCTCGACCCTACGGTTTATGCCAACGAACTGATCCGTAAAATGGAAGAGCACGGTGCCAACGCATACCTGGTAAGCACAGGATGGATAGGCGGCCCCCATGGTGTAGGCAAACGCATTGACCTGCCTTCAACACGTGCCATTATCGATGCTATTCTGGATGGCTCAATCGATCAGGAAAACTTTGAGTCGTTGCCTATCTTTAACCTCCAGGTGCCGACAAACGTAAAGGGTGTTGACCCGCATTTGCTGAATCCGAGAAACTTGTGGAAAAACCCGGAAGCATGGGATGCAGCAGCTAAAGACCTGGCGAAAAAATTCATCGATAACTTTGAAAAATTCACCGACAGTGAAGAAGCGCAAAGGCTTGTGAAAGCAGGACCTCAACTCTAATCAAATCAAAATATATTTTTGAAAGGCTGTTACCTCAAAAGAGGTTGCAGCCTTTTTTTACGGACTTTTTTTCGCACTTTTGCAAAAAAGAAATAAGGTGAACCTGATACAAGCACAAAATCTCAGTAAAACGTACGGAGAAAAGAATCTTTTCTCTGATGTCAGTTTTGGCATTGACAGCGGACAAAAAACGGCCCTGGTGGCCGGAAACGGAAGAGGAAAGACTACCCTCCTAAACATACTGGCCGGAAGAGAAATCCCGGACGAAGGTACGGTTACATACCATAAGGACTTACAGATGGCCTACCTGGAGCAAAATCCGCTGCTGGAACCCGGAAAAACGATTGCAGAGCTTATCTATCAAAGCGATACCCCTATTGTAAAAACCATAAACAAATATCATCAGGCAACCGAGAAAGCCACCACTGATCCCAGCGATGAAAACAACGCTATACTGCAAGAGATGATAGAAAAAATGGATGCCCTTGAAGCCTGGGAATATGAGCAAAAAATTCAGGAAATCCTTTCAAAGCTGGGGATAGAAAACCTCAATCAAAAAACCGAAATCCTCTCAGGTGGGCAAAAGAAAAAAGTAGCGCTGGCAAACATTCTTATCCGGGATGCCAACCTACTGATCATGGATGAGCCTACCAACCATCTCGATATTGCTCTGATAGAATGGCTTGAGCAATTTTTATCAAAACAAAAGCTGGCTTTACTGCTGGTAACACACGACCGCTATTTCCTGGACAACGTTTGTGATGGCATCTTTGAACTGGACGACCAGGGCATGTATTTTTATGCCGGACGATATGATTATTTCAGGGAAAAACGGGCTGAACGCATCCGCAATAAATCTTTGGAGATAGAAAAAGCCCAAAACTTTCACCGTAAAGAGATTGACTGGATACGTCGCCAACCGAAAGCACGTACGACCAAATCCAAAAAACGCATCGAACACTTTGAAAACAACAAAGCCATTGCGCAGCAGAAGGTAGAGGATGAACAGCCGGCAGACTTTCAGGTAGAAATGAAAAGACTGGGAAAAAAGATTTTGGAAATCAAAAACATATCCAAATCGTTTAACCATGAAACGCTGATTCAAAACTTTACCTATACCTTTAAGCGCGGAGAAAACATAGGAATAACCGGCGCTAACGGAACCGGAAAAAGTACGCTGCTGAATATCCTTACCGGAAAGGTTCAGCCCGATGAAGGTGAGGTTATCCATGGCCCTACCCTTTCTATCGGATATTACACGCAGGAAGGCATGAACGTGCCCGGAAATGAGAGGCTGATAGATATCGCCACAGAAATAGCCAGCGTAGTGCAACTGGGTAAAACAACAGTGAGCGTTTCGCAGTTTCTGGCCCATTTTAATTTCGACCATTCCACACAATACAATACGTTTGGAAACCTCAGCGGGGGGGAAAAGCGCCGGTTTTACCTAATCACTACATTGCTGAAAAACCCCAACTTCCTGATCCTTGACGAGCCTACTAACGATCTGGATGTATTTACCCTCGATACCCTGGAGGTCTTCCTGAAAAACTACCCGGGCTGTGTACTCATCGTCTCGCACGACAGGCGCTTCCTGGATGCGCTGGCAGAGCATACTTTTGCTTTTGAAGGAAAAGGAAACATCCGAATTTTCCCGGGAAATTTTTCGGAATACGAACAAAAGCGGCAAGAAGAGCTTTCAGCTCAGAAAAAACAAGAAAGCGAGAAAAAGCGCAAAGCTTACGAAACGGTTAAACAGCAAAAAAAACCGGCCAAAAAAGTATCCTGGAAAGAAAAGCAGGAGTTTGAAGCCATAGAGCAAGAAATTGCTGATCTGGAAAAAGAGAAAAAAGAATTGCTGGATCAAATGAATACCGTAACAGAAAATGATAAACTGAATGACCTGTCATCGCGCTACAGCGAAATCACAAAAACGCTGGAAGAAAAAGAAGAACGCTGGTTTGAGCTAAGTGAAAAAATGGAGGAGTAATCTACAATGGCACACCAGATTTATTTAGCTCCTTTGCAAGGTCTTACGCATGAACCATTCCGGCGGCTGTTTCCACGATATTTCCCTGGAATAGACCGGGCATACACACCCTATTTCAGCATCAACGATAAAACCATGCCCAAGCCCAAAAAAATCAGGGCCGCACTGGAAGCAGGTAGTGAACACTTTCAGATTGTCCCGCAAGTACTTACGAAAAGCGCTGCCGCTTTTCTAAACTTTTCGGATTTGATAAAGGATTCGGGAATTAACCTGCTGAACCTGAATATGGGATGCCCCTACCCCATTGTTACGAAAAAAGGCAAAGGTGCTGCCATGCTGACCAATCCTGAGAAAACAGAAAAATTCTTTGATGTGGTTTTCGATAAAATACAAACCGGGGTTTCAGTAAAAGTACGATCCGGACTGCATCAGGAAAATGAGTTGTCTGAATTGCTTCCTGTACTCAACCGCTTTCCGTTTAAGGAAATCATCATTCATCCGCGCAAAGGAACGGATTATTACACCGGAAAACCCGACATGAAAGCCTTTTCAGGCTTTATAGCCAAAAGCAAAATACCGGTTGTTTACAACGGCGATATTTTTTCTGTTGATGATTACCGGAAAATAACAGCCTCCTATCCCGAAATTGAGCACATCATGATCGGTAGAGGTCTGCTGCGAAACCCTTTGCTGGCTTCTAACATCAAAAACATCACGATAGCAAATCCCATTGAACAGATAAAGTCTTTCATGCACGAGTTAGCAGAAGTCCTCTCAGCGCAACGCCGCAGTAAAAACCCGTTTCCGCAGGGAATCAAAGAATACTGGTGGCACCTGTCCTTTAGCTTCTCAGAAAGCAGCCGGGTTTTTGATATCATTAAAGTGACCCAGGATTTAGAAACCTACCATCAAAAAGTAGAAGAGGTTTTTGAAGGCTTTGGTTTAGAACTTGAAAAGTAAATAAATTGCCGCTTTAGTTGGAACGTATCATAAAAAAACCGGCAGTCCTATGAAGGAAAACCGGTTTTCAAATTTTTTGAGCGTTTACTTTAGAGCACTTGCACTTCAGCCTCATAGGCTGTCTGTAAAATCAAATCAACAGAAGAAGTGGGTAAAGTAGTGTTTTCATCCATCATGATCATGACTTGTACCTCGTCATTCTCATTGATGTAACTGAGGATATCTCCATCGATAATATTAAAAGTTACACTTTGTGCACCTGCGTCCACTTCGGTAATTTCAGCTACTTTGGTCTGGCCTTCACCTAAATAAAAGGTCGTTCCCTGGAATAATGTTAGATCCAGTCCTTGAGGGTCTTCCACTACGATAGTGGCTTCGGTAACTGAAATATTTTCGATGTCATCAACAGAATAATCGGTGTCACTTAATGCTTCACCTAAATCAATGACGTCGTCAAAAACAACCACATTTTCATTTGTAGCTTTATTCTGGGTAAAAATTAACGAGTCGATGGAGAAGTGCATATCATCAGCGTTGAAATTGATGGTCTGCTTAGTGTTCTCAGTAAGTTCATCGCAGGATGTAAATACAAGCGATGCAGCGAACACTATCACGAGTAGTTTTGTTAGAGATTTGCTTAAAAATTTCATGACGTATTAATTTATATTTGTACTAAATTAATACAATTTTCAGTAGAATGTTCAGATTTCTAAAATAAAAACAAAAAAATAACATTTTTATTCCATGTGTACTCTCAACATTCCGTTTAGGAAAAGAGATGTGTTGTCATCATATTCAGCATAATTGGAACGCGTATAATGAATGCGTACATAAAAATGTTCATTGCGTAGATAAGAGGATAAATTCACATCGTTCAAATCAAAAGAAGCCTCTTTCTGGTTGGGGGATACATTTTCTATCCTCCCAATCTCATCAGGTTCAGCAAAGTCTTCGGTGGTATCAATCAAAACCGTTACCGTTTTAAGAAATGCGAGATCCTGATTTTGGGGTTGCAACACGCCAAGCTCCAGGTTATCCACAAATGATTCTTCAAGGCTATTTGCATCATTTGCCTGCATGAGGCTGTCAAGGTCAAAATGAATTTCTTTTTGGTAATAACCGTTGTCGTCACCTTTATCGAGATAATCAGCAGGTTGAAAAACAATTCCCGTCAAGGGTACTTTCATGGTCACTTGCTCAAGGTCCTGCGATAAATCCTCGCACCCCGAAGATAATATGAACACAGCCAACAGCGGTATCCAGAAATTGCGTATTCTTAATCGATAAATCATCTTCCCTCCCTTTCTAATTATCACCAACCGCAAAATTAACCCGCTTCCTCCAGGCAGGTCAAGTGTTCTAACTTTTTTTAGGAATTCAGCATTACCGGCATAACCAGCATGAGGATTTGTTCATGATTGTTCTCATCACCCTCTGCTACAGGGAAAATGATACCGGCTCTGTTCGGTTCTGACATTTCCATTTTGATTGTCTCCGTATCCAGATTGCTTACCATTTCATGCAGAAATCGCGAGTTAAAGCCAATTTCCAGCTCATCTCCCTCGTAGCTGCAATCAAGGCGTTCTTTAGCCTCATTGGCAAACTCAACATCTTCAGCGCTCAAGTACAGTTCCTGACCGCTTAGACGCAATCTTACCTGATGGGTAGACTGGTTAGCAAAAATAGAAACACGCTTTAAGGCATTTAAAAAACTTAAGCGGTCTATGATAAGCTCTT
The DNA here is from genome assembly GCA_051747665.1 of Bacteroidota bacterium. GTDB lineage: Bacteria > Bacteroidota > Bacteroidia > Bacteroidales > JAIPAH01 > JAIPAH01. Next base: position 19,933 of record JBNJGK010000017.1, on the reverse strand, counting down.
TGGTGTTATCTTTAGGTATCACAGCCTCGTAGTTGGGATACTTTCCTTCTACCAAACGGCAAACAAGCTTGATGTTTTCAAAAGCAAAAAAAGCATTCGTTTGGTTGAATTCCACTTTCACCGGAGTGTCCTGATCAAAAGTCAATACTGATTTTAACTGATTCAAAGGCTTCTTAGGGATAATAAAGGAACTGTAGTCTTCCATCGTTACATCTGTACGACGATAGCGCACTAATTTATGTGCATCCGTGGCAACAAAAGTGATGCTTTCAGAAGAAAACTCACACAACACGCCTGACATCACAGGACGCAATTCATCATTTCCCGTGGCAAAAATGGTTTTATGCACCGCATTAGCCAAAAGGTCAGACGAAAGCGTAACCTCACGTACATCTTCTTTTTCAGGAACCTGCGGATATTCTTCGCTGCTATGTCCCGGCAGTTTGTAGTTACCTTCACCGGCAGAAATTTCTACTGTCAGCTCTTCTTCATCGAGTGAAAAGGTAACCGGAATATCCGGAAAGGTTTTCAGCGTATCAAGTAAGATACGGGCAGGCACGGCCATGACGCCGGGCCCTTCCATTTTGTCTGGCGTAAGCGATACGGTCATGGTTGTGTGCAAGTCCGATGCGGTTATCGAGAGCATGTCTTCAGTAAGCTCAAACAGGAAATCATCCAAAATCGGAAGTGTGTTGTTGGTGCTTAGCACACCGCTGATTTTTTGAAGGTTTTTTAGCAATGTTGTGCTGGAAACAATAAATTTCATATCGTTATATGTTTATTTCATCAATTTCTTTTTCGAAACCGTAAAGATAAAAAATTTGCAAGAACAGATATATTATTCTGCTTTATTATTTTTTAATGATAACCTTGATTCTTCTCCGGTGACCAATCTTTTAATGTTACTGCGATGGGTAACAGGCACTATAATGGCAATAACCACCGCCAAAACGAGTAATGGTACAGGAACATCAAAAAAGAAAAATGCCAGTACCGGAAGCATGATGGCTACGGTGATGGAGCCCAGCGAAACATATTTGGTAATTCCAAAGACGAGGGCAAAAACACCTACAAGAATCAAAATCAGCAAATAAGGAAATAATGCTACAGTAACACCCAGAAGCGTAGCCACTCCCTTTCCCCCTTTAAAGCGGGTATAAACCGGAAAAATATGCCCTAAAACAGCTACTAATGCCAGGACAATTTTAAAATAAACTATGCTTTCGTCAGTCCAGCTATCTGTAACCAGCACATCCGAAAGGCTCACCGCCAGCCAGCCTTTAAAAGCATCTATCAACAGTACAATAAGTCCTGCTTTGTTTCCCAGCACCCGCAAAGTGTTTGTAGCTCCGGCATTTCCGCTGCCGTGCTGCCTAACATCTACCTTATAAAACAATTTCCCGAAATACACCGCTGTGCTGACAGAACCGATCAAATAAGCGGCAACAATGCCGGCGATAGCTATCCAGTAGTCCATAAGCAAATTTTTTCAGCCGCAAAGATACCATTTAATGTGGCAAATCATTGGATGTAAGGACGTGCATTTTAAATTTCATTAAAATTATTGTTTAAAAGGACAAATCAACGAAAGCGAACTCCTGCTTCCTGAATGCGTTGCAGGAAAAACTCCTTCAGGTTTAAGCCGCTGAGGCCGTATTCATATTTCTGAACCCCATCTTTAGCCGGAATAAATCTTTTAGAACGCTTTACCTCATCGATTTCCTCGTTAAACACCTTGTCAAAAGAAACGGATTCCATAAGCGAACCGGAATAGGTGAAAAAATACCATTTGCCGTCTTCCGGCTCGAGGTAAATGTTCAGGTTTCCGCCATCCTCCGTGGGTTGAATTTCTATTACTCCTGTTACAAATCGTCCTACTGCTTCGCCTCCTACATTACCAATACCCAATTCTCCCGAAGCAACGAATGAATTTAGCTGCTGGTTCCATTGAAATGATACATCATTAAAAAAAAGTGTGTTTCTGAGTTTTTCGGGAACTTCCTGCACCATTCCGTAAAGATTAACCTGATTTACAACACCTTGCAATTCTTCGGGATTTAGTATTTGTCCCACAGCTTTTTCATACCATTTTTCACTTGGGTCTACGCGATCCAGATCATAGGAATTCAGCGTATCAGCCATTGCCGATAAAGCATTTCCCGCAAACAGGAAATCTGCTGAAAGCACACCCCTGAATGCAAATTCATCATCCGTTAAATTGTATGAAAACGTACCCCGCGGAATGACATCCATCCTTCCAAACAGATACTGAAAATCTAAAGTGGCTAAGCCTTCAAAAGAACAGTTATCCGGATCATAACGGTAGTATGCCTGAAGTGAGTCAGGCACTCCTGCTCTATTTGCTGCGAGCGAATAGGTGTTTGTGGAATCTGCATAACTCAAAACCCCATCTAAGGTCCAGAAAGGATAATCGCTTTCCTCAACTTCAGGTTCAAAAAAACGCGGATATATTTCCTGCTGATTGGGCGAGAAATGTAACGAAGCATATACCGGCGGAACATCAGCCGTATCTTCTACAGGATGTTCTATGGGTATCCGGATATCCGATTTGGCAAGTTTTTCATTAAACTTAACCCACTGCTCAGAAATCTGAGAGCACTCTCCTTTTAAAAGGCGGAAGTACCCATCATATGTTAACATAGAGTCGGCTCCCGACAATTCGAGATTGCCGTAATAATCAAACGCCGGACCCAGCCTGAAGTTATCCGTTTTCCCGATAGAGGCATTTCCGGCGGTTTGTTCGTCTTCAACAGTAATTTCCGGAAAGTAAACTTCAAAAGACTCACCGGCGGCATCTTCATACTGATAAAAGCCTTCGCCCTCATACTTATGCCTCGATTGCAACTCAACTGTAGCTCCGGTGATATAATGCGCTTTGTTTTCAATGCTGGCCAGTATTCTTGCATTCCGAAGTGTTTCGATGGCTGCGTCTCTTCCTATACGAAGCCGCTCTTCAAAAGGAAACACAGCCGCATCAGCCACATTAATATATTTTACCTTTTCCGCTTCGATAATGCTGGCGCTTAAATCATATTTGGCTTCCAATGCAAAAAACTGCAATGAATCCTGACTTTCTTTTGTTGAAACGAAACGTGCACCAGAAAGCTCTTCATCCACAATCTCCTTGTAATCCAGTGTATCAAGATATGCCAGGTCATCAATTTCACCTACATTCATATTCAGTATTTTCTCGCTTACATCCCATTCCACCTCATTCAGATAGCTGATATATTCATTGTAAGGGAATGTAATGGTGCTTCCTTCCTCCTCGCTGAGAAAATTCCCGCTTCGGTTAGCCACATCAATATTTGTACTGTAGTTTTCCAGATCCACAGCCGTGCTTTGTCCATCTGAAGTCGCAATATTGACGTCACTTTCCTCGGCCTGGAAATCGGTATTTCTGAAAGCAAATTCATCAGAACTAACGCTTGCCAAATCATAATTAGCCACGCCTTTCCCCTTAAGCGCTTCCGGAGTAAGTGCAATCAGTCCTTCAAGACTGACCTGATCCTGATACATTGCAAATGGCCGTGAAGGCTCATACACAATCATAGAGTCTTTGGTTTGCAGCCATCGCATTTTAGCGCTGTCAACTTTCACAAGAGGATACTGAGTAGGATGCGTCATCTCCTTGAGATGAAAGGCGCTGATAGGACCGCGTGCTGAATCAGGGAAAAAAGTGATTTCCCGGGCCTTAGCATCAGAAGCAAGGTATTGCAACTCCCCTTTTCCCTGAAGGCCTTCATTGCTGAGAAACAAACTATCATAAAAAACGCCTTTTCCGCCGTAAGCTTCAAAACCATCTTCGGGTGTTGTGGTTTTAAACCCCAATGAATTATCTTCCTGGATAGTGATTGGCTTATGGATTTCCGGAAAGATCGACGATTCAAGGAATCCATCAAACGATAGCGCTTCCGGGCGAAAGTTATCCACACTATCAATTTCAAACGGGTAAACATGATACTCAAATCGTTCGCGGTCATAAACCCCTTTGTAGCGCGCATATTTATCATAAAAAGCAGACGCTTCCTTTTCAGAATTCAGTATCGGGTGGCGCGGCGCTTTTTTCAGTCCCGCTTTATTATCGGGTTTATCTATCTGCAGTTCTCCATCCAGATTCTCCAATACAGTGTTGACGCGTGATAAATATTTGCTGCCATCTTTGCGCCGTTTTGTAACGCTTATCCGCATAGAGTCAACTGTAGGCAGATCTATATTAAAATCATCATAGCTGAAATAGCCACTTTCGCCAAATAATTGCAGATTACCCGCTATCAGTCTTCCGGCGAACTCAAAATCCCGATTTTCTTTCATAAGAATACGGTTTCCGCGCGGGTAAATAAAAACACGCTGAGAATCACTTAGGTAAACTACAGGTATACCTTTAATATCCAAATCAGAATTTTTTAGATTAAGCTCAGCATTGTCAGAACCCTCTACTCTTGATATGAAACGCATCACATCATAATCCTGAACGCCATACCAGGCGTTTATGTAATTCAGCACCTTATCTTTGATTTTCACAAACCTGTTTTTCCGGTCATAAATCACAAACCCTTCTGAAGCAAGCCTTTGCATGAGCAAATCACTCTGATAATCATTGAATTCAGAGAACTCCACAAACCGGTTTAATTTAAACTCCCTTAAATCGGTTTCCACCATAAAGTTGTTTAAAATCATCAGCGGATTTTGAACATCATTCATTTGAATGTTATAAAACCGTTGTTTGGAATAATAGTCATGAGACTCAAATATCGCGCTACCCCGCTGATCCATTCCGGTTAATTCGCTGAACCTCAACACAGAGTCACGAATATCCCACTCCATCATCCGGCAATACATATCCATGTTATGGTATGAGTTGGAATATGGAATAAGAATGTTTTGCTTACTGCGTGGTAAAAGCAGCAACTCATCCTGAACTGGATTATATTCAAAGTTGATAGAGGGATGGTAAATGGAATCATTCTCTTCAATGTAAATAGAAACACTCGTGTTTTTAGAGAAAAACCGGTCTTTCTTAACAAAAAAGCGGTCTCCGAATATACTCAGATAACGGTCATTATTGCGCATCATTTCAGCCGATGCTTTATTCTGAGGATCGCTTTCTACAATGACTTTGTCGCCCTCATAACTCAGGTATCCATTTAAAACGACATCCTCAAGCAACTTTTCAAGCCTGTAAAACTGGTCCGACTGAAATTTCGGATACCATATATCCGTAGAATCAAAAACATACATGTATCCATCCTTGAAACTCCCTGTTATAGGCTCGTCAAAAATCCGGTTGTCATAAAAAATCACCGAATCGGTTTCGTAGAAAGGACTTGTTAAATCTACCTCATAATCATGCAAAATTGTTTTAATGCGCGATGAATCATAACCTGCACGTTCCCAGTAGACCCTTCCTCCACTGCCAAACCATTTCTTATCCAGCACGTCAAACTTACCCGATGTTTTCACCACGCTAAGCGTATCGGTTTGTGAAAAGCCCATCAGGGTTCCCCGCTCCACCTCAAAACGTGGAGCTTCCTGGTAAACAAAACGAAATGTATCCGCTACCACCCTCCAGTTGATAGAGCTTTCAGCATACATTGTTTTATCATCAAAAAAACGATAAGAGGAAGAAATCAAATTAATTACATCCTGATACTTCTCATTAACAAAAGATGCTTTAGCGGCATTATGCCATTGGCGAAAAAAATCATCGTTTTCAGTTAAGGTTTCAATAATGTGGAGATACTGATAAAACGTCGGATAAACTTTAAAACGCTCATTCATCATTTGATTAGTGAAGCCATAGATAGTATCCCGCTGTTGATCAGTAACATTACCTCCATACCAATAATCTTCAAAAGAAGCTTCAAACGCTTTCACCATTTTCTTATGATCGCGGGGCAACTGCTTCATCATATCTATGGTATATTCGAAGTAAGAAACAGAATCGCGTTCAAAGTGCTCATTCTGGGCTTTCACCGAAAATGAAAACAAACTGAGCAATACAAAAACCACTCCCGGCTTTAAAAGCAAACCATAATGCAGTATAAGCTGAAAGGGTTTAAGCATATTTAGTGTTTTTGAGCCAGAAGTGCGACCCAGTCGTTTTTCGAAGATTGAGAAGTAATCCTGATATGGTATTTTTGAGCTTCGTTGCCAACCATTTCGGCCTCGTGCTCATAAAAACCACTCAACAATAGAGTTCCGGACTTTTTTAGCGCTTTGGCGTAATGCTTCATATCCTGAATAACAATATTGCGGTTGATATTTGCCAGGACTATGTCAAACTGATTATCAGGCACTGAGAGAGCATCCCCTTCAACAGCCTCAGCATTATCGACGTCATTCATTTTGAAATTCTCCAGTGCATTCTTGTATGCCCACGGATCATTATCAATGGCTATAATGCTTTTCGCCCCAAGTTTTGACGCTAATATGGATAGTATTCCCGTTCCGCTGCCCATATCCAACACTTTCTTATCCTTGAAATCCATTTTCAGCATTTGCTGAATAGACAAGAAAGTGGTTTCATGATGGGCAGTACCAAAAGCCATTTTAGGTTCCAGCACAATTTCATAGTCAAAACCTTCTTGTTTTTCATGGAAAGGAGCTCTTACCAGGCATTCACCATCGATATCCACAGGATCATAATTGCTTTCCCACACCGCATTCCAGTTTTCCTCTTCAATTTCAGCATAATCAAAGGAAATATCAAACGCGCCGGATTTAACAATACCAAGCTCTTGCAAGGCATCTGCATCAAAATGTTCTTTGGGGATATAAGCCAGCACACCCGTATCCGAATCGGTAAAGCCCTCGAAGCCTATTTCGGCCATTTGGGCTATCAATATATCCGATGCCGGCTCGGCAGGAAAAACCCTGCAGCTCACTTCAATATAACTCACATTATTGGTTTTTATTCCTATTTCATTGCTTTAATAATGGCCAGGAAATCCTGAGCTTTCAGCGAAGCACCTCCTACTAAACCTCCGTCAACGTCTGGCTCTGCAAAAAGCCCTTCAGCATTGTCAGGCTTTACACTACCGCCATAAAGGATGGGAATTTCATCGGCAATTTCATCGTTGTATTTGGCCGCGAGTAATTTCCTGATAAAGGCATGCATTTCCTGTGCTTGCTCGTTTGTAGCCGTCTCTCCGGTTCCGATTGCCCACACAGGCTCATACGCTATCACTACCTGCTCTATTTCGTCTTTGCTGAGGTGGAAAAGCCCTTCTTCTACCTGGGTCTTGACAACGTCAAAATGCGAACCGTCCTTTCGTACGTCGAGAGATTCTCCACAGCAAAAAACAGGTGTAAGGTTATGATAAAGCGCACGATCAACCTTACTGGCTAGTATATCATCAGACTCATGAAAATAACTCCTTCTTTCGGAATGGCCGATGATCACATATGGAATATTCATAGACTGAATCATCCGTGCTGAAATTTCGCCGGTGTAAGCTCCCTGCTTATATTCGCTTACATTTTGTACCCCCACGTAAAACGGATACTCCTCAGCATAATCACCTACCATTTCAGCGTACAGGAAAGGCGGACACAGTACCACTTCCTTTCCTTCGAGGTTAACATTATTAAGCCCCTGGGCTATATCTTCTACAAGGGCATCTGCTTCCTGGAAAGTTGTATTCATCTTCCAGTTTCCGGCAATGATTTTTTTTCTCATTTTTTATTAAACTTATGGTTTGATTTTGTTGGTAACGAAGATAAAAAAGATTCTATACTTCCTATTTAAATTTTTGATTAATTTCATCAGCATCAGGAAAATCATTATGATGCCATTTGGCTTTTACAACGCCCTCATTCAGCAGCAGCATGCCAGGGTTTGCTCTTATCATGGCCTTGAGCTCTATATCGTCCGCCAGGTATACCGGAATATCCGTGTCATATTTTTCCCTGAATCTTTCTACAGTTTCATCTAAAGATGATGTAAGCAATGCAAACTCATATCCCTCATCGCTCAACTTTTCGTATAATACAGCAATCTTTTCAAGGCCAGTATCATCAGCGGTTTTCAGATTATAAGCTGAAATCAGAAACTGCCATTCTGCTTCTTCTATCAGCAATTGTGTCATATCCGTTCCATCTTCCAGGCTAATGATTTCCAGATTGTGTGGTTTATTCACCGAAGATTCATCAATTTGTTGTTCCACAAATTCCCAGGTATTCATCCATTCCTCATCATCCCATGGAATTTCATCCGACAACATCTTTTGTTTTTCTCCGGTTTCTTGGTTTTCATATACGAGGTAATATTTTGGCTCGCCTTCCTGCGTCATATCATTGCCCACTTTCCAATCGCGAAAATCAACCGGCGGAAGATGCTGATAGCTATACCAGTTAAACCCGAAAAACAATGCAGCTATTATTACGCCGGCAATAGCTTTAGGTTTTGTATTCCTGAGTGCTTTTTCAGATGGTTTGATAAATAAAACAGCAAGCGTAAACACCATCAGCACCACATTTTTATAAAACGTTTCCCAGTTGGTGAGCTTAATCGCTTCGCCAAAGCAACCGCAATCCGGAACCGGATTATACAGCGCATCATACAAGGTAACGATTGTAAAAAAAGCCATCATGGCTGTAATCAGATAAGTAGTTAGCTTAATGCGGATATTCAGCAGCAGAAACGCACCCAGTAAAAACTCTGCCAGTACTAGCAGAAATGCAAGCGGAAGAGCAAAATCAAGAGCCCAATCCATCTGGTATGCAATAAAATAATCCTCAATTTTATACATCGTCCCCAGCGGGTCAACGCCTTTTACAAAACCTGAAAAAATAAAAGTAATGCCTACTACAATGCGGCTAATCAGCCTGAATATCCTCATTTTGTATCGCGTTTGGATTCTTCAATTTTTATGAGCGCAAATATAGCATAGTTGATAATATCGTGGTAATTTGCATCCAACCCTTCTGATACTTTCGTCATACCTTTGTTTTCTTCTATTTGTTTAATGCGCAGGATTTTCATCAGGATAATATCAGTTAACGAACTAATTTTCATATTGCGCCAGGCTTCGCCATAATCATGATTCTTGTTGATCATTAAGCGTTTGGTTTCATCGAGGTGTTTTTGATAAAGCTGCTTTGCCTGTGCTGGTGTAAGGTCAGGTTTGTCAGAAGCGCCCTTTTCAAGTTGTATCAAAGCCATAATGCCATAATTAACGATTCCCTGAAATTCGGGTTCAATTCCTTCATCAATTTTTTGCGTTTTGGTTTCTTCGATGCTACGTATGCGGTTGGCTTTTATGTAAATCTGATCAGTAAGCGAAGAAGGTCGTAAAATTCTCCAGGCCAGACCATAATCTCCGGTTTTATTTTCAAAAATCTTCTGGCATTTTGCGGCAATTTCATCAAATTGTGCCACAGTTTTTTTACTCATATTTTTTGTTATTAAATATTTTATTACTTTAGAGCATCAATTTAGGTTTTTTCACCAAAAAAGAGGAATCGCTATGAAACCAGATGTATTAAATCTTACAGACCCTATTGTGATGGGCATATTAAATTTATCACCCGATTCGTTTTACGACGGAGGCAAATATACAACGGAAAAACAATGGATGCAAAAAGCAGAGGAAATCGTGAGAGAAGGAGCCCAAATTATTGATATTGGCGCTGTTTCTACCAAACCCGGCTCTGAACTTATTGCAGCAAAAGAGGAAGCTAAAAGGCTGGAGCCTGCTTTAAAGAAAATCAGGAAAACCTTTCCGGAAACATTGATTTCCGTAGACACCTACAACTCTGAAACTGCCCGCCTGGCCGTAGCAGAAGGAGCAGATATGATCAACGACGTTTCAGGAGGCACCTTCGATAATAATATGTTTAAAACCATCAGCGAACTTAAAAAGCCTTATGTGCTGATGCATATTAATGACACTCCTGACAAAATGCAGAAAAATCCAGCTTACGATGATGTTGTGGAAACGCTCATCGATTATTTCAGGAATAAAATACATCAGCTCAACGAGATGGGCTTTGATGACGTTATTCTTGACCCGGGATTTGGCTTTGGCAAGACTATCAGCCACAATTACCGCCTGATGAAAAAACTACGGGCTTTCAGTGTGATGGGCTATCCTTTGTTAGTGGGTATTTCCCGGAAATCCATGATCAACAATGTGCTGAATATCGGCCCGGAAAATGCATTAAACGGCACCACCATCCTGAATACCATAGCATTAACACAAGGCGCTAATATTTTGAGGGTTCATGATGTGAAACCTGCCGTAGAAGCCATTGCGCTGGTTAACCTGGTTTACAATGCATAGCTTTCACGAAAACAATAATCATATCTGATTATGTTGAAAAGCGCGCATTAGTTCATTGGCTTTTCCATATTTTCGCAAGGTGAAAAAATTGGCGGTATGTTAGCATTTATTTCAGTTCGTTTCCTGGATATCCTCGATATTGTTTTAGTGGCATTTTTGCTCTATGAGTTATATCACTTGCTAAGAGGTACTGCTGCAATCAATATTTTTGTAGGTATTGTTGCAGTGCTGGTCTTTTGGCGGCTGGTTAACGCCCTGGAAATGGAACTGTTGAGCAAGATATTTGGCGGCTTCATAAGCGTAGGGTTTATTGCATTGATTGTTGTGTTTCAGCCCGAAATCAGGCGCTTCCTGCTGCTTCTCGGAACACCTTATACCATAGAAAACATCAAGTCGAGGTTGTTTTTCTGGCGCATGAATATCAAATCGCAGCCTAAAATCAACATTGACGCCATCATTAAGGCTATCTCTTCGATGTCATCAAACAAAACCGGAGCACTGATATTGTTAGCCAAGAAAAATGAGCTGAAACAGTTTATCGAAACGGGTCAGCGGATTGACGGAATCGTGTCTACATCGCTTATAGAAAATATTTTCTTCAAAAATGCGCCTTTGCACGATGGAGCTGTCATCATTGAACGAAACAAAATCAGAGCCGCACGCTGCGTACTGCCTATTACGCGTAACCGAAACTTCCCGGCTAACTATGGTCTGCGACACCGCGCCGCTGTGGGTGCCTCAGAGCAAACCGATGCTATTGTGCTGATTGTCTCAGAAGAAAACGGGAAGATATCTTACGCAAAAGGAGGCTCATTGCATCTGCACCTCACCCCAAATCAGCTTAAAAACTACTTATCAGAAGAGTTTTCGGTCTGATTTTCTTCCTGCTTTTGCTCAAAAATGCGCACTAACTCCTCAGGCGAACGGCCCAGATGTTCTATTGAAACAGCTACATCATCCGCAAAGGAATGGTCAGGATACTTCTCCAGGAAACGCTCATAAACTTCTTTGGCACGGCCTAATTCGCCGAGCTGATTCTCATAAATGTAGCCTTTCAGAAACAATGCATCCGCAGCTTTCTCAAAACCTGTGTAGCGCGTGATAAGGATATCAAGTTGCTCAAGAGCATCAGACGGCCGGCCCGTGTTCATCAAAATATCAGCAGAACGAAACCGGTAATAAGGAGTTACAGAATCTTTAGGATGATCATCAGCATAAGCCAAATAGTCATCCACCAATCCCCCTAAGAAATCCTCATCGATATTTTCCGGGTCGCTGTTTTGCAGTTGCTTTTCCTGTTGCTGAATTCTTTCCTGCAGAGAAGGGCTTTCGCAGGATGTGCCTGCTAAAATGGCTATTACCACCAAAAGAATAAATGCTGTTTGTTTCATCTGATTATATTTTATTGTTTGAGTTCAGTTTAATAAGTTCGTAAATTTCTAAGTTTGTAGGTTATTAATATTAAAATCAATAATTTACATATAGCAATGCAATTTTTTATAACATTTTGATAATCTGAATATTATATAATTTACTGCAAACAATGAGTCCTTTTTTTAGACCAGATTCTTGTTTTATAGTACCATGGTTTTCCTGAATAATATCGCAAAAACACCCTAAACTAATCCGTTTTTTCATTCCAATTAACAACTGCCAATTCCGCTTAAAGACACAAGTAATTTATTTTAAATCAGCACAAAAGTCTAAGAAAATTCTTTAGGATTCTTTAACTTTTGGCCTTTTTCCTGAACGGAAAAATCATTTTGTAGCCTGCATCCACCTTTCCTTTGGAGATGTTGCTCAAGCGATTGCGCAACATGGTCTTGCGCACCGGACTGAGTTTATCCGTAAACAATACTCCTTCGAGGTGGTCGTACTCATGCTGGATAATGCGGCCAAGCATACCATCATACCACTCATCATGAAAGTTCCAGTCCAGATCATAATACTTTATATGCACTTGTCCGGGCCTGGAAACTTCTTCTCTTATTCCGGGAATACTTAAGCACCCTTCGCTTTGCAATACCTCGTCGCCTTGCTCTTCTATAACCTCAGGATTAATAAAAACCTTTTTAAAGTCTTTCGCCTCAGGAACTTCTTCTCCATATGGTGTTGCATCCACAATAAAAACCCTTACAGAGCGATTCACCTGAGGTGCTGCCAATCCTACTCCCTCAGAATAATACATGGTTTCCCACATGTCATCTATAAATTTTTCCAGATCAGGGTAATCTTTATCGATTTCCCGGGCCACTTTCCTTAAAACCGGGTGGCCATATGCTGTTACCGGTAATACCATAATATAACTATTTCATCGTTTCCAAATATGACTGCAATATAAGCGTAGCGCTTACTTTATCCACCATCGCTTTATTCTGCCTTTGCTTTTTTTTCATTCCGCCATCTATCATAGCTTGCATAGCCATTTTAGAGGTAAACCGCTCATCCATGCGCTCAACCGGAATTTCAGGAAATGCCGCTTTGAGCTTTTTTAAAAACGGCTTGATATAAACAGCAGCTTCTGAATCCGTATTATCCATTTGCTTGGGCTCACCCACAACAAAACGTTCTACGTTTTCTTTGTTCAAATAATCCTTCAAAAAAGTCAAAACCTCCTTTGCTGCTATCGTAGTTAAACCCGTAGCAATCATTTGAAGTTCATCGGTTACTGCTATACCGACACGTTTTTTTCCGTAATCTATTGCAAGTATTCTTGCCATACCCTATTTTCGAGCAAAATTAAACAAAAAAGCCCGTACAGAATTAAATTTTACTACTTTTGAAAGCTTCACAAAAAGCCAGGCAATCATGAAACAACTAAAACAAATTATAGAAAATGCATGGGAAAACCGCGCCCTCTTAGAAGAGAAAGAAACAGTAGCAGCCATCGAAGAGGTTATTGAACTGCTGGATAAAGGCTCATTGCGAGTAGCAGAGCCCACCAATGGTAAATGGACTGTTAATGAGTGGATAAAAAAAGCAGTTATTTTATATTTCCCTACGCGTAAAATGCAAACCATCAAAGCAGAACCTTTTGAGTTTCATGACAAAATACCGCTCAAAAGTGGCTTTGCTGAAAAAGGAGTACGGGTTGTTCCTCATGCCATTGCGCGTTATGGCGCTTTTGTTAATCGCGGTGTTGTGATGATGCCCAGCTATGTAAACATTGGCGCTTACGTTGACAGCGGTTCTATGGTTGACACCTGGGCCACAGTAGGTTCCTGTGCCCAGATAGGGAAAAATGTGCACCTGTCAGGCGGCGTTGGCATTGGCGGCGTTTTGGAGCCCGTCCAGGCGAAACCCGTTATTGTTGAAGAGGGTGCATTTATCGGCTCACGCTCCGTAATTGTTGAAGGAGCTTATATCGGAAAAGAAGCCGTAATAGGCGCTAATGTAGTTATCACCAAAAGCACCCGCATTATTGATGTAACACAGAAAGAACCCAAGGAATACAACGCCGAAATACCTGAGAGAGCCGTAGTGATACCAGGTAGTTTTCCCAAAAAATTCCCGGCCGGAGAGTACCAGGTACCATGCGCACTCATTATCGGACAAAGAAAAGCTTCTACAGACTTAAAAACTTCACTGAACGAGGCGTTGCGCGATTATGATATCTCTGTTTAATAGGATTGTGAAAGTTAGAGAGTTTTATGAACCCTAAAGAAATTATATTCATTACAAGCCGGAACCGGTTCTTCGGGCAAACCCGGAAACCCTGGACCAGCCTTAAAACGGACAGGATCATAGCCCTGATTCAAGAGCACGGTTATCTCGTGAAGCAATACGACTTTCATGAAATCATTAATCAGGAAGAAATCATCCGCGATAAAGTGATTATTTATGCATTCTCTCAAAAGAAGCATTACCGTGAATACATCAAAGACATTGTTTTTCATTTATCCAAATACAACAAAGTAATCCCCTCGTATGAGCTTTTGTTATGTCATGAAAATAAAGGCTACCAGGAAATCTTAAAGAAGGAAATGGGGTTAAATGAATTAAAAGGAGCTTACTATACTTCCGTCAGAGAAATTGATTTCTCAGACATTACTTATCCGGTAATCCTCAAAACCACAGAAGGCTCAAACGGAACCGGAGTTTACCTGATACAAAATACAGAGCAGCTCAAAAAAACCCGAAAGGAACTACAGAAAAAGTTCAGTCTGCCCACAAAACTGGATTTGTTCAGAAGAAAATATTTCCGAAGAAAAAAATTCAAAGACTATCCTGACTTTTCGAACCGGCAGGATTATTACGAATACAAAGAACACATCACTCAGGAAACCAATTTCATTCTTCAGGAGTTTATCCCAGACTTAAGTTATGATTACAGAGTCCTAATTGCTTATGACAGATACTATGTAACCCGGCGCGATACGAAGCCAGGAGATTTCAGGGCCAGCGGCTCAAAGTTGCACAACCCCTTGCATGAGCCAAATGACAAGCTATTGAACTACGCAAGAACAATCTATGGCCATTTTGACTCGCCTTTTTTATCCATTGATGTGGTATTTGATGGGGAAAATTATTACCTGATAGAGTTTCAGGCTCTACACTTTGGGCAAAATGTTATTATAAAAACCGAAGGCTATTTCAGAAAACAGGACAAAGGAAATTGGGAATTTGTAAAAGAAAAACCCGATCTGGAGAAAATTTTTGCCGGAACGTATGTTTCGTATCTTAATAATCTCTCAATTCAAGGATAAAATAATTGCCTATTTTTACAGTTTTCATGCAATAATTAACGAAACACCGGATGCGCATTTTATTTGTACAATCAATTGGAAAGAAAAAATACGGAGGCGGTGAAAGGTGGGCTGTAAATGCTGCTGAGGGACTGCAGAAAAAAGGGCACTTTGTGATGATGGTCGCAAAGAAAAACGGCATCCTTTACTACGAGGCACAACGAAAGGACCTTCCCGTATATCCAATTTACATCAATAATGACATTAATTTAGTTCAGGCATACCGCTTATCGCGATTGATAGAAAAGCATAATATCGAAATTATAATCTGTAAAGGACGCGAATTAGTTGTTTCAGGACTTGCCGCCAGGTGGGCAGGTAATACCCTGCTGATAAGAAGAACGGGACTGCCACCGTCAAAAAACAGCAATAAACTTGTTCGGCGAACAAAAAAGTATGTGGATGGGGTGGTGACCAATACCAAAACGATACAAGAGATTTATCAAAAGCATGGCTTTACAGATGAAAACTTTGTTAAAGTCATCTATAACGGGTTTTCACCGGATGATTCAGCACCAGCCTATGATTTTAGTCAGAACTATCCGGGCAGACACATAATTCTGAGCGCAGGCCGTCTTGAGAAACGAAAAGGATATTATTATTTGATTGAAGCCTTAGCGAAGGTTAAAGACACACACCCGGAAGTGCTGGCGTATATTTTGGGTGATGGTAAGGAAAAGGAACGGCTGAAAGCCCATGCTAAAAAGCTGGGCGCAGAAGATCTGATTCATTTTGAAGGGTATGTGCATAATGTTATCCCTTACCTTAAAGGAGCGCACATGTTTGCGCATGTGGCTTTAAGCGAAGGCATGCCAAATGCCGCAATGGAAGCGCTTGCGTTTGGCAAGCCTCTGATTATAACGCATGTAAACGGAGCTGAAGAATTAACGGATAACGGCAAATATGCTGAGCTGATACCTGCCGAAAACGCCTCTGCTATTGCAGATTCTATAACAAAAATCATCGGTAACCAGGAAGCATTTGAGGAAACAGGATCCCGGGCACAAAAATATGTCCGCAAAAAATTCAGCATGCAAAACATGGTTAATGCGTTGGAGCGCTACCTTCACGAAAAGCTCACATTAAAAAAGCATCAAAGCTGATATGGTGTTTTCCGGATACATAATCAAAATCCCTTACTGGATTGCATGGAAAGTTTACCGGATTTTCAAGCGGGAAAATGAACTTTCTTTTTATTTAGGCACTATACATGATTACTACCTGATAAAGGACATCTTACCTCATCTGAATTATCCTTATCAGATAATTGCCAAAAACAAAAGCATTTCCAAAAACCTGCAGGAAAAAGGTATCAAAAATACTGTATGGCCGGCGTTTCCCACAACGGTGATCATGCCCCGCCATGCGTTTCATAAATTTCCTATCAAAGCCATTAAAAAAATCGGAATGAGGCATGGCCCGTATCACTTTAAGAAGATGATTGATGTATCAAAATACAATGCATTTGATTTATTTCTGTTTACTTCCAAGCACGAAGCACAACAGGCTGAAAAACAAGGTATTCATTGCGGGGTTTCCGGAGGATATCCCCGGTTGGATTTTTTACAATCCAGTGAAAACAAAAGACACAGTGAGGAATTAATATCAGAAAACTGGTACCGTAAAGATAAAGCCACACTTTTGTTTACATCCACCTGGAAGCATTCGGGAATGAGTGCCGTAGATAAGTGGATTAACCACATTGAGAACCTCGCTGCAGATTACAATATTCTCGTGAGTTTGCATCCGCAAATGCCAACAGCATATTATCAAAAAGTTTCTGCTATGAGAAATATCAGGCTGGTGAATGCTCATGAGTTACCTGCTGCAATGCAGGCCGCCGATATGATGATTAGCGACACCAGCTCAGTAATAGCTGAGTTTTGTGCGCTCAACAAACCTGTCATCACTTTCACAGTGGAAGACAACAAAAGGCTGACAACCGAAATTGCTGGCATGATTGATGAAATTTCACTGCAAATTGACCACATCAGCCAACTTGAAAGCGCAATACTTACCTGCGAGAAAAATCCGGAACTTAAAGCCAGTGAGCGAAACAAATGGAATATGCGCTTTTTTGATGACATTAGTGAATCGCAAAGCCAAAAAGCCGCCTCGATTATCAACGAGTTTATGGCTAACAGATAATTAGTGCTTTTCTATAAAGCCATATAATTTCGTACAACCAAAAAATTCCTTATAACAAGCACCAAATCACAAATAAAATTCAAACTCCAAAAACAAATGTTCTAAACGGCTTATAACCTACAACTTCATTCTTCGTTTGAAATTTTGATCATTGAATATTAGGATTTAATTGTGATTTGTGATTTATAATTTGGTGCTTTATCAGCAAAACAGTGTCTTTACAGGAAGACAATAATTAGAGTTTGTTCATAATTACCAATCCTGAAAAACTGTATTTTTGAACCAAATAATGCTTGATCAGTAAAGCTAAAATGGGTTGTTTTTAAATGAAACTTTATAAAGTATGAAACCAGAAATATACTGGCACATTGGCTTGGGCAGAACGGCTACAACCTTTACCCAAACCCGGATTTTTCCGAAACTTAAAGGGGTTTATTTTATTCCCAAAAAGAAGTTTCATGATGCTGATGAAATAATACATAATACGCCGCATCAAAAAATACTCCTGACCCATGAAAACAGTCGCAATCTAACCCCACGATTAAAGAAATTTGCAGGCAAATACCCTGATGCAAGAATTATTGTGGTATTCCGCCGGCAGGACACCTGGATAGCAAGTCATTACCGCAGAATGGTAAAAAACGGATACCCTGAGGATTTTAATAAGTTTTACGATTTTGAAAATGACCAGGGCCACTGGAAAAAGAATGACTTATATTACATGCCCCTGATTGAAAGTATTAACCAATACTTCAAACATAAGCCACTGCTCCTGTTCCATAACGATTTGAAAAGCCAACCTGACAAGTTTTTAGGACAGATTATGAATTTTCTGAATATTGATGATCATGATCCCATAGATTACTCTCCAACACACATTTCCTATAATGACAACGAACTGAAAGTGCGCCGCTGGGTTGAACGAAATACGTTTTTGAGGGAAAATCAGAACTTTCGCGGGCGTCGTATAAAAAAACTTATCCAGTTTCGTAATAAAACCCTGCGCTATGCCATTCTTTACACAGCCAAGGCAATTCCTGAAAAATGGATTAACAAAGACCCGCTTATCCCACCCGATGAGCTTAAAAGAATAAAAGAGTTTTATGCTGATGATTGGCAGAGAACGATTGAATATGCCCGTAAAAATAATGAGGAAGTGCTGCAAAACAACTCCAAATGACAGGAGTCTCAGAATATAAAAAGATAATTTTTTATCGGAATTTTCTGTTTTGTGAAATGCGGCATTCATCCAACTGGCAAAAAGGAAAGTTCAAACCTTGGTTTATAGCAATTTATGACCTAAAGTTTTCCTATATATCCGGGCTTAAACGATTTCATTCAATAATCCGTCTGCCAGGGTGTAAAAAATATTCTGGAAGCTAAACAATATTGAAAACAACAATGTATATTTGTAAGCAGGATATTGATGACAATTCGAGGATACATGTTTTAGAGAAAAACTCTGTCAGGTTATAGTCTATAACCCAGTTGAAATGCCAGTTCTGATGGGTTCAAGTAAGCTGTAACTACTGAAATAAGCGATTTATAATCTATAATGATTAAAAAATTGTATTACATGTATTCTATAATGGATTCACAAATAGCTTAAATTTTAATTTCTAAGACAGTATTGTACTTTTTATTAACTGTTTTTTTTGTATGACTTAACAGCGATTTGAACAATGAGTGATGAAAAATTAATGCGTGAAGTAAAAAAGGCAGCCGAGACGATTCGGAAGGGAGGTGTAATTCTTTATCCTACCGATACTATCTGGGGTTTAGGCTGCGATGCCAGAAACAACAAAGCCGTTGAGAAGATTTTCTTAATCAAGAGACGCACGGCATTTAAAAGCCTCATTATCCTGGCCGAGTCTGTAGAGCGTATTGCGCAATACGTTGACACGGATCCTGATCTGATTCGTGATATGGTTGAATGTTTTGATAAACCTACCACTATCATTTACCCAGGCGGAAAAAAACTCGCCAAAAGCGTTATCGCCAAAGACCGCACAGTAGCAGTAAGACTGGCACGCCATACATTTTGTCATGCATTAATCAAAGAGCTTGACCATCCGGTGGTTTCCACATCAGCAAACATCTCCGGTGAGGCGCCTCCATCATTGTTTTCACAAATCAGCGATGAAATCAAGGAAAATGTAGATTATGTTGTTGACTGGGAACAATATACGATGAAAGACATCAAACCCTCTACAGTAATCAAGCTAAGAGATGACGGGTTGTATGACGTTCTGAGGCCGTAATTATTGCGAAAAAAGGTCAATCATTACGGATTTATCTATGCTGGCCTCAGCCCCCTTTCTATCCGGCGGTTATAAGCAAACCTTTCGTACAATTTCTGATGATTTGGTTCAACTAAATACCGATATACGTTTAACCTCTATGTTTTCAGAAAGATATACCAAAAATGCTTCTTTTACCTGGTAGCCGGCTTTTCTCAGCACATCCGCATAGGTTTTTACCTGGTCTTCATGCGTTTTATCAGGCATGCCGGTTTTGTATTCTATAATATACACCTCATCTTCTTTGAACATCAACCGATCGGGCCTGAGAAGTGAGCCCGATTCATCTACCATGTCGCGCTCTGTATTGACATGAAAAGTAGCATCAAAAAATGACTGTAATTCCGGGTGTGTAACAACTTTATTGAGTAGCTGCCCGGTTTCAGCAATAATTTCCGGGTTTTCCACACCGTGGTTTTGTAGCCACGAAAGC
>JBNJGK010000016.1:0-33614 GCA_051747665.1 Bacteroidota bacterium | reverse complement strand
ACACCAAACAAAACAACTAAAATAATGAAAATGGTTTTTCTCATAACTGCAAATTTATATTAAAATTGATAAACGATAGCAGGGAGTTGGTATTGTGTTGATGGGATTTGAAACCAAAAGCCTGTCGGATGCTTCGTTAATGAAAATTTAACTCTTTAAAGCCTAAGGGTTTGGTTTTTTCACGAAGCAATCCGAAGCGCAGCACGAAGTTACATAAAGTTCTTTACTCCTGTGCCTTCGTAAAATTACTTTAGGCTCTTGTGTGTTTAATCATTTTTATTTCTTTTAAACCCAATCTTTTCCCGGTTTTTGTAAATCGGTTCGATGAGCTCTTTAATGATGTTGTAGATCTTTGCAATGTGTTCATTATGTTCTCCCTGAACATTTTGCAATTGTTCAATTTTTTCTGCCAGGTCACTATAATCTGATGCCCATTTTCGCATTTTTACAAAAACGCGCATTATCGAGATATTCACATCTATAGCTGTTTGACTATTTAATATGGATGAAAGCATGGCTACACCCTGTTCCGTAAACATATAAGGGGGCTTTCTTCTACCTCCCCATCTTGACGTCGCATTTTGCGACTTCAAGTCTTTCCACTCCTCATCGGTTAGCTGAAACATAAAGTCATCTGGAAACCTTTCAATATTTCTTTTTACTTGTTCGTTTAATCGTTTTGTTTCCACGCCATATAGCTCAGCTAATTCGTTATCCATCATAACTTTTTTTCCTCTTATTAAATAGATGGATTTCAATATTCTTTCCTGAATTATTATTTCATTTTCAGTCATTGTTTCGATTGCTTTTTCATTACCTGATTGAAATATAATTTATAAGCTTTTTGAGGTTGCAAAATGTGACCTCAAATTATCAAATCTGAACTGTCGTATACATGGTCTTCAATTTATCAAGAACTGAATTATAGAGATTGATTTTTAAGTTTGTTGTGAGAATCAGGTCAAATATAATATTTTTTTTGAGGATCCATGAGTATGCTGTGTTGTTTATTCGCTTGTTTATTCATGTAATTTTTTATTGATACTTCTCAGTATGTAGTTTTGATTTGAGAGCTATGGAATAGTTCATTAAATAAAATCTTGGCTTTCTTACTAACGAAGCGTGGTAATTTTAGCAGATTATCTTTAATTTAGCAGAAATATTAATTTTCCTTGTAAAAACTGCTTGCACCTGAACATATTTAATCGTCTCATGATTTTTTGTGGACGTCTTCAGGGAAGCATGACACAGTTCAGTTTAAGAGCAAAACAAATTGCATAAAAACACATGAAAGTAATAACGGTATTAGGGCAATACACAGAGTTGATGCTAAAAGTGCTTAAAAAGCCCGACAAAGGGAAGCTTTTCCGCAAGCAACTGCTTCAGGAGATGGATAATATCGGTTTAGACTCTATGGGGATTGTGATGATCATCTCCGTTTTTATGGGGGCTATTCTGGCTATTCAGACTGCAGCGCAAACAGACAATCCGCTTTACCCGGGCTATTTGATTGGCTTTGCGGTGAGAGAATCTATCATCCTGGAGTTTTCGCCAACGATTATCAGCCTGATCCTGGCCGGAAAAGTAGGTTCCAGAATCGCATCTGAAGTCGGAACAATGAGGGTTACAGAGCAGATTGATGCGCTTGAGATTTTGGGGGTTAACTCAGCCAATTATCTGATTGCCCCAAAGTTGCTTGCTGCTGTAATTTTGCTGCCGATGCTGACTACAGTAAGCATGTTTCTGGGTATATCCGGAGGGCTTTTAGCTACTTATGTGACTGATGTTGTGCCTCCTACGGACTACATGAGCGGGATACAGATGTGGTTCATACCCTATGAAATCGTATATGCGTTAATAAAATCAGCGGTCTTTGCCATCATCATTACTACCGTATCAGGCTTCCATGGCTATAAAATAAAAGGCGGAGCGCTTGATGTGGGACGCGCTTCTACTCAAGCTGTGGTGCACAGTAGTATCCTCATTATTTTCTTTAACCTTTTGCTCACACAATTGCTATTGTAATGATAACTGCAGAAAACGTATATAAATATTTCGACGGTGATGAAGTGTTGCATGACATTTCGGCTGAGTTTTACCGTGGCAAAACCAACCTCGTTATTGGACAGAGCGGTTCAGGAAAAACTGTGCTGATAAAATGTTTAATCGGCTTACACGAAGTCAGCAAAGGAGCCATTTATTTTGATGATTTGAATTTTACGGACATGGACATAAGCGGGCGAAAAAAACTCCGTACAAGAGTGGGCATGTTGTTTCAGGGGGGAGCACTTTTCGACTCGATGTCGGTAGAAGAAAATGTGATTTTTCCGCTGGAACTGTATACCAAAGACTCTTATCAGAAGAAACTGGAGCGGGTGAATTATTGCCTGGAAAAAGTAGACCTGAAAGGAACAAACGGGAAATTCCCAGGGGAGCTTAGTGGCGGTATGGTTAAAAGAGTAGCCATTGCACGAGCCATAGCGCTGAACCCGGATTATCTTTTCTGCGATGAACCTAACTCAGGCCTTGACCCTCGCACAGCCAGCCGGATTGATAACCTGATTTATGACTTGACCAAAGAGTTTAACATGACCACCGTGATTAACACACACGACATGAACTCTGTTCTGGAAATTGGCGACAATGTGCTCTACATTGAAAAAGGTAAGGCGGCATGGAAAGGAGACAAAGAAAAATTCCTGAATTCTGATAATGAATCTCTTAATAATTTCATCTATACCAATGAAATGACAAGGATGCTGAAAACCATGAAAAAGAAATAAACATGAACATTCTGGATGTGTTGATAGGTATTCCCATACTGTGGATGGCATATCGTGGGTTCACCAAAGGTTTTGTCATTGAAATCACAACGCTTTTAGCTTTGATTATTGGAATTTATGCTGCCATCAACTTCTCTTTTTATGCTGCTGATTTGATTGAAGAATATTTAACGCTTGAAGATAAATACACTTCTATTTTATCTTTTGCCATCACTTTTGTTGTAGTAGTTGTCGTAATTATGTTGCTGGGCAGGTTGCTGGAAAAGTTTATTGACATGATTGCCCTGGGATTTCTTGATAAACTTGCCGGAGGCGCTTTCGGGGTTGTAAAAGCTGTATTGATTGTCAGCGCCCTTTTGCTGGTAATTAATACCTTCGATAAGAACGAAACATTTATTTCGCCCAAGCGAAAAGCCAATTCTATGCTCTATACTCCCGTCTCATCGGTACTGCCTGCTATTCTTCCGATGATCAATTTTGAAGATTTTGAAAATCCTTTTGAAGATGCAGAGGAACAGCTAAAAGAGGCATAAAAAAAGGCTTGAAAACATAGTGAGTTTGTTTTCAAACCTTTTTTTTTACTGCTAAGAATAGACTTTCTCTGTTTATTTGGTTATTGCTGCTACGCCCGGAAGGGTTTTGCCTTCAACATATTCAAGCATAGCGCCACCGCCGGTAGAAACATAGCTCACCTTGTCTGCCATGTTATACTTGTTAACGGCAGCAACTGAGTCGCCTCCCCCTACTAAGGAGAAAGCGCCTTTTTGTGTGCTTTCTGAAATTGCTTCAGCAATTTTAACAGTACCTTTCTCAAAATTAGGCATCTCAAACACGCCCATCGGGCCGTTCCATAATATTGTTTTGGATTCCATCAGGATATTCTGGAATCGCTTAATGCTTTCCTCGCCGATATCAAGCCCCATCCATCCATCAGGTATAGCATCTACGCTGCTGGTTTTGATGTTGGCATCGTTATCAAACTTATCGGCAATCATCGTATCTACCGGGAGCAATAAACGTATCCCTTTTTGCTTGGCTTTGTCTACAGCTTTTTTGGCCGTATCAATCAAATCCTGCTCTACCATCGAAGAGCCAATTTTGCCGCCCAAAGCTTTGATGAAAGTAAACATCATACCTCCACCAATAATGATGTTATCGGCTTTGTCGAGCATGTTATCAATCACCTCAATTTTTCCGGAAACCTTAGCGCCACCCAATACGGCGGTAAAAGGGCGCTGTGGGTTGTTCAATACTTTTTCGAGACTGGCTACTTCGTTTTTCATGATATAGCCAAACATTTTCTCTTCAAAAAATTCAGCCACAATTGCTGTAGATGCGTGTGCACGGTGTGCTGTTCCAAAAGCATCATTCACGTATACATCGCCATGTTTGGCCAGTTCCTGTGCAAAATCCCGATCGCCTTTTTTCTCTTCATCATGAAAGCGAAGATTCTCCAGCAGAAGGACTTCTCCTTCTTTCAAACTTCCCGACATCGCCACCGCTTCGTCGCCAATACAATCCTTAGCAAATTTCACATCCTGATCCAGGTAGTCTGATAATGTCTTGAGCGTGTGCTTTAAAGAATATTTTTCTTCATAAGCTCCTTTTGGTCGGCCCAGGTGAGACATCAGCACAGCGCTTCCGCCTTGCTTCAGGATTGCCTGAATCGTCGGGATTGCTTTTTTGATACGATTATCATCCGTCACTTCATTGGCGTCATTTAACGGTACGTTAAAGTCAACACGAACTAAAGCTCTTTTTCCTTTGAGGTTGAAATCATCTATTGTTTTCATAATCTTTCGCTTTTTTTAATTGAATTCGAATCATTTACCGCAAATTTAATCATAATAATACGATATACCCCGAAATTTAAATGGAAACGTTTTCGATGAGAAATTTGCTCAAAGTAAAATGTTCCTGTGTTAGATATTTTGTGCTATTGCAACTACGATTTTCTGCTAATCATTTAATTTTTTGATGATGCCTGTTTACCTTTCCTCCGTTATAAATTATCTATCTTTGCAGCAAAAGAATTGACTATGAGCTTATACAACAGCAGCATTACGCCAAAGCTCCCGAAAGTGGAAACTTCGGTGTTTGCTGTAATGTCTCAGATGGCGGCAGATTACAACGCGGTGAACCTGTCGCAGGGGTTTCCTGACTTTGACATCTCTGAGGAGTTAATTGGACTGGTTCATAAGCATATGCAGGAAGGCCGGAATCAGTATGCTCCCATGAAAGGGATAAAGCGGCTGCGAGATGCCATTTGCCGGCGCTATAGCTCCGCTTACAACGCTGAGTATGATTCTGAAGATGAAATCACCATCACCGCAGGAGCAACGCAGGCAATCTATACGGCTATTTCAGCTTTTGTCAGGGATAATGATGAGGTGATCATTTTTGAGCCGGCATATGACTTGTATGCGCCAACCATTCGGATGAACGGAGGAACTGTAAAGTATTACAGCATGGCGTTACCCGATTTCAGCATTAACTGGAAAGAAGTAAACCGGATGGTAAATGGGAATACACGCATGATCATTATTAACACGCCACACAACCCATCGGGCAGTGTGCTTAGTGATTATGACATGCTTCAATTGGAAAAGATTGTGGAAGGGCGTGACATTATTGTTTTAAGTGATGAAGTATACGAACACTTAATTTATGACGGACATCAACATCATAGCGCCTCCGCGTATCCGCAACTTGCTTCCCGCAGTTTTGTAGTGGGCTCCTTCGGCAAAACACTGCATGCTACGGGCTGGAAAGTAGGTTATGCACTTGCCCCGGCTTTCCTGATGAAGGAATTCAGAAAATTGCATCAGTTTGTTGTCTTTGCGGTTAATACGCCTGTTCAGCATGCTATTGCAGATTACCTGGAGCGCCATGACCTTAGTGGATTGTCGCCTTTTTACCAGCAAAAACGTGACTATTTCCTGGAAAAAACAGCTACAAGCCGGTTTAAACCCATCCCCGCTAAGGGAACATACTTCCAGGTACTTGACTACAGCGAAATATCAGACATGCCCGAAACCGACTTTGCCGAGCATCTCATTAAAAATTATGGCATCGCGGCAATTCCCATGTCGCCTTTTTATCATCAAAAAATAAATCGTAACCAATTGCGTTTTTGTTTTGCTAAAAAAACTGAAACCATTGATAAAGCAACCTCTATTTTATGCAGGATTTAACAGTAACATTATTCCAATCAACGCTGCATTGGGAAAATGCAGACAAGAATTTGCAGGCCTTTGATAAGCGCATAGCAAACCTGAAAGAACAGCCGGATTTAATTGTATTGCCTGAGATGTTTAATACAGGTTTTACAGTGAAACCCAAAGAAGTAGCTGAAACCATCAAAGGACCTACTTTCCGCTGGCTGCAAAAAACAGCCCGTGAAACCGGAGCCGTTATAACCGGAAGTTTTATCGTTCAGGATGGAAATGATTATTTTAACCGGCTTGTATGGATGCAGCCAAATGGTTTTTACCTGACTTATGATAAGCGCCACCTCTTCAGGATGGGAGGAGAGCACCATCGATTTACAGCAGGTGAAAAATCCTTACTGGTAACGTTAAAAGGCTGGAAAATAAG
The DNA here is from genome assembly GCA_051747665.1 of Bacteroidota bacterium. Taxonomy (GTDB): domain Bacteria; phylum Bacteroidota; class Bacteroidia; order Bacteroidales; family JAIPAH01; genus JAIPAH01. The sequence goes on along the minus strand of JBNJGK010000016.1, from coordinate 27,234 downwards.
ACCTCTGGTGTGTTATGACCTGCGTTTTCCTGTATGGAGTAAAAATGTTTTCCAGGATGGCATGTATGAGTATGATGTTTCATTTTACATAGCGAACTGGCCGGCCCCACGCCGCGAGGTATGGGATATCCTGTTAAAAGCCCGTGCTATAGAAAACCAGGCTTATGTGTTGGGTGTGAATCGTGTAGGTGTTGACGGCAAGGATTTGGAATATTCCGGAGGCACGGCTTTCATTGATGCAAAAGGAAGGATCATGAAAGCGGCTTCTGACCATCGCGAAGAAGCCATTACAGCCACCCTTTCTTACGAAGAACTGCTGAATTTCCGTGAGAAATTTAAAGTAGGCCTGGACTGGGACAAGTTTTCGTTAAACGTTTGATTAAAGGCACATCCGTGTTAAAAAGCCAGTCAAAACCATACCAATTCAAAATTTAATAGTAGGTTTGTGGCTTTACAGGTAAGGTTATTTTTTTCGCAGGTAATTTTAAAAAAATCATTATGCACATTATAATAGCAGGTGACGGTGAAGTTGGCTTTTATCTCGCTAAAATGCTCGAGTCAGAAAACCATGATATTACCATTGTGGACCCTCATTCTGAATTGCTGAAGATGCTGGAATCTCAAATGGATGTCATGACTATAGCCGGAAATTCTACTTCGGTGCGTGTATTGGAACGTGCGCATGTAGATAAGGCAGACCTGTTGATTTCCGTTTTGCATGATGAACAAGTAAATATTGTAACCTGCATGCTGGGTAAAAAGTTGGGCGCTAAGCGGACAATAGCCCGCATCAACAATGTGGAATATCGTGCACCACATAACGTGGCGAGGTTTAAGGAAATGGGGATTGATGAGCTGGTAGCTCCTGAACTTATTGCAGCCCGTGAAATCCTCAAGCTTATGACGGAGAGTGCGGCTACAGAAATCATAGAATTTTCAGAAAAAAAGCTCTCGCTTTACCTTATTAAACTCGATAAAAAAGCCTTGGTATTAGGCAAAACCTTAAACCAAATCGCTAAGGAATATCCAAAATTGGATTTTCGCTGTATCGCCATTCACCGGCAAAGCACAACGATTATTCCTACCGGAGACGATCATTTTGAAGAAGGGGATTTGGCTTATGTTATCACTCGCCCTAATGGCATTAGCGAAGTACTAAAGCTTGGAGGAAAACGAAAAATCGACATCAACAATGTGATGATCATTGGCGGTGGACGCATTGGCCGGAAAACAGCCCGCGAGCTCGAAAAGCAGGTTAATGTAAAAATGATTGAAATTGATAAAGAGCGTACAGACAAGCTCGTAGACTCTATCCGCAATACGCTGGTCATTAACGGGGATGTAAGAGATGTAAACCTGCTGGAAGAAGAAGGTATCCGTAAAATGGATGCTTTTGTGGCTACTACAGATAATTCTGAAACCAACATATTTGCCTGTCTGCTGGCGCAGAAATTTGGCGTACCCAAAGTAATTCCGCTTATTGAGAATGTAGATTATATCGATATAGCTCAGCGCATTGGAATAGACACCATCATCAATAAGAAACTCATTACAGCCAGTTACATTACACGATTTACGCTGGATGCTCAGGTTACAGACATCAAGTGCCTTAGCAGCGTGGATGCAGATGCACTGGAATTTGTGGTGAAAGAAGGAACGCCAGTAACGCGAAAACCCATTAAAAACCTCAAAATGCCTAAAGGAGCCATTATAGGCGGCATTGTAAGAGGTGAAGAGGGATACATTGCTGTGGGCGATTTCCAGATTAAAGCCGGCGATAAGGTAGTGGTTTTTGCCCTGCCTAAAGCCGTGCAAAAAGTTACAGCGCTGTTTAAGTAAAAGCTTATGCGTTCAGCAATAAATTATCCCATAATTGGCAAGATCATAGGTATTCTATTAATACTTGAAGGGGTTTTTATGTTCCTTTCGCTGCCATTTTCCATACATTTCCAGGAACCTGACCTTAATGCGATTAAGCTGTTTGTTCCGGAAATGGACTTTTGGCCGCTGCTGTTATCGGGTGCCATAACTGTCTTCTTGGGATTGTCATTATTTTTGATTTTCCGGAAAGCCCCGAAAACCATGAGCAAAAGAGAGGGCTACATTATTGTTAGCTTTTCATGGGTGATTATATCTGTTTTCGGGGCCTTACCACTTTTTTTTTCCGGGGTGGCAAACTACGCTGATGCCTTTTTTGAAACGGTTTCCGGATTTACAACAACAGGAGCTACCATACTTACAGATATTGAAGGCGTCTCTAAAGGTTTGCTTTTCTGGCGCGCCCTAACGCATTGGATTGGCGGTATGGGTATCATTGTTTTGTCCCTCGCCATATTGCCTGTACTTGGAATAGGAGGTATGTCGTTGTTTGTAGCGGAAGTGCCCGGACCTACACCAGATAAGCTTCATCCGCGGATAACGGCTACAGCCAAAAGGTTATGGGGCATTTATGTTTTGCTCACTTTCGTGGAAACGCTTTTGCTGATGCTTGGAGGGATGGATTTGTTTGACGGACTCTCGCATGCTTTTGCTACGATGGCTACAGGAGGATTCTCTACACGAGATGCTTCCATTGCTGCTTTTTCTCCCTATATTCAATATGTCATTCTTGTTTTTATGCTTTTGGCCGGAACCAATTTTACGCTTCATTATCTTGCTTTACACGGAAAACTGAAAGAAGTATTCCAGAATGAAGAGTATAGATATTACTTAGGCTTGTTGGCCTTGGCTTCATTGATTATTTCCTTGGTGTTGATTTTTAATGCGGGAATGCCTGTTGAAAAAGCCATCAGGGATGCACTCTTTCAGGTCGTTGCTATTGTTACTACAACCGGTTTTATTACCTCAGACTATCTTCTTTGGCCCGGATTTTTATGGATGCTGATATTTCTTTTAATGTTTACCGGAGGAAGCGCCGGGAGTACAGGCGGTGGCATCAAAATTATGCGACAGCTATTAATCCTGAAAAACAGTTTTTTAGAACTAAAACGGATTATTCACCCGAACGCTGTAATTCCCGTCAGGTTCAATGGCAGAGCTGTGCCCGGCAATGTGATGTATAACATCATGGCTTTCTTTGTTATTTACTTAATCATCTTTGCCACCAGCACCTTAATTATGTCTTCGATGGGTTTGGATTATGAAACTGCAATCGGGTCTGCTGCGGCTACCCTTGGGAACATTGGCCCCGGTATAGGTGGTGTGGGACCTGTAGAAAACTATGCAGGTATTCCCCTTGGCGGGAAATGGTTTTTATCTTTCCTGATGATATTGGGCCGGCTTGAATTGTTTACCGTGCTGATTATCTTATCTCCGGCTTTCTGGAGAAGGTAGATGAAATCTCTCCATCTGCAGGGTTTCCATCCCTTGTGTGTGCATCGGCTGTTTGCCTATACCAGACCTTTTGCCTATCCAACAATTCAGCATCTTCTCTATTTGTATTTCGGGGATTTAACCCCTTTGCTGTAAATTAAATTGGCTATTTTCGCGAAAGCAAAAAACTCGACAATAATGTACGATATAAATAATATTCTGGTCTCTGATGCAATTGTGCAGGAGCATTTTGTTTGCGATTTAAAAAGCTGCAGGGGAGCATGCTGCGTTGAGGGTGATGCGGGGGCGCCTGTAGAAGAAGATGAAATAAACATCCTGCAAAGGGAAATAGATAAAATTCTGCCTTATCTTACTGAAAAGGGCAAGGCTGCTGTTGAAAAGCAAGGTGTTGCTGTGGAGGATTCTGATGGCGATGACGTAACGCCACTTGTAGAGGGTAAAGAATGTGCCTATACAGTATTTGACACTAGCGGCATTGCTTCTTGTGGAATTGAAAGAGCTTATGAAGCCGGCGCTACTGCCTTTCGCAAACCCATTTCATGTCATTTATACCCGGTTCGCATTGGTAAGCTGCGCAGCGGGCAGCTTACGGCAAACTATCATAAATGGAAGATATGCAACCCGGCATGTACTCTGGGAAGAGAACTCCAGGTACCCATTTATAAATTCGTGAAAGATGCGCTTATTCGCAAATTCGGCCGGGAATGGTATGAAATGCTCGATACTGCCGTAAAAAGAGGCTGGTAGGTTTTCTACCGTTGCGTAAGCGCAATTTTCCAACCCCGGACAAGCTACTTTATTTTGCCTCAGGCCTCCTGATCCAGTTATTGGATAAGAAACCGGACCGGCGCTCCAGCGGATCATCAATCTCAGAGAAAGTAAGCAAAGTGTCTGCCTCTATTGAGTATTCGTAAATACCCGGGGTAGGATCAGAGGATACTTCATCCGTACCCTGTACGTTTATAAATGTAATCTCTGAATTTGTCAGCTCCAGCCGCCCTTCTACTTCAACACTGTCTGTGGCAAGCACATCCACATGAAATGTAGAATCAGCAAAAATGAGCAAATCCACATCGTTTTGGTTGCTTTGCATTTGCCAGTGTCCTTTAATTGCAAACGGGTTTTCTGTATTTTCATCATCATCGTTATCACAAGCCCATAAAAAGCTAACAGACAACATAAAAATAAATGAAAAGGCTTTATTCAGGTTTCGCATAATAAAATCTGTTTTGGTTTATATGTTGTAATAAAAATGGTAACAGATAACATGTTTGATTGTTGAAATTTTGATAAGGATTTGTTTTAAGCAAGAAAAATACGGCCATAAAAAAACCCCGAATGATTTTTCGGGGTTTTACACAAAAAGAAAAAATGCTTTTATTCTTCTCCTGAGGTTTCCGGCCTGGCTGCGGCCATGTTTTCCAGTTCTTTGTCAATATGGAAAATGCCTCCCTTAGAGTCGCCGGCCAGTTTGATTTTATCAAGAATGGTATTCATTGTGCTTTCTTCTTCTACCTGCTCTTCGATATACCATTGCAGGAATTGCGCTGTGTTATAGTCTTTAGCTTCCAATGCTACTTCATAACACTTGTTGATTTCGCCGGTTATAAACTCTTCATGTGCCAATACTTTTTCAAAAAGAGAGACGATATCGCCATAATCTTCATCAGGCTGTTCTAAGGCCATCATTTTTGCATGTCCTCCACGGTCATTTACATAATGAACCATCTTAAGCTGATGCTCTTTTTCTTCTTCGGCCTGTGCATAGAGGAATTCTGCAGCTCCGTTGTATCCTTTTACCTCGCACCATGAGGCCATTGCTAAATAAATACGGGAGGAATGCTCCTCATTTTTAATCTGGTTATTCAGTTGTTTTTCTACATTTTCTTTAATCATAGTTTTTTCCTTTTTTAAAAGTGAAACAAGTTTTACTGTCTACCAATAGAAATCATTTCAGGAATAACTTGTTCAATACACAAACATGTTCTTACAATTAATTAACCTTTTAATGCTTCAGCTCCTGTGGTAACCTCAAGAATTTCATTTGTAATGGCTTCCTGACGGGCTTTGTTGTATGATAACTGCAATTCTTTAACCAGGCTTGTTGCGTTTTCGGTAGCCTGATGCATTGCAGTCATACGGGCTCCGTGCTCAGAAGCATTGGAGTCAAGCAAAGCTTTATAAAATTGAATTTTCAACGTTTTCGGGATGACTTCTTCCGTAATGGTTTTTTTGTCCGGCTCAAAAATGTATTCTTCGTAATCTTCGTCATAGTTAATGTCATCATCCATGATCTCGTCGGCTTTCTCCTGGTCATCATGGATACTTTCCAATGGCAGAAACTGCTCTGTGGTTACTTCTTGCGAGGCGGCATTAATAAACTTGTTATAGATCATATCTACATGATCATAGTTCTTGTTTTTGAAAGCATCCATAATAACCTCTGCAATTTCAGAGGCCTTTGCAAAGCTTAACTCGTCATAAATGTGATCATGGTTTTCAACAACATTATAGTTGTTTTTTTTGAAATATTCCGTGGCTTTCTTCCCGATTGTCATCAGGTTTACCTTTCCTTCTTTAAGTAGTGAAGGGTATTTTTCCTGAATATAACTTGCGGTGTGTTTAATTACGTTTGTATTGAATGCGCCACATAATCCTTTATTTGATGTAAAAACAACAATAAGGACATGCTCTTTTTCCCGCTTTTGTAAATAGGGTTGCTCATCCGTGCTGATGCTGTCACCCACATTACCCATGATTTCCTGCAGCTTGTTTGCATAAGGCCTCAGCGCCATGATGGCATTCTGTGCCTTACGTAACTTTGAAGCTGCTACAAGCTTCATAGCGCTTGTGATTTGCCGGGTTGATTTTACCGATTCAATACGTGTTCGTACTTCTTTTAAATTCGCCATCGGGAAAAACTTTTATGCTTCTTTTTCTGAAAACTTAGATGCCACTTCTTTAGCAACTTTAGCCATGGTTTCGGTAGCTTCATCCGTAAGTTTACCGTCTGCCAGCACATCCAATACTTTACGATGCTGATCTTCCATCACATTGAGGAAATCCGATTCAAACTCACGAACTTTATTTATGGGAACTGCTTTGAGTAAACCTTTTGTACCACAGAAAATAATGGCTACCTGGTGTTCTACTTTCATCGGCTGGTTCAGCCCTTGCTTAAGGATTTCCACATTCCGGCGTCCTTTGTCAAGGACCGATTGTGTAGCTTTATCGAGGTCAGACCCGAACTTCGCAAACGCTTCGAGCTCTCTGAACTGAGCCTGGTCGAGTTTAAGCGTTCCGGCCACTTTTTTCATAGACTTTATTTGTGCGCTTCCACCTACACGCGATACCGATATCCCTACATTAATAGCCGGACGCACGCCCGAGAGGAACAAGTCCGACTCCAGGAAAATCTGACCATCTGTAATGGAAATCACGTTGGTTGGAATGTAAGATGATACGTCGCCGGCCTGAGTTTCAATAATAGGTAACGCCGTAAGCGAGCCACCGCCTTTAACTTTATCCTGCAAAGGCTTAGGCAGGTCATTCATGCTTTTTGCTACTTTTTCATCGCTGATAATTTTCGCTGCTCTCTCCAGCAAGCGCGAGTGCAGATAAAACACATCTCCCGGATATGCTTCCCGTCCTGGGGGGCGGCGAAGCAAGAGAGATACTTCGCGATAGGCTACAGCTTGCTTCGATAAGTCATCATAAATGACCAGGGCATGCCGGCCTGTGTCCCTGAAATATTCACCAATGGCAGCTCCGGCATAAGGAGCATAGAACTGCATGGCAGCGGGATCAGCAGCAGTAGCCGATACGATTACCGTATAATCCATGGCGCCGTTATCCTGTAATGTTTTAGCGATTTGGGCTACCGTAGAGCCTTTTTGACCTACAGCAACATAAATACAATAAACGGGGTCGCCTTTTTCGTAATTTTCTTTTTGATTGATGATGGTATCAACAGCAATGGAAGTCTTACCGGTTTGGCGGTCGCCAATAATCAACTCACGCTGGCCTCTTCCAATCGGGATCATGGAATCGATAGGTTTAATCCCGGTTTGCAATGGCTGGTTAACTGGCTGGCGGTAGATTACGCCCGGCGCTTTACGTTCCATCGGCATTTCGAACACGTCTCCTTCAATGGGGCCTTTACCATCGATAGGCTGCCCCAGGGTGTTGATCACTCTTCCTAAGAGCGGTTCTCCCACATTAATTGTAGAGATCCGTCCGGTTCGTTTTACTGTATGCCCTTCCTGGATTTTTTCAGCTTCACCCAGCAATACCACACCTACGTTATCTTCTTCCAGGTTTAGCACAATGCCTTTCAGAGGCGAATCTTCAAATTCCACAATTTCGGCGGCCTGAGCGTTGTTCAATCCGTAAACACGGGCAATGCCGTCACCTACCTCCAAAACGGTGCCTACCTCTTCGAGCTCCGCTTCGCTTTTAAAGCCGGAGAGCTGTTGTCTGAGGATTGCAGATACTTCTGATGGTTTTATTTCTGCCATTGTATTTTATTTTTTCCTGTCGTTTCTATGTCAATGATTTTCTTAATTCATTAAGTTGCTTTTTGATGCTTGCATCATATTGCTGGTTATCAAATCTCAGCACAAACCCCCCGATAAGTTCTTCATTTACTTTTTCGGTCAGGTCTACTTTACTTGCCTTGGTTTGTTCCTTTAGTGCATTCAGAACCTGCTGCCTGATATCTTTATTGAGTGCAACCACGCTTTCGATTTCAGTAGCCAGAATGTTGTTTTTGATGTTATAGATCAGCTCATACTGCACACTGATTTGCGGAACAGCCTGAGCACGGTTTTTCATAACAATAAGTTTTAAAAAGGCCAGCGTCAGCGCTTGAATTTTATTTTCAAATACCGCTTCTATAGCCGCTACTTTTTTGGCTGCCGGAATCACCTGGCTCGCCATCATATTTTTAAATTCTTTATGAGCTACCGTTTTCCGCACCAGCAACATGTCGTCAAACACTTTGTCCTGAGCTTTATTTTCCTCAGCAAAGTCATATAGCGCTTTGGCATATCGATGAGCGACTTTGATAATTTTCATGTTTTATCGTTTTTCCAAAACATCAAAATCGATTAATTGAATTTGATATCTTCTAAATATTTTTCTACCAGTTTTTCCTGCTCTTTGTCGCCTGCCAGTTTTTCTCTCAGTATTTTTTCTGCAATATCTATCGAAAAGCCGGCTAATTGCTTCTTCAGGTCGTCTACAGCAGCATCTTTTTCCTGACGTACTTCTTTTTTTGCTGTGTCCAGAATTTTTTTGCGCTCTTGCTGGGCTTCTTGCCTGGCTTCATCCAAGAGCTCGTCTTTACGGGCGCGGGCTTCTTTTAAAATCTGGTTTCGCTCTTGCTGGGCTTCCTGAATCATTTTTTCATTGTCGGCTTTCAGTTGTTTCATTTCTTCCTGCGCCTTTTCAGCAGACCGCAGCGCTTCTTCAATTGACTGCTCCCGCTCATGCAGAGAGTTCATAATGGGTTTCCAGGCAAATTTCCCCAAAATAAACAACAAAACACCGAAAATAACGGTAGACCAAAATACCAGACCTATACCAGGATATATCAGTTCCATAATCTCATTTTTTTTATTTAAAACTCCGGTCTTTCAGGCCAACCGCCAATGAAAGACCGGAGAAGCTGATTGAGGTTTTACAATACTACAATCAGCAAACAAATAACAATTGCAAAGAAGGCAACACCTTCAATAAGGGCTGCAGAAACAATCATACTTGCGCGGATGTCACCGGCAGCTTCTGGCTGACGGGCAATTGATTCAACGGCGCTTTTACCGATTTTACCAATTCCGAATCCGGCAGCAATTACAACTATCGATGCTCCGATAGCGGCTCCCAAATATGCGAAGGGAGCGTAAGCTTCTGCTGCTTGCAATAAAATAGCTAAGGTTTCCATAATGCTACGTTTAAATTTATATTACGTGATTTTAATGAGCTTCTTCTTGTGACATACTGAAAAACAACGCTGATAATAGCGTAAAAACATAAGCCTGAATAAATGCTACCAGCAATTCAAGCATACTGATAAATACTCCCAACAATACTGAAAACGGAGTTACGGCTAAACCCACTTCCGGTTTAACGTTGCTGAAGATAAAAATCAAACTAACAAAACCCAGTTTTACAATGTGTCCGGCTGTAATGTTTGCAAACAAACGAACAAGCAAAGCAAATGGCTTTGTGAAAATACCCAGAATCTCCACTAGCGGCATTAAAGGCACGGGTAGTTTCAAAAACCAGGGAACGCCCGGGGTATCAAAAATATGTTTCCAATAGCCTTTTGTGCCTCCGGCATTAGTGATAACAAATGTAAACAGGGCCAGTACCATTGTTACTGCAATATTCCCCGTAACATTAGCCCCTCCGGGGGCAATGGGCACAAGACCCAACAGGTTGTTGGTGAATATAAAGAAAAATACCGTTAATAAGTATGGCATAAATTTTCTGTAGTGCTTTTCGCCAATAGAGGATTTGGCGATATCATCACGTACGAAAAGAATTAAAGGCTCCAGTAATGATTGAATTCCCTTTGGAGCTTCGTAAGTATGTTTTTTATAACGCTTAGCGACATACAGGAAAAGCCATATAAGCAGGATTACACTGAAAAACATGGCTGCAACATTCTTGGTGATGGAGAGGTCTACAGGCAGTCCCGCCTCCTTATCCTCTTTCATAGTACCGGGAATGGTTTTTACTATTTTGCCTTTATTTATTCCTTTATCTGCAATCATGTATCCTTTGTAAGAATCATGACCGTGATGAAACTTGCCGCTGCTGAAAATATGCCATTCGCCTTCGTCATAAAGAATAACCGGTAAATCCAGTGTTATCGGTGTGCCTTTATAATCTGCTATATGCCAACCATACTCGTCAACAATGTGACCTAAAATCATTTTCCCGGCATTGAAGTCTTCATCGCCACCTCCTCCAGCTGCGTGAAGATTCGGATGGTAAAGCAACCCCACCATTAGGAGCAATATGAATGTGAATTTTCTACCTTTTTCCTGATTCATCGGATAACGTTAAATTTTTCACAATTTGAGATTGCAATTTTACTAACTTTTAGCCAATTATTAAAAGAAATAATTAAAAACCATCCCTTCTTCTTGTTAATATTTTGCGCCCGGGAAAATTACTTTAATTCTAAAACACTGGGAAATCAATAAAAAGCAAATATTCTGGCTTGCGTTTTTTTAGTTTTCATTAACAATTATCTTATTCAGAACGGCAGCCGGTTAGATTATTATTACTTTCGTGCTACCGGAAAAATATTTTATGACCATATCTTTATATACTGATGAAGCGTTTATGCGACAGGCACTTAAAGAAGCTGAATATGCTTTTGAGCAAGACGAGGTGCCTGTTGGAGCCATTGTGGTTTGCAACAATCAGGTTGTAGCGAAAGCAAGTAATGCCACAGAGCGACTTACGGATGTTACCGCACATGCTGAGATGCAGGCTCTAACGGCAGCCATGAATTATTTGGGTTCAAAATATTTGCAAGATTGCACATTGTATGTAACACTGGAGCCGTGCACGATGTGTGCTGGTGCACTTTACTGGTCTCAGATTGGGCGGATTGTGTATGCGGCATCTGATGAAAAGCGAGGGTTCCGGGTTCATGCCGGAAAGGTGCTGCATCCTTCTACAAAATTAGCTGCCGGTGTGCTTGAAGAGGAATCACAACAACTGCTTCAGTCTTTTTTTCAAAAGAAAAGAACATGAACTTAAATGAAATTATATCCTTTAAAAAGGAAATCAGTCTAGTAGCGAAAGCCGTTTTGCGAAACGGATGGGGGGAAGCCACTTCCGGAAATTTTTCCTGGAATATCACTGAAGTAATCAAGCCGAACAGCTTGAAAGCATTAACACAATCTGAAACGCTCCCTGCTGCTGATTCCTTCCCTAAGATTGGCGGCCAGGTTTTGCTTATTTCCACTTCCGGGAGTCGCATGCGAACACTTGCTGAAGGTTCTGAAGACGGTTATTGCCTGTTGCGTATTTCAGAAGATGGCAACAGATATCAGTGTTTTGGCAGCGATCCGATATCCGCGAAAGCGAAACCCTCTTCAGAAACCCCTGCGCATCTTGAAATACATAATCATTTAAAAGCTGCTGGTAAACCCTATAAAGCAGTTTTGCATACACATATGACCGAAGCTGTCATTGCAACCCATCATCCGGAATTTAAATCCGAGGAAAAACTGAACGCTGTTTTGAAAGCGATGCAGCCCGAAATGACGACTTTTCTTCCTTCGGGTGTAGGAGTTATTCCTTATGAATTGCCGGGCTCGCAAAAAATAGGAAAAGCTACGGCCAAAAAATTTGGGGATTTTGATGTTGTGCTATGGGAAAAACATGGTTGTTTTGCTGTTGGAAGGACTCTGCATGAAGCTTTAGATAAACAAGAAATGGTTGCCAAATCGCTGCAAGTGTTTTTTAGTTGTCTTCAAAGCGGATATCACCCGGAAGGGCTAACCGAAAAACAACTTTTAGAGCTAAGAAAATTTTCAGTAGGATAAGAATAAGTTGCTTACTCGGTATGTAAATTGAAGCATTCAGGGAAATGGAACCCAAATTGAGCGATTCTCGCTCACGATAAAGAAATTGTAAGCAATTCATTGAACAGGTGAGATGAAATGCAACAATTCCTAAATTGGGTTGGAATGCATTAAAAACAGCGCTTGTTGTAATATTTTTGTTATCTTTCGTTAAAAATCACACTGAATGAAAGCAGAACGTATACAAGATTCCGGTCAGCACGACAGAAGAATTATATGGGCAGCCATCAGGGCTTCATTAGAGGCAGGAAAACATAAATATAAGCGGAGTGGGAAAAAAACCCGAAGCCATTGGAGCACTTTTGAGAAACTTTTATCGATATTTAAATGGGGTTTAAAAATAACAGGGCTTTATAAAAAAGGCCTGAAAAATGCCACCGAAGTCAGAACGGAGCACGTTACCGTATACTATGAAGACCTTCCTGAGGTTTTTGATGGGTTTACGATACTGCATCTTACGGATTTACACATCGACGCTTTACCCGGTCATGAAGAGAATATCCTGAAAGCATTAAAAGGAAAAAAGTATGATGTGGCTTTTTTCACAGGCGATTACCGAAAAGGCACAAGCGGTTCATTTCGCAGCATTATCAAACCAATGAAACGGCTGGCAGATGAAATCAACCCGGAATTTGGCAAGTGGGCCGTACTGGGAAACCATGATACGTATTTGATGGCTGAGTATGAGCATGCCGTTGGTATAAATTTATTGGTTAATGAATCAGCACTACTCGAAAAAGAGGGACAAAAAATAGTCGTTACCGGCACGGATGATCCGTATTACTATTTTTCCGAGCAAGCGCTTATTTCATTAGAAAGAAATATTAAGGCTTTTAAAATTGCGTTAGTGCATACAAGTGAACTAAGAGATTACGCGGCAGCGAACGGCTACCGGCTTTATTTATCAGGCCATACTCACGGTGGACAGATATGCTTACCGGGTGGAAAGGCTTTGCTCACGCACCAGTTTGAAGGAAATGAGTATGTGTCTGGCCTATGGAATTACAAAAACATGCTTGGCTATACAAGTCGTGGTTGTGGGGTTTCGGGCATGCCCGTACGTTTTAACTGCCCGCCGGAAGTGACGCTATTAACTTTGAAACGATCTGTAAAACCAGAATAGCTAAAGTAATGATTCACTGATGCATTATTTTTGTTAATTTAGCCCCGAAAAATAAAATGCATGCCCAAGACGGAAGACCGGTATTACAAGCGAAAACTGAAAAGCGCACACATTACTACGCTGATGAGTATTACTATGGTGTTGTTTGTGCTGGGAGTGCTTGCCACAATCATTTTGCATGCGCAAAAAGTTTCGGAATACGTGCGCGAGAATATCGGGTTCACCATAACGATGAACAATGATGTAGACGAAATGGAAGTCATCCGTTTTAAGAAAAGGTTGGAAGTTCGTGATTTTGTAAAGCATGCAAAGCACACGTCCGTAGAAGAAGCTGCAGAAGACTTAAAGCAGGAACTTGGGGAGGATTTCATCGGGTTTTTGGGTTACAATCCGTTATCTCCCACTATTGATGTCAGGCTCCATGCCGCATATGCCCGCAGCGACAGCCTGAAAAGAATTGAACAAAACCTGATGAGAAACAGCGCTGTTAAAGAAGTTAGCTACCAGGAATCAATGGTGCAAACCATCAATGACAATATTGAAAAGTTAAGTATTATTTTGATGATATTTAGCGTTTTACTGATGCTTATAGCCTTTGCCCTGATAAACAATACCATTCGGTTAGCTGTTTATTCGCGAAGATTTTTAATCAGGACCATGCAGCTTGTTGGAGCAACGCAAGGGTTTATACGGCGGCCATTTTTGAAGCAAGGCCTGTTTTATGGTTTTTTTGGCGCTCTGATTACTATTTTATTGATGGGCGCACTGATTTTTATGGCCCAAAGCCGCATTCCGGAAATTCTGGATTTATCTCATATGGATGTTTATGGCATCATTGCGGGAGGCGTTTTAGTGGCCGGACTGTTTATTTCGTGGATTTCTACTTACTTTGCAGTCAGAAAATATTTAAATATTAAAAACGACAAATTATATCAATAAACATATGGCAACATCTTCAAAGAATCAAAAAACTCAAGAAAAAAGGCCTGTGGAATCCGGCAAATATGCTTTTGGGAAAAAGAATTATATCATGATGTTTATCGGGTTGGGCCTTCTGTTTTTAGGATATATCTTAATGATTGGCGGAGGAAGCGATAACCCCAACGAGTTTAGTTATGATATTTTTAATTTTCAAAGACTCACGCTGGCTCCGATTTTGGTTTTGGCGGGCTTTACTGTCGAGATCTTCGCTATCATGATAAAATCCGATTAAACAGATCCCATGAATTGGTTAGAAGCTTTAATAATGGGCCTTATCCAGGGGCTCACCGAGTTTTTGCCTGTTAGCAGCAGTGGGCATCTGGAGCTTAGCAAAGTGGCCATGAACATAAACGTGGAAGAGAGCCTCCTTTTTACTGTTGTGGTGCATGGCGCTACTGTGCTGAGTACGATTGTTGTTTTCAGAAACGATATCGCACAAATTATAGTAGGGTTTTTTCGTTTTAAGTGGGATGAAAATATGCAGTATGTTGTGAAAATCCTGATATCCATGATCCCTGTGCTGATTGTCGGAATTTTTTTTAAAGAACAGGTAGAAGGCCTCTTTACTGGGAATTTGCTTCTTGTAGGTTTTATGTTGTTGCTTACGGCAATCCTATTGGCTTTTACGTATTATGCCCGGCCACGTGCAAAAAAAGTGTCGTTCAAGGACGCTTTTATAATCGGAGTGTCGCAGGCTTTTGCCGTAATTCCAGGTATATCGCGTTCAGGCTTCACCATTGCAACCGGACTGCTGCTGGGTAATCAGAAAGAAAATGTTGCCCGTTTTTCCTTTCTTATGGTTTTGTTGCCCATTATCGGGGCTAACATTTTAGATATTGCTGATAAAGCCGGAGAATTGAAAGTGGAAAGTGGAGTATTGCCTTTAGTTGTGGGTTTTCTGGCAGCTTTTATTTCCGGGCTGATAGCCTGCCGGTGGATGATTAACATCGTGAAAAAGGGAAAACTGATTTACTTTGCAATTTACTGTTCTTTAGTGGGTACAGCCTCCATTATCATCTATTACGTGGCCTGATATTGATGAGTTCAGTTTAATAAGTTTGTATGTTTCTAAGTTAATAGTACGAAAATCAATAATTTAATTCTGAAAATACGGGTTTATTAGCATTCTGATAATCGGCATACGTCATTTAGTAATAAAATTGATACTTTTTATACCAAACTCTTTTATGAAAGAACGAACTTTTAATTTTCCCGAAGGTGAAGTTCTGCTCGTGGATAAACCTCTCCACTGGACCTCTTTTGATGTAGTAAACAAGATCCGTTATAAAATCAGGCATCATCTTCATATGCGTAAGATCAAAGTAGGTCATGCCGGAACATTAGATCCATTGGCTACAGGATTATTGATTGTTTGCACCGGGAAAAAAACCCGGCAAGTAGATCAATTCCAGGCTGAGGAAAAAGAATACACGGGCACCATAGAACTTGGAAGAGAAACACCTTCATATGATCTGGAAACCGAAACATCAAAAACGCATTCATTAGAGAACCTTTCCGGGGATCGACTCCATAATATTGCTGCTAAGTTTACTGGAATGCAAAAACAACTTCCGCCGGTATTTTCAGCTAAAAAAATAGACGGAAAAAGAGCCTACAAATATGCCCGCAAAAATGAAGAGGTAGAACTTCAGGAACGTGAGGTTTTTATTAACGACTTTTCAATTACAAGGATTTACTGGCCTTATGTTGATTTCAAAGTAATATGCAGCAAAGGAACTTATATTCGCTCGTTAGCTCATGATTTTGGCAAAGCGCTGAACAACGGAGCCTGCCTTGTATCTTTAAGGCGAACACGGTCTGGAAATTTTGATGTGAAAGATGCCTGGCTTCTTGATGATTTATTTGAAGCAATTGCGCTTCAAAAAACTCCGGATAATGTAAAAGCGGTCATTTTCGATTTTAACCGTACGCTATATGATCCCGAAAAGGAAAACTTAATGGAAGGAGCTCGCCGGTTACTTAATTCATTAAAAAAGCGCGGCATTAAAATGGCATTGTTGAGTGTGACATCCTCCGGAGATCGTGAGCAGTTAATCGCCAGCCTGGACCTGCATTCTTATTTTGAAGAAACCTTAGTTTTATCTGGCAACAAAGAGCCTGAGCATTTTGTGGAATTAAGCCAAAAAATGCAGGTGGATCCGGAGAAATGTCTTGTTATAGGCGATCGAATCAAACAGGAAATCCATAGCGCCAACCTGGCCGGGATGAAAACATGCTGGTTGCAACGCGGGAAATTTAAAAAAGAAAAGCCTGATATACAGGATGAAAAACCAGACTACACGATTAATAACCTACATGAGGTTTTTCAATTTTTCTAATAAATTTAATCTTATACAATAATTTTCAATTCTCATACGTTGTCAACCAGTCGCACGCCGGTCGTTGTATCAAAAAGAAATGGCTTGCAAATGAGTGAATTATTTATTACTTTTGCAGTCATTTTTCAGGCGTGGTATAAACCGTTTAATGACTTGATTTTATGAAGCTTTCAGAATTCAAATATGACTTGCCGAAGGAGTTAATTGCATCCGAACCACCTAAGGACAGAGATGAATCCAGGTTAATGGTGCTCAACAGAGAAAAACAAACTATTGAGCATAAAATGTTTAGGGATGTAGTAAACTACTTTGGTGAGGGAGATGTTTTTGTGATCAACAACACTAAAGTTTTTCCGGCACTTTTAACCGGAGAAAAAGAAAAAACCGGAGCCAAGATCACCGTATTTCTGCTTCGTGAGCTCAACCCTGAGTCGCGCCTGTGGGATGTTTTAGTTGACCCGGCAAGGAAAATCCGTATTGGCAATAAACTTTATTTTGGAGAAGATGATTCATTAGTTGCAGAGGTTATTGACAACACTACTTCCCGGGGCCGGACCTTACGGTTTTTATTCGACGGACCGTATGAAGACTTTAAAAAAACGATTGAAACCTTAGGAAAAACACCTATCCCTTCAGAATTGCAACGCATCAGGGGTATTATTCCGGAAGACCGGGAGCGATATCAAACCATTTATGCCAAACACGAAGGCGCCGTAGCAGCACCTAGTGCCGGTCTGCATTTCAGCCGCGAACTTATGAAAAGGTTGGAGCTGGAAGGCGTTTCTTTTGCCGAAATCACATTGCATGCCGGTCTTGGAAATTTCAGAGGAATAGATGTAGAAGACCTCACAAAACATAAAATGGATTCTGAAGAGATGTTTATCCATTCAGACACTGCAGAAAGGGTGAATACAGCCAAGAAAAGCCGTAACCGTGTATGTGCTGTTGGAACTACTTCTATGAAGGCCATTGAATCTTCCGTTTCGATTTCAGGCTTGCTGAAACCGTTTAAAGGCTGGACCAATAAATTCATCTTCCCACCTTATGAATTCAGTGTAGCGGATTCGATGATAACAAACCTGCATCTGCCCCAATCTTCTATGCTGATGATGGTAGCGGCGTTTGGCGGATATGACTTCATTATGAAGGCATATGAGGAGGCTGTAAAGGAAAAATACCGCTTTTTCACATATGGCGATGCCATGCTTATCCTATAGAAACACTGTCTGAATAACTTGGTAACTGAAAACCGGATATGGCTGCAAAGAAAAATGTAATTGTTGTTGCCGGCGGTAGTGGAAAGCGAATGCAGAGCCGGCTTCCTAAACAATTCTTGCCGCTTTCCGGGAAACCGGTTTTGATGCGAACCCTCGAAATATTCTATCAGACAATTAAGAAAGAGGCATTTCAGGTTTTCCTGGTTTTGCCGGAATCTCATATAGCGAAATGGGAAGAGCTTTGCCTACAACATCACTTTAACATTCCGCATCAAATCGTAAATGGTGGCACCGAGCGGTTTTATTCTGTGAAAAATGCACTGGATAAGATAAAGGATGATAGTTTGGTAGCTATTCATGATGGAGTACGCCCTCTCGTTTCAAAAGCGGTAATAAACCGTTGTTTTGATATGGCTGAAAGATTTGGAAGTGCAATACCGGTTATCTCCGTTGCTGAATCCATGCGTAAAATAGAACAACCTCGCTCTATCATTGTAAACAGGTCAGAATATGTACTCGTGCAAACACCACAGGTTTTTCGCAGCAAGCTGATAAAAAGTGCATATCAGACCGCTTTTGATGAGAAATTTACAGACGATGCTTCTGTTGTAGAGAATTACGGCGAAAGCATTAACCTTGTTGAGGGCAGCCGTGAAAATATAAAAATCACCCTTCCTTCAGATCTTAGCTATGCTGAATGGCTGATTTCTGAAATGAAAGCGAAATAAAAAACCCCGGAGGGGAAGCCTTCCGGGGTATGTTTTTATTGCTTTCGAGTCCTAACGCAACTCAATGTAAGTTTGAGAGAGTTTTCCCTCTTTAGAATAGATGTCAATGGTATATTGACCTTCTTCCAGTTTTTCATCCGCATTTGGATTCTGCCAGTAGATGCATTTTCTAAAGCTTTCTCCCTGATAATTGATAATTTCTTGTAGTGTAAACTGAAGCTTTTCATCATCCAAATCAAAAGAGTACGCTTCAGAATCTGAGGGAGTAATTACTTTTCCTGCCGGATCGGCAATCCTGAAGTAAAGCGTTTTCTCGCCTGTTTCTGCCAGCTCATTTTCTTCTACCGTAAAGCAAATCTTCACTTTATCCGTACGACGGGCTTTGTCAGTTTCTTTTTCATTATCAAACCACGTATTTCTTATGCCAACTACATCAATATCAAAAACCTTCAATACTGAAGCTTTTTCAACCTTATTATTCAGGTTTTCTTTCTCTTTACCCAAGCGTTGATTTAGCTCCTGCTCTTCACGGTATTTGCTTTTAATTTCTTTGTTTTCGAGCTCTAATTCTTTATTGACGCGATACAATGAGTCGATCTGAACCAAATATCCCTGGGATACTTTTCTGAGCTGACTCAGTTTTTTCTGTACTTTGTAATATTCCCATTTGGTTTCCAAAAGCTCTTGTATCTCTTTGGCATTCTCTTTTATGACGCTGTCTTTTGCATCCAAAGAATCCGTTAATGTGTTATACTCTCTTTTAACGGTGTTGTGCTCTGTCATTAACGAGTCAAGCTCCCGTTCAAAAAAGACTTTTTGTTGTTGTTTATCTTCTTTCAGTTCTTTTACTTCAGATGAAGTATTCATGTAAAGATATCCTACCACAAGAGCAGCTATCAATGCAATGATAAAAAGAACTATCCATATCAACAGTTTTTTATTATTCTTTTTTGGTGGCACTTGTTGTGACGTTTGATTATTTTTGTTATCTTCTATGTCAGACATCGTTTTTTGTTTTTTTTGGTTTCCAAATCGGTCATTAATATAAGCAAAAATACGAAAAAATGCAAGATTTCGGATTTTTGCGCCTGTTATAACGCCGCTTTTTTCATTTAATTTTGCAAAACATAAATATTTTTAACATGAGTTCTCGAAAAAAGAAAAACAAGCAACCTAATATCAATACGAATTCATTTTTGAAGACGGTTTTATCCGTATTTACCTACAATCCGTATCAGGTCTATAATTTCAGGCAGGTTTCTCATGCACTGGGCATTAGCGATAAGCCTACCAGAAACCTGATAAAACAAATGCTGAATAACCTGGCCGACAGTGGAGCTTTGGTGCCGGTTTCGCGGGGAAAGTATAAACTGAACCCGGACCAGATGAGCCCGGAAGTAAAAAATACAGTGATAAAAGGGCGTGTAGACATGAAGCAAACCGGCAAGGCCTATGTGTCTAGCACGGAACTGGATGACGATGTCTTTATTGCCTTTAACAACACGCATCATGCTTTGCATGGCGATTTGGTGGAAGTGCAACTGTTTCCTAAACGCAGGGGCAGAAAACTGGAAGGACAAATCCGCAAAATTCTGGAGCGCAACAAAACGGAATTTGTAGGAACCGTTGATAAGAGCAACAATTATGCTTTTTTGATTCCCGACAACAAAAACATGCCGGTTGATATTTATATCCCCAAAGAAAAACAAAACAAAGTAAAAGACGGCCAGAAAGCCATAGCCCGGATTACAGACTGGCCGGACCACCTGAATAACCCTTTTGGCGAAATTGTTGATATTTTAGGAACACCCGGAAATAATGAGGTGGAAATGAATTCCATTTTATCGGAATTTGATTTCCCGCTTAAATTCCCCAAGGAGGTATTAGCGGAAACTGACAAAATCAAGGAGGACTTTTCTGATAAAGCAAAGAAAACCCGGAAAGATTTCAGAGAAGTATTTACCTGCACAATTGACCCGGTGGATGCTAAGGATTTTGATGATGCCCTTTCGGTGCAAAAAACAGCAGACGGATTGTGGCAAATCGGCATTCATATAGCAGATGTTTCGCATTATATCCAACCCGGAAGTGCTCTTGATAAAGAAGCTTTTAAAAGAGCCACATCGGTTTATTTGGTAGATCGTGTGGTGCCAATGCTCCCGGAAAAGTTATCAAATAAAGTTTGCTCTTTGCGCCCCGAAGAGGATAAGCTAACGTTTTCGGCTGTTTTTGATATGGATGAAACCGGAAAAGTTCATAACCAATGGTTTGGGAAAACACTTACGCGTTCTGATAAACGCTTTGTTTATAATGATGTACAGCAAATCATAGAGTCCGGAAAAGGGGAGTATGCATCTGAAATACTTTTGCTTAACAAAATAGCACAAAAACTAAGAAGCGACCGCTTTCAAAAAGGATCAATCAATTTTAAATCCACGGAAGTGAAATTTGATTTGGATGAAACCGGAAAACCTATTGGAGCCCATATCAAAGAACAAAAAGAATCGAATCAGTTAGTTGAGGAGTTTATGCTTTTGGCTAACCGGAAAGTAGCGGAAAAAATGGCGCGACGCAGGGGAAAGCAGAAACCGCGTACATTTGTTTTCCGTGTACACGACGAGCCGAATCCGGAAAAACTGCAAGCGCTTACCAGCTTTGTAAACCGCTTAGGCTATAAAATGCAAACCAACTCCAGAACCGGCCTTGCGAAATCGTTTAATCAGCTTTTTAAGCAGGTTGAAGGAAAAGGTGAGGAAAATATGATTGAGACCATCGCCATAAGGACGATGGCTAAAGCCGAATATTCCGTGCAAAACATCGGGCATTATGGCTTGGCTTTTAAGTATTATACGCATTTTACTTCTCCAATTCGCCGCTATCCTGACTTGATGGTACACCGGTTGCTTGAGCGAAGCTTAATGAAGATGCAGGACGTGAATGCAGCAGAAGTTGAGGATAAGTGCATTCATGCTTCCGAGATGGAACGAAAGGCCATTGAAGCTGAAAGAGCATCAGTAAAATATAAACAAGTAGAGTATATGCTCGATAAAGTGGGTAAAGAATTTAATGGCATTGTATCAGGTGTGAGCAAATGGGGTCTTTTTGTTCAGTTAGACGAAGCGAAAGCTGAAGGACTGATTCCTTTAGGAGAAATGGATGATGATTTTTATATTCTGGATGATGAGAACTACCGTGTTGTAGGCAGAAAACACGGAGACACATACAGCCTCGGCGATCGGATTCGGATACGCATCCAAAGCATTGATCTGAAGAAAAAGCAGATGAACTTTGCTTTAGTGAGTTAACTGCTACATAAGCTTTTTATAGGCCTGCCACCAGCGGTCAGGAAGCTCATTAGATGTGGCTTTTTTATAGTCTTCAAAAGTACATGGAACAATATAGTGGCGCTCATATTTCAACTGAATGTTCTCCGGGTTCATCACCTGCATCCACCAGCGATCGCTCGATTTGCTTTTGAAAAAGAGCAAATCTTCTGAGAAATCATCCATTTGAACCCTGTACTTAATAAAATTATCGTCGGTTTCCGTCGGAAATTCATTCCGGCGATGATACACACCTTCTATGAAATACCAAATCATCTGAGCAACAAGATGTGCCGTTTGTCCATGATTATCACGTTCCGGGTTGTATTCATAAAAACCTGCCGAAGTAAGTTTTTCAGAAACTCCCGCATACCAGGCTAACTGACACGCTTCTTCACCGTAAAAACCATTGGGTGTTACGTTATAGTTTCCGGGGGCATCAGACTGCCGTATAGCCGAAATATCAAAAGAAAGCATATCAGAGTTACGCATCAATGGCTCTGCTGATTTTAAATTCCCGCGAATGTCACCGAGCCTGAAAATGTCAAAGTACAAGTTATTCATCAGCTCAATGGCTTCCACATCCACAAAGTAAGACTGGTAACCAATGCTGGTATAATTAAAAAGGTAATTCGGCTGATGAAGAATAATCTTGCTGAGGTAAGACTGTGCATGAAGTTCTTTTTGTGTATCACCCAAATCAAACTTTGGATCGACTGCAGCAATATTTATAATCTGTCCGTTGGTTTCGTAAGCACGGTAATTTGCAAAGGTTAAATCCTGGCTTCCGCCAATGATAACGGGAATAACTTTGTTGTCCAGCAATGTTGATATGGCTGAATTGAGCGCAAAATATGTATCAGTAAGCGAGTCTCCGGGAATCAGATTTCCCAGGTCGCCAATGCGGGCATGATAATCGCCGGGGAAAAGCTGATAAAGATACTTACGTATGATATCAGGCCCTTTTCTGCAACCCGGGTTATTCTGCGCGCCTCTCTCTTCAGGAACGCCTATGATGGCAATATCAAGCGATCCGATATCCGGGAAGGACTCTTTTTCTGTATGCTTTGTAAAAACATCCCCAAATCCCGGTCGCTTCTCGTTGAAAGAAAACCATGACACGTCAATCGAGTCAAAATAGATGGATATATCCATTGGCTATTTTTTTGTTATTTGCTTTTCTTTTTACGTGTAGTTTTCTTTTTTGTTCCTGATTCTTTAATGATTTTTTTACAATCTTCGAGGGTTAGCTCTTTAGCATCCTTATCCTTAGGGATTTTGTAATTTTTCTTTTTATGCGAAATGTATGGACCCCATCGTCCATTGAGCACTTGTATATCTTCATCCTCAAAGGTTTTGATATACTTGTTGCGGTCTTTTTCCCGTTTTTCCTCAATAAGCTCAATCGCTCTTTCTTCATCTATGGAAGAGGGGTCATCATCCTTTTTAAGTGAGACAAATTTGCCTTTGTGTTTTACATAAGGTCCGAATCTGCCAATAGAAACCAAAACTTCTTCACCCTCGTAAGTACCAACTTGCCGGGGAAACTTAAACAGCTCCAGCGCTTCTTCTAGCGTGATGGTCTCTATGCTTTGATTTTTTCTCAGTCCGGCAAACTGAGGTTTTTTATCCTCCTCACGGTCACCTATTTGCACCATAGGCCCATATCTACCTATGCGTGCATAGATGTTTCTTCCTGATTTGGGATCCTTGCCAAGCAGTCTTTCACCTTTCACCTTATCAGAGGTTTCCATGGTTTCTTCTACTTTTTTATGAAAAGGATTGTAGAAGGACTTTATCATGGTGTTCCATTCTTTCATCCCCCGTGCAATTTCATCGAATTCCTTTTCCACTTTAGCAGTAAAGTTGTAATCCATAATGTTATCGAAATATTCAATCAAAAACTGAGTTACCAGTGTTCCGATATCAGTGGGGATTAGTTTACCCTTGTTAGCTCCGGTTTTTTCTGTTTTTTGATGCGATGCGATTTTGCCGTTTTTCAGGGTATATACCTGATGCTTTCTCTCCTTTCCCTCATCCATGCCTTTTTCAACATACTGCCGTTTTTGTATTGTAGATATTGTTGGAGCATAAGTAGAAGGTCTTCCAATGCCTAAATCTTCGAGTTTTTTCACCAAACTGGCTTCTGAATATCTTGGTGGAGGCGAACTAAAGCGCTGTAAAGCTTCCATCTGATTCAACTGCAGCTCCTGGCCTTCCATCAGTGGAGGCAGCATGCCTTTTTGTTCTTCGGCCTCTTGCTCATCATCATCGTACGATTCGAGATAAACTTTCAAAAAGCCATCAAATTTGATGATCTCGCCTTTAGCTATAAATTGTTCTTTCGCTTTGGAGACATCAATTTTTACTGTAGTACGTTCAAGGAGGGCATCACTCATTTGAGAGGCTATAGTCCGCTTCCAGATCAGGTCATATAGTTTTTTCTGGTCTTGTGTGCTGCCGGCAGTGTGTTTTTTGAGGTTGGTAGGCCTGATGGATTCGTGTGCCTCCTGAGCGCCTTTTATTTTGGAAGCAAACTGGCGTGTTTTGGAATACTTTTCTCCATAAGAATCTACAATCTCTTCCTGGGCCATTTTCAGAGCCATTTTCGAGAGGTTGGTGGAGTCGGTTCTCATATAGGTTATAATACCAGACTCGTAAAGTTGCTGGGCAATAAGCATCGTTTTGCTGACCGAAAAGCTAAGCTTGCGGGCAGCTTCCTGCTGCAGTGTGGATGTAGTGAACGGAGGTGCGGGCGATTTTTTCCCGGGTTTTTTCTCAATTTCAGCAATATGAAATTCCGATTCGGCAGCTTTTTCAAGAAACGCTTTTGCTTTTGCTTCATCCTTAAATCTTGACGGGAGCTCCGCTTTCATTTCATAGGTACGGTTATCGTCTTCCACGATAAAAAGAGCCGAAACTTTATAGGAAGAATCAGGCTTGAAAGCCTTGATTTCCTGCTCTCTTTCCACGATGAGTCTTACAGCCACTGACTGTACACGTCCGGCTGACAGTGAAGGCTTTACTTTTCTCCATAACAAAGGCGAAAGTTCAAAACCCACCAACCTGTCAAGAACGCGGCGTGCCTGCTGCGCATCCACCAGATTCTCATCTATTCCTCTGGGATTTTTAATGGCTTCAGTAATGGCTGGTTTAGTAATTTCATGAAAAACAATGCGTTGTGTTTTTTCTTTTTTCAGTTTTAAGGCCTCAGCCAGGTGCCAGGCAATGGCTTCTCCCTCGCGGTCCTCATCTGATGCCAGCCAGACTGTCTCTGCTTCTTTTGCCAGCTTTTTTAATTCGGTAATGACTTTTTTCTTATCTGCAGAAATTTCATAAACCGGCTTAAAATCATTTTCAATTTCCACGCCCTGGTTTTTTTTAGCCAGATCGCGCACATGTCCATAACTGGATTTAACGAGATAATCCTTTCCCAGAAACTTCTCAATAGTTTTGGCTTTTGCCGGAGACTCAACGATTACAAGATTTTTTACCATGGCGACTGTTGCTTCTTAATTCCGTGCAAAAGTATAATTATTACAAAAACTTTGTGATCCTTTTCAAAAAAAGACAACATTCCTGATGTTCTGTTAATGATTAGTTAAAAAGCGAAAGTGTTATATATTATAGACTGATTTTATAGTTATGACATTGTAATTTAAAAAAATCCATATATTTGGATGTTAAGAAATTTGCCTTAATTTTGGGCTTTTAAAACCTGAACCTTGTATACAAAGTATTAATGATAAACGAACACTTTCGATGAATAGATTTAAACAATTTAGTATTTCATTATTCACATATTTCACAGTTTTACCACAATTAGCGCTACATTACTCATTCTAAATTATTTTAACTAATGAACGAAGATCTAAGAAATTATAACGGTTTTGGCCAACAGGAAGAGCAGGAATCCATCGATATACGTGGGATTTTATCCAAGGTTATTGCAAATTGGTATCTCTTTGTAATCACCGTTGGTATAGCCCTTGCGGTAGCTTTTTTGTTTAACAAGTATAGCAAAACGGTTTATGAAGTTAGCACGACAGTTTTGGTGCAAGATGACAAGGGTAGTATTTCTACACAGGAATTAATAGGCCTCAACATAAATAATAATAAGCAAAATTTAAATAATGAAATTGGCTTATTAAAGTCTTATGCCATGGTTAAAAGAACGGTAAAAGAATTGGATTTCGAGGTTTCTTATTTTACTGAAGATAATTTCATCGTTCGTGAACATTACAAAAATCCTCCCTTCAAAGTTGAGTTTGATCCCTCTCACCCGCAAGTCATAGGAGTCCCCTTTCATATAAGAGTTTTGGATAAAAATCATTTTGAAATTAATTTTCAAGCTACTTCCTTTTCTACATATGATTATAAAAACTACGATATTGACGAAAGTATAAGTAAGGAGTATTCATTTAATGAAAAGTATCAAACGGGAAAATGGATAGAAACCCAGTATTTTAAGTTTCGTATTACCAGGATAAGCGATGAGAATATTGATGAGCAGCCAAAAACATTTTTCAGGTTTAACAACATCAATAGCATGACTAATCGTTTCCGTGGGTTCACTGTTGATCCAATAAATAGAGAAGCATCTATTATTAAACTATCCATTACAGGAAATAATAAAGAAAAATTAGTTGAATTTTTAAATAAACACACAGAAGTATATCTTGATAGGGGACTAGAGCGCAAGAACCAAATTGCTACCAATACAATTGAGTTTAT
The DNA here is from genome assembly GCA_051747665.1 of Bacteroidota bacterium. Taxonomy (GTDB): domain Bacteria; phylum Bacteroidota; class Bacteroidia; order Bacteroidales; family JAIPAH01; genus JAIPAH01. Next base: position 850 of record JBNJGK010000016.1, on the reverse strand, counting down.
TGACGAGCAATTGGTAGACATTAAAGACTCCCTTCAAATTTCTGAAACCACGTTACAAGATTTTCGTCTGGAGAATGAAGTCATGAATTTAGAGTTTCAGGCGCAACAGTTATTTGAAAAGATGAGCGAGTTGCAAACCCAAAAAGCGCAATTGCATGTAAAATCCAGGTATTATGAGTACTTGAAGACTTATGTAAAAAACAATCAATCCGGGAAATTTGATGATGTGATTGTCCCTTCATCTATGGGGATTGAAGACCCTGTTCTGGCTAGTCTGGTTCAACGTCTTACAGAGCTTTATACCGAAAAAGCAAAACTTTCTTTTTCTACTAAACAGGATAACGTATTAACGGGGCAAATAGATGCAAAAATCAGGTTAACTAAAGAAAACATCTTAGAAAATGTTAATAGCATTATCAGCACCTCACAAATCACATTAAAAGATATAAACCAGCGAATTAGTGAAATCGATAGTCGTGTAGCACAGCTTCCCGTAAATCAAAGAAGGCTTTTTAATATTGAAAGGCAGTTTAAATTGCTCGACAATATTTACACTTTTTTGATGCAAAAGCGTTCAGACGCTCAGATCACTAAAGCTTCCAATCTTCCGGATAATGAGATTGTGGATGAGGCCAGAGTAGAAGCCGCTTCATCCGTGCATCCTAAACAATCCTTAAACTATCTTATTGCTCTTGTATTAGGTCTTTTACTGCCAGTAGGTTACATTTTTGGTAAAGATTACCTGAATGATAAGGTAATGGACAGAAGCGATTTAGAAAACAACTTGCCTGATACGCCTATGTTAGGTCATGTTTTGCATAATGCTAAGGAAACCAATCTGGTAGTGCAC
>JBNJGK010000015.1:4462-34740 GCA_051747665.1 Bacteroidota bacterium | reverse complement strand
CTACACCCCGAATGCTTTGTTTAAAGCGATTGCAAAAGTAATATTAAATACCGGAATAATAAAAACTTTTAAGGTGAAAAAGCCTAATTCATTGCCCTGTCATCATATACTATAGGCGCAGGTGTTAAAAATATACACGCTCCCAATGGCATGACTTAAAGTCTTTTATGGATGCTTATCGTTGCTTTATAAACCTTTTTATTGCATGATGTTCATCTGTCATTAGCTTTAGCACGTACATACCTTCCGGCCAGGTTTGCATATCTATTGTTAGCTTTTGACTGCCTCTTTGCATTGCTTTTGATGGTTTGGTTAAAACCAAATTTCCGCGACTGTCGATAACCTCATAACGGATATCCTGTTTACTGTCAAGGCTGAAAGCGATATTTAGCCTGTCTTTTGCGGGGTTCGGATAAAGTTGCAGGTTTTTCATTTCCGGGATTTCTGCTACGGAAATGGTTCCGATACTTACAGCATACTGCGAGGTGTCTCCAAAGCATCCGAATTCACTGGCCATCCTTAGGTAAACAATTCCTGTACCCGTTGAACCCCATTCTATAGTGGCAGCTTTAGTGCCTTGTCCTTCTGTAACACTACCGTTTTTGGCCCACCACTCGTAGTAAGCCAGATCACTACCCGTCGTTGTATATACTTCCTCAGCTCCCTGCTCCGTTTCCTGCGCTCCGGATTCAATAGAAGGTGTGTTGGGAGTTGATTCAACAAAAACAGTGATTTCTGCCGATGGGGAGGTATTGCCATCATTAACGGTTACAGTATAGGTTGTTTCTTCTTCAGGACTAACCGTTGGGTTTGAGTTTTCTGAAGTCCAGCCGCTGTCATCTCCGGCCTGCCAATAGTAGCTGTAGTCGCCAGTACCGCCACTGGCATCTGCATCGAGCGTTACAGAACCACCCTCGCAAACATGTACCGATTCATCCATTCCAATAACAATTTCTCCTAACTCAAGGTAAACCCGTGATGTATCAGAAACAACACAGCCATTTTCTTCATTGGTTACTGAAAAGGTAAATAAATATGAATCCGGGCCATCAACAGGGAAGGGTTCTGTTGTAGCATTTTTTACCTCAGGGTCTTCAACCATATCTTCTGGCTCCCAGTAATAAGAGAGGTTGTCTGAATTGGATGTAACTTCGGGTTCAAAAGTGTAGCTTTCGTTATAATTGGCATCAACAATGTCCTCAAGCTCAATGGCAGCGCCCTCTTTTATAAAGATAATAAGCTGGTCTTCTTCGGTTTCTGAGCATGGAAAATCAGGCTCGGCAGTAAAGGTGATAGTCACTTCTCCGTTTTCAGCATCTTCTTCTCCTATTGTATACTGTGTTTCCAGGTCTTGACCGGAGAACTCGCCGTCTCCACTGGAGCTCCATTCAAAGGTGCTGAAATTTTCTGCACTTGCCGTCAAATCGACGGACTCTCCCCAGCAAGCTTCCATATCATCACCCAAATCCACTGACGGATTATCAAGAATGGTGATTTCAAGGGTGTCTCTTGCAGGCGTATCACAGGGTAATTGCGCCCACCCCGAAACCACTAATTTAACAAAACCGTCACTGATATCATCTTCACCTATGGTATAAATCGGGTTAGAAATTTCGTCATCATCAAAATCTCCATCGGCCCCGTCTATAGCATTCCACTGTATACCGTTGGCAAACTCTGACTCGGCCTCCAGCTCAATTTCGGTTTCGGTATTGCAAATAACCGTATCCCCGCCCGCATCTATTTTGGGGCTGCGTTGTATTTGATAGGTTACCGTATCAAAATCTGTTTCACATTCACCATCTATCATAAGCTCAAAACTTACTTCACCGTTTTCATAATCCTCTTCGTTCGGACTATAAGAGGCTTCAAGACTGTTTTGATTTGTAATTTCTCCGGATTCAGAAATCTTTTTCCAGAAAACTACTGTATCTTGCAACATAGGGTCTATAAAGCTTCCGGTTCCATCCAGTTGAATTTCTGTGCCTTCGCAAACTTCATCGTCTGAACCGGCATTTGCTATTGGATTATAATAAAAGCTCAGGGTGATTGCATCACTAGCAGAGCCCGTGCATGGGTCGTTCGCATAAGCATTTAGTGTGAGCGTTACTTCCTGCTCTTCGATATCATTATCTGTAAACGTATATTCGGGGTTTAAAGCAGAAGGATCAGAAAATTCGCCGTCTCCGTCTGTGCTCCATTCAATTTCAGAATATTCATCAGCAGTGGCTGCATTTAGTGAAAAGGTGATTGCACCGCCGCTTTGAGCGTCAACACAAAATGAAGTGTCAGCACCTGCGTCTGCGGTCGGCGCCGGTGTGATGGTTAAGAGCAAGGAGTCTTGGGTGTTGTTACAGCTTTCATTGCTACCTGTCAGCGTAAGATAAACTTCGCCGGATGCTATGTCTTCCTCGCCTGGCTCGTAATCTGTAATTAATTCTGATGGATCAATAAAGGAGCCATCACCGCTTGTGTTCCATTCCGTTTCTGAAGCGTTTGAGGCTGTTCCGGCAGTTTCAAATTCGGAGGTTTCGCAAATCGCAGCGTCGCTACCGGCATTAATCTGCGGGCCGGGAATAAAAGTGAGCTCCATGCTATCGCTGATTTCATCATCACATTGTCCAGCGGATTGGGCTGTTAAAGTCAGTACTACACTTCCGTTTTGTGCATCTTCTGTTCCTGGGGTGTAAGCAGGATTAAGAATAGTATTGTCGTCAAAGCTTCCGTCTCCTTCTTCGGTGCTCCACTCATAAACAGAAGCATTTTCCACACTTCCGTTAAGTTCAAAGGGTTCATTATCGCAACTTTCTGCACCATTTCCTGCATCAACTATTGGCAAAGGATCAAAGGTAATGGTAATCTCATCCATATCAGTTTCTGAGCATGGTGAGATGGCCTGCGCTGTAACAGATATGGTCACTTCCTCGTTGGCTATATCTTCTTCACTGGGAATGTATTCAGTTTCCGTGGCAGTGTCATTGGTGAATTCTCCGGTTCCAGAGCTTGTCCAAATTAACTCATTGCTGTGATCCACAGTAGCGCTTAGGTTAATAGTATCCGTTTCGCAAACTGTTTCCGGGGCTGAAGCTTCAATAACCGGTTGTCTGATAATATGGAGGGTCATTGTGTCGCTGGCCGTTTCGTTATTACATGCATCCTCACCATCGGCGGTAAGAATTAATTCAACTTCGCCATTGGAAATGTCTCCTTCTCCTGGAATGTAAGTTGATTCCAATTGATTGGGGTTTTGAAAGTTGCCATCACCTTCTGTAGACCATGAAACGCTGGTGGCATGCTCAGAGCCGACGTTGTTATCACTAAAAGTATAATTTGAGCCTTCGCAAATCTCAGCGTCATCGCCGGCAATTGCCTCAGGTTCAGGAATCACTTCTGCCGTGAGGTAATCTGAAACATTATCAGTGCAAGGATCAATTGCTGAAGCGGTTAATGTTAGTTGAACGGGTGCTCCTTCCAAATCATCACCTAAAGGGACATAAGTAGTCTCTAAATCCTGGTTTTCTTCAAAATATCCGTCGCCATCAGAACTCCAATTTAATGCACTGTAGTTTTCAGCATCTGCCGACAGACTTAATGTTTCGCTGCCGCAAATTTGTGTATCATCGCCGGCATCCACTTCAGGTTCTGAAATTATTTCCAGTGTCATTTGGTCTGAGACAGTAGGAACATTTTGGCATTGAGGCAATGGAAAAGCATATAACGTGAGCGTCACTTCGCCATTTTGAATATCCTGTTCTCCAATTTCGTATGTTGGGTTAACCGGATTACCAAAGCCTGTGTTAAATTCACCATCGCCTTGAGTAGACCATTGCACAGATGTGTAATTGCTTGCTGAAGCTGTGCTTAACTGGATTGTGGCATCGCTGCTGCAGCTTAGTTCATCCTGTCCGGCGTCTGCTGTAGGATGTGGAACAACATTAACCACCTCATCATCCTGCGCAGAATTGTTGTTGGTTACATCGTAAACAACAACATAAAATGTCGTGGTTACGTCCGGATTTGCTGTAAAACTTTGTCCGTCATAAGTAAAATTGCCAGGGTTGCTCACCCAGGAATAGTTATAGTCACCTGATCCCCCTGTGGCTATGGCTTCGAGTTGTACATTGCTTCCTGCGCAAGGGTTTTGAGGAGTTGCATTGATTTCAACTGATAAAGAACTTTGACTCATACTGGTTATTCCGGTAAACAGAAGTATAATTCCTGTTAAAATAAGGCGTAATTTTTCGTGGCTCATGGCAATCAATTTTATGCTTAACCTACAAATTTATGGAATTATGTCTAACACTTCAATAATTTTTTTTAAACCGCAATGTTAATAAATAGTTTTAGACTGAAAACTAAAATGTTTGAAGATTAAAAAACCAAAAGTATCTTGATAAAATGATAATTTGAAGCCTATAATGTAGCCTCATATTTTACTGCATGGAGATGCGATGTTATGCTGAAAAAAATCATTTGCCCCGAGTTTCAGGTTTGCTTTTAAGAGTGCTGCATTTTCTATTGTTATAATAATCACAGATCGCATAGAATTATTAATTTTGCACCAATGTTCATAAAAACAATAAATCATGACACATAAAGATGTAATAATTATTGGCGGAAGCGCTGCCGGACTGGCAGTGGCCAATGCTGGAAAAACAAGTTATCCAGATAAGGAGTTTCTTTTACTAAGGAATGAGGAGAAAGTAATGGTTCCATGCGGTATTCCTTATATATTCGGTTCTCTGAATTCCAGTAACCAGAATGTAATGCCTGCAGATGCCATGTACGATCAGTTGGGTATTGAGTATCGTACAGCGCATGTAAATTCGATTAACAGAGAGAAAAAAACCATTTTGCTGGACAATGGCGAAGAGTTGGGTTATGAAAAGCTGGTTCTTGCTACCGGCTCAACACCTAAAGTTCCCTCCTGGCTTAAGGGCGCAGACATGGAAAACATTTATACCATTCCCAAAAACAAGGTTTATCTTGATGAAATGAAGGATAAGCTTGAAAATGCTCAGAAAGTGGTTACTATAGGTGCAGGCTTTATCGGAGTGGAAATGTCTGATGAATTAAGGAAAGCTGGCAAGGATGTAACGTTGGTTGAAAAGTTGCCACATATTTTAGGTGTTGCTTTTGATGAAGAAATTGCAATTAAAGCTGAAGCTATTCTCAAAGAACAAGGCATTCAGATACACACCGGCAAAGGAGTGAAAGAAATTAGAGGAGCAAACGGCAAAGCTGACAGGGTGATTCTGGAGGATGACCAGAAACTTGAGGCGGATGCTGTGATTCTTGCAATGGGTTACAACCCTAATAGTCATCTTGCGGCTGATGCTGGTCTGGACTTGGAGATGAACCATACAATTTCGGTAGATGAGTATATGCGCACGAGTGATCAGGATATTATTGCCGTTGGAGACTGTGCTGAAAAACGTCACTTTGTAACCCGCAAACTTACGGGCATCATGCTTGCATCAACGGCTTGCGCTGAGGGCAGAATTGCCGGAATGAATCTTTTTAAGCTTTCTGTAGTAAAAACCTTTAGCGGTACTATTTCTATATATTCCACGGCAATAGAGGACTATGCTTTAGGAACAGCAGGTATTACCGAGAGGGAGGCTAAGGCAGAAGGGTTTGATATCATAACAGGATATTTTGAAGGTATGGACCGCCATCCCGGAAAATTACCAGGAATGCATAACCAAGCCGTTAAGCTTATTGTAGCACATGAGTCAGGTGTGATTATTGGTGCTGAAGCTATTGGAGGTAATAGTGTTGGTGAACTCACCAACCTGCTTGGATTTATTATCCAAAGCCGTACTACAATTCAAACGCTTATCACTTCTCAAATCGGAACACATCCTATGCTTACAGGTTCTCCGGCGGCGTATCCGCTCATGAAGGCAGCAGAAATGGCTTATAAAAAGCTAAAGCCGGCTTAAAACGTAGCTGGCTTGTCCGGAATAGTCTTCTGAATCAATGGCTAAGTTAAAATATGTCAGGAAAACGGATTTGAATGGAGTTTTTTTGTATATTTATAGATTAAAGATAAAACCATGTTATTAGAAAATTATTCCGGACAGGCTTTAGAAGATTTTGAAAAGCCAACATTGTTGTTTGACAATGGCTTACACTCGGTTTATTGGCTGGGTTTTCCAGAAGAGACGGCTTTCAGGACAAACAGTTATTTGATTCGGGATATGGAACAGCTTATTGTTGTTGATCCCGGAGCTTACGACCATTTTGATTTTATCCTAAACCGCATTAATCAAATTGACGCTGCAGAAAATATAGATGCCATTGTCTTGTGTCATCAGGACCCGGATGTGGCAGCTTCTTTACCGCGCTGGCTTGATATGTTGCCAAATGTGGAGGTGATAACAACGCATCGCACGGAAGTGCTGTTGGGTTATTATACACAAAAGGCAATGAATTTAAATATTGTGGATGATAACATTCATTATACTTTTAAATCAGGAAACCGGTTGCGATTTGTAGAGGCGCCTTTTATGCACTTCCCGGGAGCTTTTGCTACTTATGACCCGGTGGCCTCTTTCCTGTTTTCAGGTGATGTTTTTGCTGCTTTGGATTATGACTGGACCCTGGTAATAGATGACTTCAAAAAACACCGGCCTAAACTTGATTTGTTTCATAAGGATTATATGGCATCAAACAAAGCAACCGCAGGCTTTGCTGCCAAGATTGAGTCGTTGCCCTTAAACGCAATTTTGCCACAGCATGGTTCAATCATACCTGACGAATTTGTAGCGGAAGCGGTGGATTACCTCAGAAACCTGAAGTGTGGACTCGATTTAATTTATCCATAATGAGCGATGAAGGCAATACATACCAAAAGGAACTGGATAAGCTGCGGCGCGAGAATAAAATGTTGCGGTCTGCGCTTAAACAGCAGGATCACTTGCAAAGACTTCTTGAGCAGGCTAACAATAACCTGAAGCAGAAGGAAAAGGAAATCCAAAAGCAAAAAGAAAGAGCTGAAGATGCCACGATGGCAAAATCGCTCTTCCTCGCCAATATGAGCCATGAAATAAGAACGCCAATGAATGGTGTTTTGGGGATGGCAGAAATACTTAAGGATACCGACCTTGATGATGAGCAGCGGGAATATTTGAATGTTATCGTCAATAGCGCCAACAACCTTTTGTCTATCATTAACGATATTTTGGATTTTTCTAAAATTGAAGCCGGTAAAATTGACCTCGAAAAGGCGCCCGTACGGATAGAGTCTGTCGTTAATGAAGTGAGCGATATTTTATCTTCAGAAGCAGCCAAGAAAGGCATTGAGCTGATTACCTTTATTAATCCGGATATCCCGGACTTGGTGCAAACAGACCATGTAAGGCTAAGGCAGGTTTTGCTAAACCTTGCCGGCAATGCAGTGAAATTCACCGATGAGGGACATGTTTGGTTGTCATGCGATTTGGCAGAACCGCCAGGGGAAGACACTGTGGCCATTGATTTTAAAGTGGAGGATACCGGAATAGGCATTTCAGAAGAAAATCAAAAAAAGCTCTTTCAGTCATTTTCACAAACTGAAGTTTCTACTACCCGGAAATATGGCGGAACGGGTTTGGGACTCACTATATCAAAACAACTTGTGCAGTTAATGGGTGGCGATATTGATGTAAAATCACAACCGGGCGAAGGTTCTGTTTTTAGTTTCCAATTGGTTTTCGATGTCATTTCCAGAAAAGCATTTGTTTCTGATGAAATTAATAACCTGAAAGTAGCCGCTTTGGATGACAATGCCACCAATCGGTTTATCTTGCGCAAATATTTGAAAGCGATTAATGCAGATGCGCATATTTTTCATACTCCGGAGGGCTTTTTAAAGAGTTTTGTTCGCCAGTATCACCAAGGACATCTTTATGATATTTGTCTTTTAGATTATGACATGCCCCATATGGATGGTTTAGAAGTGGTGCAACGGATGAGACAAGATGCACCAGAACATCAAACCGCAACAATACTGCTTTCTTCTATTACGGATATGCTTAAGCGGGAACAATTAACGCATTATGGTATTGCCGCTCAGCTTAACAAGCCGCTTAAGGTGACACAATTATTTAATACAATACATCATGTTTTAAAACCTGATGAAAAATCAGATAAACCAGATGATAAAGAGAGCCTTCCTGAAATGCGGGAATTTAAAATCCTGATGGCCGAAGATAATCGCATCAACCAACGCGTTGCCCTTTCGATTCTTGCCAAGTTGGGGCAAAAGGCTGATTTAGCGCCTGATGGCACTGAAGCTGTTCGATTATACAAAAAATCTAATTATGATATTGTGTTGATGGATTTGAATATGCCAGAAATGGACGGCATAGAAGCAACTCAGGAAATCCGCAATTATGAAGAGGAGCAGGGCTTGAAGCCTGCCTTGATTGTAGCGCTGACGGCTGCAGTTATGAAGGAAGACCGCGAAAAATGCCTGAGAGCGGGTATGAATGATTTTATTGCCAAGCCTTTCAATATAAAGCAGATTACAAGGATTTTTGAGAAAAAGAGCCATCAGCGCCAGGAAACCTGATTTTTTTTGTTATAAAAAGCTGCATTTTCCGGAAGCTCATGCAAATGATACTTGATACTGAAAAACTATCTTTGCAAAAAAATTGACATGTCGGAAAAGAAGAAAAACTCAGCTTTAAATGTGAATGACGGCATCCCGCAGCCGCCGTCTATCAATCCCGGTTATTCCGCGAAAGCGAAAAAGAGAGGAAAAAAACTTTTAGATACAAAACAGTATGTTGACGGCATTTTGTCGGGCGACAGGTTTATGCTCAGCCAGGCTATAACCCTTGTAGAAAGTGCCGCGCCCCGTCATCATCAGAAAGCACAGGAAATTATAGAGCAATGTCTTCCTTATTCCGGAAATTCCATACGCATTGGCATTACAGGCGTGCCTGGTGTCGGGAAAAGTACCTTCATAGAAAGTCTGGGTTCCTATCTTACCCAAAACGGCCATAAGCTGGCTGTTTTGGCTATCGATCCCAGCAGCAGCCGTTCCAAAGGAAGCATACTGGGTGATAAAACCCGGATGGAAAAACTTTCTTCTGATGAACGGGCTTTCATCCGTCCTTCTCCTTCAGCCGGCTCTTTAGGCGGCGTAGCGCGCAAAACCCGTGAATCTGTCATTTTAGCTGAAGCTGCCGGGTTTGATGTAATCTTCATTGAAACCGTAGGAGTAGGCCAGTCTGAAACCACGGTGCACTCTATGGTCGACTTTTTTCTGCTGTTGATGCTGGCCGGTGCCGGAGACGAGCTGCAGGGAATTAAAAGAGGCATCATGGAAATGGCTGACGCCCTGATGATTAATAAAGCAGATGGCGAAAACAAACAACGCGCCATGCAAGCTAAAAATGAGTATCAAAATGCACTTCATTTGTTCCCGCCGCCAGAATCGGGCTGGACGGCCAAAGTAGACGTCTGCTCTGCAGTAACGGGAGAGGGCGTTGAAAATGTATGGAAATTTATTCAGGATTATAAAAATCATACCACAGCCAACGGCTATTTTATGCAACGAAGAAACCGGCAAGCCAAAATGGTGATGTATGAAACCATCAATCAACATCTGAAAGACAATTTTTATCAAAACAACTCCATTCAGGAAAAGCGCAGGGAAATGGAAGAAAAGCTGCTGGATTCACAAGTCAGCCCTTATAATGCTGCCCGTGAATTGCTTAATATTTATTTTGGGGAGAAATAGAAAAGGGTCTAAGTGTGTTTGCTGATACATATCAGAAAAAATCATCTTTTCATAATAGCAGCCATTTGTTTCGAAACAGTATAAATAGCAGCCGGGGTGGATTTGTCATGAAATACCTTCCTGAAAAAATTGATATATTTGACGACATTTTATGAATTTTAACTTTTGAAATATGAACAAAAATATTGAGATGCAACCGAATCCGCTGGTTCAATATCTGAACAAACCTACCAGTGAGTTCACCAAAAATGATCTAATAAAATATATTGAAGATAACGACATAGAAATGATAAATTTCAGGTATGTAGGTCAGGATGGCCGGCTGAAATGCCTGAACTTTGTCATCAACAGCAAAGAACACCTTGATAGCATTCTCACATCAGGAGAGCGTGTGGATGGTTCCAGTTTATTTTCGCATGTGCAGGCCGGTTCCAGCGATTTGTATGTAGTGCCGCGATATAAAACGGCGTTTTTGAATCCGTTTACGGATATCCCTACACTGGATATTCTGTGTAGCTATTTTGATGCCACCGGCAAACCTTTTGAAGGAGCGCCGGAGTATGTGCTGAAAAAGGCGCATGATGTATTAAAAAGAGAAACCGGCTATACTTTTGAAGTAATGGGTGAGCTGGAATATTATGTTATTAGTGAGGAAGAGCCGCTTTTTGAGGCTACAGACCAAAGAAACTATCACGAAGCAGAGCCGTTTGCCAAGTTCGGCGATTTCCGCAGGGAAGCGATGCTGGCAATGGCCCAATGCGGCGGAAACCTTAAATACGGCCACTCTGAAGTGGGAAACTTTACGCAGGAAGGGTATGTTTATGAGCAAAATGAGATTGAGTTTTTGCCCGATACAGTTGAAGATGCAGCCGATCAGCTTATTATAGCTAAATGGATTTTGAGGACACTGGCATATCAGTATGGTGTAACGATTACGTTTGCGCCCAAAATAACTGTGGGTAAAGCCGGAAGTGGAATGCACGTCCACACACGATTGATGAAGGATGGTAAAAATGCCATGGTAGATAAAGATGGCCTTAGCGATACCGCCAAAAAGGCCATTGCTGGATATCTCGATTTGGCAACTTCATTAACGGCTTTTGGAAATACGAACCCTACCTCTTACCTGCGACTGGTCCCGAACCAGGAGGCGCCTACAAATGTGTGCTGGGGAGACCGCAACCGTTCTGTTTTGGTGCGTGTACCACTCGGTTGGCATGGCAACGTGAACATGTCAGCTATAGCTAACCCCAAAGAGCCGGATACTAAGATTGACTTTACGGATAAGCAAACTGTTGAGTTTCGTTCTCCCGACGGAAGCGCTGATATTTATCTCCTGCTGGCCGGTTTAGCTGTGGCCGCACGTCATGGATTGCAGATGGATAATGCCCTCGACCTGGCAGAAAAAACCTATGTGGATGTAGATATTTTTGATGAAGAGCATAAAAGCAAGGCGGCCAACCTCGAGCACCTTCCTGCCTCCTGCGTGGAGTCGGCCAAAAAACTTCGCGAAAAAGCAGATGTGTACCGCAGCTATGACGTTTTCCCGGAATCATTGCTGAATGATTTGGCCAAAAACCTTGAATCATTTAAAGATGATCATATCCGAGAAGAGATAGAAAAAGAACCCGAAAAACTGATTCAGCTCATGGAAAACTATTTCCACGTGTAAAACTAAACAGTAAGATCATCAAATCCAGACCCTGCCTTTTTGGTGGGGTTTTTTGTTGCGCATGAGTTTATTGTAAATAATGATGCGAAAAGTACAAGGATTACAGCCTTGTTGGGTTGAAGAGGTGTCTTTCAACAACCCAGGGCGCTGCCCTGGGCTTTGCACTCTCAGACTTTCAGCCTGTTATTAAACAATCAACAAACTATGTTTTATATTGATAAGATTTACAAAACTTCAACGCTTATATTCTGCCATCTTGAGCCTGAAAGGCTCACAGAGCAGAGCCTGGCACCGATAATTATCGGTGGCCCCAGGTTAAATGGTCTATCACTCCACATATTCGTCAGGCTGTAAGCCTGAGACAGATGCAACGTTAGAGATTGGGAGACATAATATTGTGAAGCGCTTAAGCTTACTTTTCTCATCCAAGTTCACTTTGTGAGCTTATTCTTGGTTGATTTTAATTGAACAAGTGATTTCATCTGTTTAATGGCTATTTGGTTAAGTTGCTCCAGGCGGTCGGGCTGCTCCAATCCCTGGTGAATCAACATCGCATTGATGCTTTCCAGGTTAGAGAGTACAACCAATTGCTCGAGGGTTGCAAAATCTCTGATATTCCCCTTTTTATCGGGGTTTTTCTCGCGCCATTCTTTTGCAGTTTTGCCAAAAAGCGCCATATTTAAAACATCCGCTTCGCTGGCATAAATAAACGAAATTCTTTTCCTTGATAACTTCACCGGTATCAGATTTTCTTTAATGGCATCGGTATGAATATGGTAATTTACTTTGGCAAGGGTTCTTTGAAAGCTCCATTCGAGGTTGTTTCGTTGACTTTCCTCTTCTTTAAGACGTTTAAATTCTTTGACAAGATAAACCTTAAATTCGGGGCTAATCCACATCCCAAACTCAAAGGCAATATCACTATGGGCATATGTCCCGCCATAGCGCCCCGCTTTTGCCTGAAGACCAATGGCATTGGTTTTATTCACCCATTCCTTTACACTGATCTTATAACTATTTAATCCGGCCTGACTTCTAATTATGGCGAATTCGCCATAATTAAAACTGGGATTATTCACGGACTCCCATATACCCAGAAACTCCAACGTATTGCGATTTCTAAGCCAGTCAGCAATAAAAAAATCCCCATCCTTGGCTTTAATCATATCTGTGAGTGATATATAATGTCCTTCCTTTTGTTTAAGAACATTTATATCTTTTCCCTGTACGATGAGTGATTTGGCCTTGCTCATAATGTTATATTTTTATTGAAAAATATCCAATAAATCGCTGAACGATTTCAGCTTTTGATTATACTTCTCCCACTCCTCCTACTTAATGTACAGCGGATAGTATTTGATTTCCTCCTAAATACTATTTACATCCTCATACCAGGTTTTCAAGTGTTTAATCTCGAATGGCTTGTTGTTCATCATAAGTTATGAGTTTTTGAAGCGAGCCAGTAAATTTAAAAATAATTTTCTGGAAATTATGGTTTAGTTAAGGTTTATTACGTATATCGGTTAATGTTAAATATTTTCATTTTTCAAAATTGTTTTCCCATACCGGAATGCTCTGTCCTGTGTTTCTCCCCAATCACTTCCTGTAAACCCGGCCTTTCCAGCTAAATTTTGTGGTCATGCCTAAAAAGCCGGCAAGGGAAATATAAAATACGACAAAAAACTGGGCGGGGACATAATACCGGAACAGATGGGCCTGCCCTAAAAACCGGGATACCGGAAACAGCAACAAAGCATCTGTAACAAACTTGACACCCCATGCGGCAAGAATCCAGGCATATTCTGCGGGGTTCAGCAACAAATACAAAGGTGACAGAAGCAGCAAAAAATTAAAGAAAAAAACCATAGCTGAAGTAAACAGCGCAAAGAATGTTTTGTAGGCTTTTGTTTTGGATGCCCACCGCGTTCGCTGCTCCATAAATTCTTTCCAGGTGTTTTTAGCGGCTGTGTTGATTATTGCCTTTGGGTTTTTCACAAAGGTTATAGCCTGCTTTCCGAAAGCTTGCTGCAGTTTCATCATCAAAAACACATCATCGCCTGAAACAAAAGTCTCATTCCCTTCATATCCTTTTACAGCTAAAAACGCTTTTCGGCGAAAAGCCAGGTTAGCCCCATTGCTCATGAGAGCTGTGCCAGCCCCGATGGCGCCGGCGCCTGAGGCTACAAGACTGTTAAACTCTAGCGCTTGTATCTTGCTGAAAGTGGTTGTAAGCGGAGCATGCCTTACCGGCCCTGAAAGAAAAACCGATCCGGTTTTTTGATAATGGCGCACCATAGTTTTAAGCCATTCTTTCCCGGCGCGGCAATCTGCATCTGTAGTCAAAATCAGTTCTCCTGATGCTTTGTTGATTCCCGCTGTTAAAGCGCGTTTTTTGGGAGAAGGATTAGGAGATACTGCTTCAGGCGAAATCACCTCGCCCCGGATTTGATTATCACGCATGACTTGTTGTGCTTGAGGTCCTGTTTCATCCTCTGACCCATCATCCACAACAATTACTTCAGTCAGTGAAGCAGGATAAGTTTGCGCGGCGATATCCTTCAGCAGCAGACTGATATTCCCAGACTCGTTGCGGGCCGGAATAATGATCGAAACAGCCATATGAGTATCAGAATCTCCGTGAGAGCGTGTTTTTAATCTGAACCAGCCATATGCCAGATAACAAATCAAAACACTGTACAGAATCGCAATTGTTATAATAAAGAGTGGGATCATAAAGCGTTGTTTTTCTTAAAGAAGCGCAACTGGAAAATAAAAAAGGTTCCAAACAACGCCGGCAAGGCCAGGTTAATAAGCCAAAGCGCAGAGGAAGCAGAAAACACCCCAAATTCCATTACTGGTGTAAACTCTTGGTTAAGTTCTAAATACATCCGGAACAGGGTGATAGTGACAGAACCACGTACTCCCAGCTCCGCCAATGTAACTGTTGGGATGGCCGACATTGTAAAAAACATCAGCGCTATTAGCATCAAACCGTCGAACCAGGGAGCCGGAACCTGAAAAAGGTGGATTAGAAGCAAAAACTGCAGCGTGAATACACCATAACGCAATAAACTGAAAGCAAAAACTTTGATTAAAGTAGAGGTATTAAACCGCGAGAAAACCGAAAAATACTGCCCGATTTTTTTCCAGCGAGAATTGATTAGCCGGTTTACGAGCGGGTCCAGAATGCTCAGGTTCAAATAAAGCAAAATAAGCAATAAAATAATCAACCCAATGCCAAAGGCTATGGCATTGAATAGCCAAACCGGCACAGATTCAAAATGATGAAGGTATTGCACCGCAAAGTATATTACAGCTATGTAGCCTGTTATCAGGGTTACAAGCAGTTGGCTGTAACTTCCGATAATGGTTATGAAAATGGCGCGGAGTGGTTTGGTTTTTTTCAGGATAAACACCCGGCCTAAAAACTCACCCACACGGTTTGGCGTGAAAATGCTTACCGTAAGCCCTGCAAAAACAGCCTTCAGGCTTCTTAAAAAGCCGATTTGCTCTTCATTTTTCAGTAAATAACGCCATTTATATGCTTCAATGCTCCAGTTTACAAACATCATCAATATTACAACTGCCAGCATAAAATATAAGCCTGGGATATCAGCAAACCGTTTGATAGCATCTAATACCTGATCGAGCTTGTCTTTCTGGAATAACTGATAATACAGAAATCCGTAAGCAGCAAAGACGATGACCGCCTTTAAAAAAATGTTTAGGGTTTTCTTTACCTTTGCTTTCTGAACCATAAAATGGATTGTTTTGTCGAATAAAGAGCGCATTATTTTAGGTATTGACCCTGGCACCAACGTAATGGGTTACGGCCTGATCAGAGCAGAAGGCAACCGTTTGTCGATGATCAGCCTGGGTGTGCTTAAACTTTCGCGCATCAGCGATCCGGCCATAAAATTAAGAAGAATCTTTGAGCGCACGCTATCTTTGATAGAAGAATATCATCCCGATGAAATGGCACTGGAAGGTCCCTTTTATGGAAAAAATGTGCAGTCTATGCTGAAATTAGGCCGTGCGCAGGGAGTTGCTATGGCTGCCGGCTTATACCGCGACATCCCTATCTTTGAATATTCGCCCCGGAAAATCAAGCAAGCCATCACAGGCAACGGAAATGCCAGCAAGCAACAGGTATCTTCTATGGTGCAGCGTTTGCTTACTTTTAAGGAAGAGCCGCAATATCTTGATGCCACAGACGGTTTGGCTACCGCATTATGCCATTTCTTTCAAAAGGATAATCCAACAGGTCTGGACAAAAACTCCAAAAATGGCTGGAAAAGTTTTATTTCTGAAAATCCGGACCGAATCAGGAAATAAACAGTCTAAACCTTTCAACACCGGAAACGTTTTCGATTCATATTGTTTCCGCAGCAAAAATGTTTACTTTTGCCAAAATTTATGGTGATGGATGAAAAATTTCAGTCGATTTTGGCTGATACATTGAAGGTATTTCAGACCTATGGTATCCGTAGTGTTTCGATGGATGATATAGCTAAGGAATTAAAAGTTTCTAAAAAGACACTATACCAATATGTTAGCAATAAAACAGAATTGGTAGAAAAGGTTTTTAAATTCCAGTCTCATCAGAATGATACTTTTATTGAGAAATATGTTAACGGGCACGGCAATGCAATTGACATTCTTCTTGAGATTTCGAAATGGATGCATGCAGAAATCAAGAAGATTAATCCTCAACTGGGCTTTGATTTAAACAAATACTACCCTGAGCTTTTCCAAACCACTTTTCAGGAAAAACGGGAAAAAATTCATGAAAAAGTAAGGAAAAACATTGAGCAAGGGATTGCAGAAGGGATATACCGGGAAGATTTAAATGTGAACCTGATTGCCAGCCTTTATGTAAAAAAGCTGGAAGACCTCCATGAACCAGAAGGATTGTTATGCAATGAGGATGTAAGCTTTAAAACCATTTTTAATGTTATGTTCGATAACCATATACGGGGCATTGCCAATGAAAAAGGGCTTCAATACTATGAACAAAATAAAAAGCATTTAAAATTATCCGATAAAATATGAAACAAGTAACCACCATCTTTGCAATTTTTATTTTGGCTGTTTTTACCGCAAGCAGTCAGGATGCAACAGAGCTTTCACTTGAGCAAGCACAAGAATATGCCATCAACAACAACCGCGAGGTAAAAAATGCAGAACTTGAAGTGATTATCGCACGAAAAAAGATTTGGGAGACTACGGCTACAGGGCTGCCCCAGGTTGATGCCTCAGTATCTTATCAAAATATTTTTAGTGTGCCTGAGGTTAATTTCCCATCTAATACCATTGTGAAAAACCCTTCAGATGAGACGCCTGTTTTTGGCGCACCAATTGAAACATCCACGGGAACTTATGCGCTTACGATGGTTGAAGGAGAGCCTATTAAGCTGGCGGCAAAGCAAAATACCACATTGAACCTTACAGTTTCGCAGCTTATTTTTAGCGGCTCTTATATAGTAGGCCTGCAGGCCTCTAAGGTATATAAACAATTGGCCAGTGAGCAACTGGAAAAATCAGAACTTGATGTAAAAGCTCAGACGGCTGATACCTATTATATGATTTTGGTTTTGGAAGAAAACCTCAACATCATGCAAAATACACTTGAAAACATTGAGGAGACTGAATATGAAATCAGTGAGATGCTGAAGGAAGGTTTTGTAGAAGACACAGACCTGGATCAAATGAAGCTTAACCGCATGACCATTGAAAATGGTATCAGTGAATTGAAAAGCCAGGTAGAAATTGCCTATGAAATGCTAAAACTACAAATAGGCATGGAGCGCGACAATGAAGTGGTTTTAACAGACAACATACAGAATATTAAAAAGGATTTGCCTGTTGAAGCGCTATTAAACGAGGATTTTAACCTGGAAAATAATTTAAACTACAGGATGCTGACTACACAGGAAGACCTTACAGAGCTTGACTGGAAACAGAAAAAAAGTGAATTTCTGCCTACCATTTCAGGATTTTACCGCCACGAAGAAATAGCCAATGCTCCTGATTTTAATACCTCTATTCCTGACTTGATTGGAGTGAATGTTGATATACCGATATTTCACAGCGCCGGGCGCTTTGCAAAAGTAAAGCAAGCCAAACTGAAACTTGAGCAAACACGCAACCAAAAAGAACAAGCGGTGCAAGGGCTATACCTTGAACTCAAGCAAGCGCGTAACAACTTTAGCACAGCAGTGAAAGACTATAATACTCAGCAAGAAAACCTACAGTTAGCTGAAAAAATATATGATAAAACCCTGGAAAAATATAAAGAAGGTATTTCGAGTAGTATGGACCTGACACAGGCCAACAATCAGATGCTCAACACTCAAAGCAATTATTATCAGGCCTTGCTCAATATGCTTCAGGCCAAAGTAAAGCTCAACAAAAAATTAAATAACCTGTAAAACATGCTTAAACGTATCATCATGAAAAAAATAGCAATCATTCCGGTCATCATAATGTTCCTGGCATCATGCTCCTCAAACAGCGAACAGGATAAACTGAAGGAACTAAAGCAACAACGCAACGATCTGCAAACGGAACTGGAAAAAGTAAACCAGCAAATTACAGAATTTGAGAATAATATTCTTGATGAAGGCGGCACATTGACGCAAAGAAATATCACGGAAGTAAAAATATCTCCTGCTGCGGTTGACACGTTTAACCACTTTGTGAGTAGCCAGGGCGAAGTCATATCTGATAACAATATTTTTGTACCTGTTGAATCGCCAGGGGTTGTAAACGAAGTCTATGTAGATGAAGGCGATGATGTTTCTAAAGGACAAAAAATTGCTCAGATAGATGCTTCCATTATCAAAAAACAAATTGATGAACTGAAAAACGGGCTGGAGTTTGCTACAGATGTTTTTCAACGTCGTAAAAGGTTATGGGACAAAAATATCGGCAGTGAAATTGAATATCTTCAAGCAAAAAACCAGAAAGAAGACCTGGAAAAGAAACTGGCCACTACCATGGAGCAACTTGATAAGCTTACCATCAAAGCGCCCATTGCAGGAACTGTGGATGAAGTCTTTCTTAAAGAAGGCGAAATGGCGCCTGCTGGCTTTCAGGCTGCCCGTATTTTGCAGCTTTCTGATATGAATATTAAAGCAGAACTTTCTGAAAGCTATATTAACAAGATAAAGAAAGGTAATAAAGTGGTTGTAAAGCCCATCAACGGGTTTAAAGAATATACAAGTGAAGTTATCACTGTAGCCAAGGCCATTAATGACAGAAGCCGTACGTTTACTGTAGAAATAGCATTGCCCGGAGATAATGATCAGTGGACTCCCAATATGATAACCTCTTTGGAAATCCTCAACTATACTAACGAACAGGCTATTACAGTTCCGGTGAATGTGATTCAAAAGACTCAAAACAAACAATTTCTTTTTGTAGCTCAGCAAAACGGAGACAAGTGGGTAGCCAGTAAAAAATGGATAGAAACAGGGCTAAGCTACAACAACCGAACAGAAATTATAAGTGGGCTGAAAGCCGACGATAAAGTAATAACGGCAGGTTATCAGGGTTTGTCTGATGGCGTTGAAATCTCAGTAAAAAACATGTAGCATCTATCAAAACCTGAAAGATGTTTGAAACAGCAAAAAAGTTATTATGAAAAACAGGAAATTTCTGCTCTCAGAATATGCAACAAATAACAGGGTTACAATCTATTTTGTTACTGTGGTTTTAATCCTTTTTGGTATCATTGCCTACCAATCTACCCCAAAAGAGAATTTTCCGGAGGTGGATTTCCCGTATTATTCTATTAGTACGATTTATCCCGGAACCTCACCGGAAGATATTGAGAATCTGGTAACCCGTCCGCTTGAAAAAGAACTCAAGAGCATTGACGGAATCAAAGAGCTTACCAGCAATTCCGTTCAGGACTTTTCCATGATTTTACTCGAGTTTGAAACGGATGTTGACAACAACGAAGCGTATCAGGATGTAACCGAAGCCGTTGACAAAGCCAAATCTGATTTGCCTGATGATATCCTGAACGACCCTGACATCATGGAAATCGATGTGTCTGAGTTTCCCATTCTTTACATCAATATGTCTGGCGATCTGGGCTTGGTAAAAATTAAAGAATATGCTGAAGACCTGCAGGATGAAATAGAAGGAATGCAGGCCATTACCCGCGTAGATATTGTTGGTGCGCTGGAGCGCGAGTTTGAAATCAATGTAGACCTCTACAAAATGCAGGCTGCCGGCATTACGTTTCAGCAGATAGAGCAAGCGGTAACGATGGAAAACGTAACGATCTCCGGCGGTCAGTTGAAGATGGAAAATATGGAGCGAAACCTTCGTATAGTGGGAGAGTTTAAAGGTGTGGAAGACCTGAGGAATATCATGATCACCAAAGGAGTGTATTTAAAAGATATTGCTCAGGTGAAAGACGACTTTGCCGACAGAGAGAGTTTCTCCCGCCTTAACGGGAATGATGTGATAACGCTTAATGTGATAAAAAAATCAGGCGAAAACCTTATTGATGCAGTGGATGAGATCAGGGTTATCATGGAGCAATTTGAAAATAATACACCCGCCAGCCTTGATATTGTCACTACAGGCGACCAGAGCGACATGACCCGCAACAATATCAGCAACCTTTTTAACACGATTATTTTAGGGTTTTTAGTCGTTGTACTTGTGTTAATGTTTTTCATGGGCGTAGATAATGCGCTTTTTGTAGCAATAGCTATTCCGCTGTCCATGGTGATTGCTTTCATATTTATTCCGTTAATCGGGTTTACCATGAATATGGTGGTGTTAATGGCATTTATTCTTGTGTTGGGTATTGTAGTAGACAACTCCATTGTAGTTGTTGAAAATATTTACCGGCACTTTATGAATACGCCGGGACTTAAAATTAAGGATGCAGCCAAATTAGGAACTGCTGAAGTGGCTAAACCCGTTTTCGCCGGTACGCTTACTACAATGGCTCCCTTTATTCCCCTGGCATTCTGGCCCGGAATATTTGGAGAGTTTATGGTGTTTATTCCGGTAACCATCATCATTACTTTGTTTGCCTCTATGCTCGTGGCATACACTATGAACCCGGTTTTTGCTGTTTCGTTTATGAAATATCGCGAAGACAAAGACATTACCGTAAATCACAAAATGAATATCATATTCGGACTAGCCACTGTGGCAGTCCTTGTTCTTTCTTATGTGATACAAGTAGAGTGGATTGGACATCTTATTGCAGCAGCTTTTCTGCTTTATATGTTGGTGAAATATGTTTTAACAGGTTTAATTCGCAAATTCCAAAGAAATGTATTGCCTTCTATCAGTCGCGCTTATCAGAAAACACTGCAATTCTTGCTGAGTGGCAAACACCCTTACATCGTAATTTTTGGGACTCTTGTGCTTTTGGTATTTACTTTTTGGCTTATGAGTGTCAAATCGCCCAAGGTTGTGGTTTTTCCTGAGCAAGATCCGAATACAATTCACACATACCTCAAAATGCCTGCCGGAACGGAAATCAATACAACGGACTCTGTAGCCCGCATTATTGAAGGACGGATTTTTGATGTGCTTGGAGAGGATAATCCTGATATTGAAAGTATTGTAACCAATGTGGCGGTTAACGCCGGAGAGGATGCTTTTGACAGAACCACGCAGGCTAAGCTCGCAAAAGTAACTATCAATTTTGTTGAGTATCAGTTCCGTGAATTCCCGCACACCATGAAGTATGTAGATCAGCTCAGGGATGCTATGGAAGGCATTCCGGGGACAGAAATTACCGTTACCCAAGAGCAGAACGGCCCACCTACAGGGAAACCCGTGAATATTGAAATTTCAGGAGAAGAGTTTTCTGAATTGATTCCGATTACGGAAAACCTGAAATCATACATACAAGAATTGCAGATTCCGGGCATCGAAGAGCTAAAAATGGATATCGAACCCAATACACCTGAGCTGACGGTTAATATTAACCGTGATAAAGCAAGTATGCTTGGAATTAGCACAGGTCATCTGGGCTCTACCCTGAGAACAGCCCTCAATGGAAAAGAAATTTCTAAAATACGCGACGGGGAAGATGAATATGATATCCGACTGAGACTCTTAGAGGATTACCGAGACGACCTGGAGTCGTTGATGAACCTGAAAATAATGCTTCCCGGAGAAGAGGGTGTGAATAAAATCCCGCTTTCAAGTGTGGCTGACATTGAGTATACACAAACATACGGGGGCGTCAAACGAAAAGACCATGAACGAGTTATAACACTCTATTCTAATGTGCTTTCCGGTTATAACGCCAATGAAATTGTAGAACAAATTGACGGTTCTCTGGGAGAGTTTCGTGATAATCTTCCCAAAGGATATCAGGTGAATTTTACCGGGGAACAGGAAGACCAGCAGGAAAACTTTGAATTCCTTTCGTTTGCATTCCTTCTGGCGGTTGTGCTCATTATCATTATTATGGTGATGCAATTCAATTCTGTAGTGAAGCCGCTGATAATTGTGGTTCAGATTCTTTTCAGCCTTATTGGAGTGCTTCTGGGGCTGGTCATTTTCAATATTGATTTCTCTGTCATTATGACCGGAATGGGCGTGATTGCCGTAGCCGGAATTGTGGTAAAGAATGCGATTATCCTGATTGACTATACCGATTTACAAATTAAAGAAGGTAAAGAGCGTATCGAGGCTATAGTCCAGGCTGGTTCTATCAGGCTTACACCGGTGCTGTTAACGGCTGCATCTACCATATTAGGGTTGTTGCCACTGGCTATTGGAATGAATATTGACTTTCCAGGGCTTTTTACTGACCTTGACCCGAATATCTTCTTCGGGGGTGATGCAACATTCTGGATACCATTGGCATGGACGATTATCTTTGGGCTTGCTTTTGCCACCTTCCTGACTTTGGTAGTTGTTCCGGCTATGTATGCCATCATGGTAAAACCTAAAAAATAAACTCCCTTAACGCCAAAACATAAGAATGATATTCTTGTGCTTTGGCGTTTTTGTTTCAGGGATTTTGTGTATTTTCGTAACACAAAATGGGGCAGAGGAAAATTTCTTAATAATGAATAATGACGCAGTTAATGCCAAATTAATAGATGCCATCAGTTTTTCTTCTGATAAGATTTTGCAAAAGAAAAATTGGGAAGAAAATATATACGAGGTGCTCGAAAATCTGGGGCAAATAACCGGCGTAAGCCGCGTGTATATATTTGAAAACGATTATGACGATTATGGCTCTTTGGTTATGAGCCAGCGGCATGAATGGGTAGCCCCTGGAATATCCAGCCTTATGGATGATGAGGACACGCAAAAAATCCCTTACCGGCTGTCATCATCCATACATAAATCGCTTGCACGGAAAGAGCACTTTACGGGCCGGATTGAAGATTTGGAAACACCGCTGCAAGAAATATTACAAAAGCAAAATGTTCGTTCGATTTTGTTAACCCCGATTTTTATTGAGGAAAGCTGGTATGGGTTTATTGGTTTTGATGACTCTGAAGAAACCCGCAAATGGGAAAAAGAAACCATTCTCATCCTCAAAAGCATAGCAAATATCATTGGAACGGCTATCCAGAAAGCTCAATCTGAAAGATCGCTGGAACTAAGCCGCCAGTATTTTGCCAGCCTTTTTGATAAAGCCCCGGAAGGTATAGCTATTGTAAAACCTGATGGCGTTATAGACAGAGTAAATGAAGAATTCTGTAATCTCTTTAATTATGCTGCCAGGGAAGCAATCGGTCAGAACATCGATGAGCTTATCCTGACACCAGAGCTATACGGGGAAGCAAAAGAGTTAACCAAGGCTGCTGCGGCAGGTCAAAAGGTAAAAGAAGAAGGCATCCGCTATACGAAAGACAGCGTTCCTACTTATGTTTCCATTATGGGAGTGCCAATACAGTTTTATGGAAAACATCAGGGAATATATGTGATCTATCGAGACATTTCTGAACGTAAGTTGGCAGAGAAAAACCTGAAAGAGAGCCAGACGAAATTCAAAACCTTGTTTGAAAGCTCTAATGATGCGATTTTTCTGATGAAAGATGATATTTTCATAGATTGCAACCAGGCGGCAACTAAATTATTTGATACTTCAGAAGATGAGATTGTAGGTGAAAGCCCGCTAAAGTTTTCACCGCTTTACCAGCCTAACGGAGAAGAGTCTGAAAAAGTCATCAAGCAAAAAATTCATCAGGCGCAGGAAGGAGAGGCTTTTTCTTTTGATTTTACACATATCAGCCAAAAAGGAAAAATCATTGATGCCGAGATAAGTCTCAGTAAAGTGGTTTTGAAGGAAAATACTTTTATACAGGCAATAGCGCGGGATATTACAGCAAGGAAAAGTTCGGAAAAAGACCTTCGGCTCGCTAAGGAAAAAGCCGAAGAGTCTGACAGACTTAAAACTGCTTTCCTTGCCAGCATGTCACATGAAATCAGGACTCCGATGAATCATATTTTGGGAGGGCTTGACTTATTGCTTGATCCGGAAATATCAGATGATGAGAAGGAAGAATTTCGCAATATCATCAAAAAAAGCAGTCATCAATTATTAAAACTGATAGATGATATTATTGATGTGTCTCATCTCGACGCAGGGCAGGTGGAAATAAAAAAGGAAAAATTTCATCTCAACGGTTTTTTACAGGAAATAGAAGAAGAAACCGAACAGTTTTCAAATGACAAGCCTAATGTTGATTTTCAAATCAATACTTCAGCACACCTAAAGGATCTGGATTATATCTATACAGATAAGATAAGGCTTAAACAAGTTTTGATAAGTCTGCTCTCCAATGCCTTTAAATTTACTGATAAAGGAACCATAGAGCTGGGGTATGAAAAGAAAAATAATGAAACCCTGCAATTTTATGTTTCCGATACTGGTATTGGGATAGACAAAGAGAGCCAGAAAGTGATTTTCGAGCAGTTCAGGCAGGTAGACTTTGACCATACCCGCGAGTATGAAGGCGCCGGCTTAGGTCTGACTTTGGCTAAAGGCATGGTAGAACTTATGGGAGGGAAAATCTGGGTTGAGTCAGAGCTCAATAAAGGTTCTGTATTTTATTTTACTATCAATATCAAAGAAGTAAAACCCAAACCCGAGAGTAAACCTGCTATCCAGGAAAGTGAAAATCAATCCTTCGATTGGGAAGGCAAAACCATTTTGATTGTTGAAGATGAGGAAATGAATTATCAGTACCTGAAAACGGTGTTGCGCAAGTCAAAAGCAAACGTGCTGTGGGCTGAAAATGGTGTGGAAGGAGTAAAAATGGCATTGGATAATGAAGTGAATATCATTCTTATGGATATCCAGATGCCTGAAATGAATGGATATGAAGCTATGCGGAGAATTTTGGAAAAGAAACCAAAAATACCTATTATTGCACAAACTGCACATGCATTAAAAGAGGAAAAAAGCAAATGTTTCGAAGCTGGCGCTGTGGATTATATGGCCAAACCGTTGAACAGAAAAAAACTACTGACACTGCTCAACGACCATATGCTTTAACAGCGTTGTTTTATGCCCAAAAAAATCACATTACAGATTTGAGGGTATTTAGAACGTATTTTTAAGGATGTTCTGCAGACATTCTTGTTGTATTTGAGGAGCAACACATAAAATGCTTTGCAAACGTTTGTAAGCAGCAATTTAGCGCTGCAATATACACCAGGTCTGGAGATTGCTCAGTTTTCAGCCCTGTATGCTTAACTAACTTACTTAAACGCAACCTTTTTCTGATAGCCAATGTCTGTCAGAAGAAGGCTATGAAAATAGTCTGATGCGGACGACGGAGAACGAACTGATAAGGCGATGCCTGAATAACGAAAAAGCGGCAATGAAGGAATTGTATGATTCCTATGCTCCGAGAATGTTTGGAGTGTGCCTAAGGTATGCCAAAAATCAGATGGAAGCGGAAGACATCTTGCAGGATGCGTTTATTAAAGTTTTTGCTAACCTCCATCGTTTTAAGTTTCAGGGTTCTTTTGAAGGATGGCTGCGCCGAACTATTGTTAATACGGCCATTAATAACTACAAGAAAAACCTGAAACATTCCCGCGAAATGGATATCAATGACATAGAAGCTGAAAATCAGAAGGACGAAAAAGTGTTAGACCGCATGTCTGCCGAAGAGATTTTAGCGATTGTACAAACCCTTCCGGAGGGATACAGAGTGGTGTTTAACCTGAATGTGTTGGAAGGTTACACCCATAAAATGATTGGCGAAATGCTGGATATTTCTGAAAATACGTCAAAATCCCAGCTATTAAGAGCAAAGCGCTTATTAAGAGAAAAATTAATACGGCATGGAGAAAAAGAATAACGGACTAAGCCAGGCAATAAAAGATAAGCTGGAAGGGTATGAGAAAACACCCCCGTCGGATATCTGGCAAAAAATCGAAGCCGGACTGGATGAGGCTACAACAGCCGGCAATTCCGGAAAACTTCACTTCCTGCAAAAACACTGGCAGGTAATCGCTGCCGTTGCAGCAGCGTTGCTTATCCTGTTGTTCGTTTTATCTTATGGCAGTGATACAGGAGTGCTGCAGCAATCACCGATTGCTCCGCAAAATAAAATTACGCACAATGAACCGGTTCCTGCCTTTGATGAAAATCAAACAGAAAATGTGCAAGAAGTCAAAAAAGCGAAGCAACAGCAGACAGAACATAGTGCACCTGAAAATAAAATCCGCACACAGAAAAATCAAAATACATACCGATCACTTTCATTAAGTGAATTGCATAAAAAGGATTGCCGCGCTCTGGCTAATAAAAGCCATGCTGCCAATTATGATTATCCTGAAAAAAAGATATTAAGTCAAAAACAAAACGAACTTAGTTCCCCGCAAACTTATGATGAATCTGTAAGCCAGAACCAACCTGTTTACCCAAACCCTTCAGCGAATAATAACTGGGCTTTTGGTGTATATGCCACACCTGAACGTATGTTCAGCCCAGGCACAATAAGTGGAAATAGCTCAGCATTCTCCGCTGATGTGGCTGTAATGTATTCATTCAGCAGCTATTTTATCCAGTCAGGCTTTTCTATGGGAACATCGAGCGACAACAGCAATGCAAACATCAACTTTATCGAGACCGAATTCCTGGGAACTTATCAGGATGTTTATAATGTTACCTTCGACACAACCGGAAATGAGCCAAAACCCATTTATCACACACAAGAGGTTGAGGTATACGATACTACAGAGCACCAAACAACAACAGCATATACAAACAGCTATCGCTATTTAAGCATGCCATTGCTCATGGGGCATAAAAATACACTTAGCCAAAACCTGGCATACTCATTAAAAGGTGGACCTGTAGTTTCATTTATGCTCAATGAAACCACAAACCACAATTTTGATAATCAAAATGCTCAAATTCAAAATATCTACAACAAACCGGCAGCAAGGGTAACTACAAACTGGCAATTTGTTTTTAGCGCCGGCTTACATTATCACTTGCATAATGATATTTGGCTGGCAGTAGAACCGAGGGTGAAATATTATTTTAACCCGGTTTATAATGCGGAATCTGGCCCAGACAGCAAGAATCCTTTCGCGTTAGGCATAAGCACAGGTTTAACTGTAGGGTTTTA
Source organism: Bacteroidota bacterium (assembly GCA_051747665.1). Lineage (GTDB taxonomy): Bacteria > Bacteroidota > Bacteroidia > Bacteroidales > JAIPAH01 > JAIPAH01. The sequence continues at coordinate 7,736 of JBNJGK010000015.1, read as the reverse complement.
AAAATAAGTAACTGTGGACAACGAAACCGTAAAACGTTTTGTCTAAACCAAACATGAACATGAAAAGATTTACAATATACATATTCTCTGTCCTGATTTTGTTCTCAGTAGTGCATGGACAAGACAGGCAGTCTGAAGAAGGTAAGGGTTTCGCCCTGTTTTCTATATTAAAAGATACAACCTCTTCCAACCCCTATAAATATCATTTTAAAGATAAGTCTAATGGAAATATTGTTTCCTGGAAGTGGGATTTTGGTGATGGTGAAACATCTGAGAAAAAGGAAGACACTCATGAATATTCCGAACCTGGCATTTATAATGTTTGCCTGACAATAGAAACAGAAGAAAACGGAGATATTGAAGAGTCTGCCACCTGTAAAAAAGTAAGAGTAGCTGAAGAGGGCTATTTTAATCTTGGCGGACATGTTTTTGTAAATCATTTCCCTATAGAAGGTGGCACCGCTTATCTTTATGCTTTTACAGAAAACAATAAACTGAGGTTTGTTGATAGTAGCCAGTTTGATACATTAGGCTTTTATTATTTTTATCAGCAAATAGAAGGCCGCTATGTTATCAAAGCAGAAGCATCCCATGAACTGGGTCAATATGCAAGCTATATGCCTACCTACTATGGCAATGAAACAAAATGGCAAGACGCAACAGTGATTCAGTTTGATTCTACTATGTGGGAGTATAACATAAATCTTTCGAGGACCTCTTTTAATTACAGTGGGGAAGGGGAAATATCTGGTACTATAAGATATGACTCTACCGACCTGCGTGACTTTTCTGCTACCGACATACCCATTTATATTATTGATGAGGACAACCGGCATTCCTGCACGTATTCCGAAACGGACGGAACGTTCACATTCAAAAACCTGCACCACGGCAATTATCAGATAAGAGCCGAAATAACAGGCATGCATTCAGTTCCGGTTTATAAGAATATAAATGGCGATAGCCAGGAGGATGTATCGATAAGCCTTGTAATCCAGGAAGACCAGGTAATAGCAGATGTGCCGGAAGACTTGTATCAGATGGATAAGAATATCAGTAGCCCCTATCCCAATCCTGCTACAGATAATGTTTCTCTGAAAATCAGCTCAATGGAGGATGAGGTGTTTGAAATAAAAGTTTTCGATCAGATGGGTCGTATGGTATATTCCTCAAGCGCTACAGCAGGAAACGGAAATGAAACGATTTCTATCAATACCGGGGGCTTTGCCAACGGGGTCTACAATATGCAGATTTCATCAGATAGAAAAGGTGCAATCAACAGGATGTTTATCAAAAGATAAATTGTTGATTTACACTTGATCATCGCAAGATATTCAAAAAGAATCATTCCGAAGGGCATTTATCGTAGTTGTGTTTATGCTTTACCAGCAGATGAAACTGATTATCGCTGTTTTATTTGGTATTCCTGAAAAGAGATTTCTTTGTGATATTCAATTCCTTTTTTCCATCCAATGGCCCCTGTAACGCTTATATAGCAAAACATTTCGTGATTTAGGACGTTGATTCAGTGTAAAAACAAAACAATAAAATCATGAAATCAGACATAGCTATTGCTAAAGAAACAAAGCTCAAACCTGTTTCTGAAGTTGCAGAAAAACTGGGTATTGATCCCAGTAAAATCATTCCTTACGGTCATGACAAGGCCAAGCTTCCATTAAACCTTATTAACCATGAAGAAGCAAAAAAGAGCAACCTGATTTTAGTCTCTGCTATTTCGCCAACACCTGCCGGCGAAGGCAAAACTACGATGTCTATCGGTTTATCGCAGGGGTTGAATCGTATTGGAAAAAAAACTACGGTAGTGCTTCGAGAACCTTCTCTCGGCCCTGTTTTTGGCATCAAAGGAGGAGCCACGGGCGGCGGACATTCGCAAGTATTACCTATGGAAGATATCAACCTTCATTTTACGGGTGATTTTGCGGCAATTGAAAAAGCACACAACCTGTTATCCGCAGTAATAGATAATGCCGTGCATCAGCGCACCAGCAGCCTGGACCCGCGAACAGTTGTTTGGAAGCGTGTTATGGACATGAACGATCGCTCGCTGCGCCGCACGATTGTTGGGTTGGGTGGTCGCACCAGTGGCGTGCCGAGAGAAACAGGATACGATATCACTGCAGCCTCTGAAGTTATGGCTACACTCTGCCTGGCTGATGACCTTCGCAACCTGAAAGAACGATTGGGCAATATCTTTATAGGTTATACGCACGATAAGAAACCGGTGTATGCACGCGATCTGAATGCCCATGGCGCTATGGCTACTTTACTTAAAGATGCCATCAAGCCTAATCTTGTTCAGACCACTGAAAATACGCCTGCCATTATTCATGGTGGCCCTTTTGCGAATATAGCCCAGGGAACTAATTCGGTTATAGCTACACGGATGGGCATGTCCTATTCCGATTATGCCGTTACTGAAGCCGGTTTTGGATTTGATTTAGGCGCTGAAAAATTCTTTGATATAAAATGCGGATATTCAGGGCTTTCACCAAAAGCGGTTGTTTTGGTTGCTACAGCAAGGGCGCTGAAATATCATGGTGGGGCCCCGACCGATGATCTAAATAGTAAAAATACGGAAGCCCTGAAAAAAGGCCTGGATAATCTGGAAAAGCATATTGAGAACATGAACGAGTTCAACATATGCCCGGTGGTTGCCATCAATAAATTCACCGCTGATACACAGGAAGAGCTGGATTTGATTAAAGCAAAAGCACGCGAGATGAATGTAGATGCCGTAGAAGCTGATGTATGGGCGCATGGAGGCAAAGGCGCAGAAAAGCTTGCTGAAACCGTTGTTAAAGTGGCAGAACAATGCACCAGCAATTATAAGCCGATGTATGACTGGAACTGGAGCGTTGAGGAAAAAGTAGAAAGCGTAGCTAAAAAGATCTATGGCGCTAAAGCCATTGATTACACTGGTAAAGCAAAAACTGACCTCAAAAAAATTGCTGCACTGGGGCTGGATAAGCTGCCGGTTTGTATCGCGAAAACGCAGAAATCATTAAGCGATAATCCGGCTCTGCTTGGCAGACCAAAAGATTTCGTGGTTACCGTCCGTGAAATAGAAATAGCTTCAGGAGCCGGGTTTATCATCCCCATAACAGGTAATATCATGCGTATGCCCGGACTCCCGAAAATGCCATCGGCTGAAAATATCGATATAGACGATGAAGGAAACATTAGTGGGTTATTTTAATAAGGATAGAAAACAAACATTTCAAGGCGAAATCCCATAGCGGGTTTCGCCTTTTCA
>JBNJGK010000015.1:0-4362 GCA_051747665.1 Bacteroidota bacterium | reverse complement strand
CAAAACATGATTTTCAGAAAGCATACCCGAATCTTAAATCGAGGTTGCGTGCCACATGCCCATGAGCAAAAAGTGAAACTCCGACGTGCCAACCTTTTCCGGCATTAATCCATAACTGATACCGCTGATAGAAGCGATGTTCTGACATTTCTTCCGGGCGATGCACATAGAAAGCCATGCGCTGGTTGAAATCTACTCTGCCCAAACGAAAATGATGCCCGATAAACGGAGCGCTTATGGTTTTGCCGTATCTGCCGCTGCTGTGCTGCAGACTGTAATCGCGCGAGGCTTCAATGCCGGCGCTAATGCCGTTAACCGAAGAAAGTTCTCTTCCGGCGCCGGCAGCAAAAGAAACCCACAGCTTTTGCAGGTTCGTTCCGGAAGGCGTCCGGCGTGTAATTCCGGTTTCAAGCCAATACCAGAATTTTTGTTCCGGCTTTTTCGCTTCATAATCCGGAAAAGTTTTTTCTTCTAAGGTATAGTTTAGTCCAATGCCCACTTGCGGAAAGTTCATTCCCCTGTTCGGCTTTTTCTGGCCACCATTTGAAATGTGATTATAATTGACGGAAATATCGCCGCTCCATTTTTCAGAAAGCCTGACTTCAAGTGTAGGTGAAACAAAAAGCAGAAAACTTACCGGTGCGCTGAAGAACTGATTTTCCGGGTTGTTTTTTTCATCATAAAAATGCGTAAGATAGGCAACCCCGATACCTGAGGGCAAATTTATTGATAGACTTTTGCTGCGCCAAAGCACAGGCTCAAATATTCCGGACAAAATATAAGTACGCCCCAGCACATCCGGATCGTCAAAGTCAAGGACAGATAACCGGGCTCCCAGGTAATGATAGCAATTGCACACTTCCCAATGTTTACGTGAGAGATTCATCCGCTGCCAGGAAACATTCAGAGAAAACGGGCGGCGATCGGAAAAAGGCTTTAAATCCTCGGCATGGGCAATAATATAACCGTACTGACTTTCTATGCCATAACGGTCTTTCGTTTGGGAACAAACCGTAAAACTACCCCAAAAAAGCAAAAACATAAACAACCCGATAATTTTCATCCTTTTAACCCATTTTTAATATACCGCTGCGTAAAATTATGATTCTCTGCATTTGGTTACAAAATCTTTTTATGAGCTATGAAGATAGAAATTTTGACGAAATTTGATTGTTTTCCAATTTAATCTTTCTGCAAGTTCATGTGCTTACGTATGTCAAAAACAGAATCAGAGGCAATACAGTAAAAAAAGAAGTTGTCTAAAAACCAGACGCTGACAGGTCTGTCGACGCTGTCAGGTCAAATTAAAACGCTGATTGATAACCTTTCAGCGTGCGCAGCTCCTGAAAGCGTTTATATCAAAAGTGGCTTTTTGGACAACCCCTTTCATTTTTTGTATAGAAACGTTTCTGATTTCCGCTGTTAATAACCTGTAAAAGTTGTTTTTTTCTTATCGGATTCATTATCTGCGGCATACCATTCTGCGAATGATGTTACGGTTTCGCGCAGAAGCATTTTTACCAGTGTTACGTGGGCAGGTAAACGTTTTTTGATTTTTTCAGCAAAGTCAAGCAGCATGTTTTCTGTTGTTGGCTGATAGTTGACCAAAACCGTTTTATCAAAAAGCTGATCGATTTCGTTTAAATACCGTGTATCCGCTTCTTTATTCAGCAAAACGGCATGGTCTAATTGCTCCACAATTTCTTCCCTGACAATGGTTTTCAAGTCCCCGAAATCCATGACCATTCCCTGCTTTGGCGAAGCCGGATCCCCATCGGGAACACCCTTAACCGTAACAAAAAGCTTATAAGAATGCCCGTGAAGGTTCCGGCAGCGCCCGTCATAGTCTTTCAGGGCATGAGCCGTATCAAATTTAAATTCTTTGGTAATCCTGATTACACCCACAACCTAATTTTTACTGAAGGGAATTCCTTTTATAACTTTTTGTTGATGCGTTACATTTAAAATATATGTGCCTGTGGGCAAGTCATGCGTTTCTACCTGTACATGTTTTTCACCCTTACTACGCATTTTCATCAACTTTTTCCCTTGTGTTGAATAAACTCTGATCAAGTAGTTTTTTCCTTCATCTGGCAATACCACATTCAGATTGTCTTGGGCAGGAACCGGAAATACCCTGATGCTCTCTTCCTCAAGTTGCTCAACTGAAGTTGGGCTACCCCATATTTTTGCAGCAAACTCTGGCTTATCAATAAAGGGATTTCTGTTTTCCTGATAGCTATATATTACTTCGTTACGATTGATCTCAAAGTCATCCGGAGGGTCTTGCTCGTGCCATTCCAGCAATGTGCTAAGCTTGCCATGCTCGGGCGAAGGGTAGGTGTTTACTTCGTCCACAACTTTTAGGTTGGGCATCCCGTCGCTGCCGTCATATCGTACTTCCATATAGAAAATCATACGAGCCACATCGCCTTTTACTTCGTCGCGGGGCTCCCATGAGTCGTTGTCAAAGTAACATCCGGTAGCTTCAGGGTGCTGTGAGCCGCCGTTGTCGAAATCAAGGTTTCCGCGAGAGCTGTTAACAGAAGCATCGGTAGGACGGATGTGGTGTGCATCTGTGCCTGCAGGCGGCGTATTGCCAAAATCACCGTGCGACTTAGCCCAAACATGCTCGCGATTCCAGTCGTCAGCGCCTCCGCCAAAAGTGCTCTTAGGTTGCGAACGGCCTGTATACAGCAAAATTACGTTATTCGGATTATCCGGGTCTTCATCGGTTTCGCGTAAAAGAAAATCGCGTAAATCATCATAGGAATATTCATCGTGATTATCTATGATATCATGCAATGCATTAACTAATGTTTCTCCCTCAAGATCATCCGTGCCGTCATAATATCCATCAGGAATCTGGGCAAAAATTGTTGCCGTAAAAAGGAAAAATAAGGTAAAAGAATAGATTAACTTCATAATAAATCGAATTTAAGTAAGTAAAATAAAAATATTGATAATAAGGATGAATAATCCCGATAAAAATTCCGAAACCATCCCCGTGTTTGTTCTTGCTTTTTTGGAGCGGAGGTAAATACCTGTTACACCCATAAAAAAGGTCAGCGCTGCCAAAATAAAGATAAGATTAACCGGACTTGCTGTTATCATTCCGAAAGCAAGGCCAAAGATCATCGCATCGGTAGCTACGGCAGCAGATACGCCCATCACATCAAAAATATGAACCAGTTGAAAATTTCTGGCTTGCTTTTTAACAGTAAATGCCCGTACGATACGTTTCAATCCGGTAAAAAGCAGAATGCTGTGTAATAACAACGTTTCATGACCTGTAAGCATCGGCAGCAGCAAACGCGCCAGCCCCCAGCCAATCATAAACAGGATAAGCTGAACGATGACAAATACTGACGCCGCCCCAATTATTTTGCTTTTCAGGCGAAATTCTGCGCCTAATGATAGCGTAAGAAAATTCACAGAAAGCAAAAACATCATGGCAGTAGTGAAGTAAACCGAATCCATTATGAATAAATTAGTTTTACGATTTCCTTAAGCCAGTGGGCATCTACATCGTCAAATGTATTTTTGGATGCGCTGTCAATATCCAGTACTCCTACAACCTTGTCGGTTTTATCAAAAACCGGAACTACAATTTCAGACTGTGAGCGGGAATCGCATGCTATATGGCCTGGAAAAGCTTCCACATCCGGAACCACAACAGGTTCTTTACGGTTAACTCCGGCCCAGCACACACCCGTATCTTTTTCAAGATGCATACAAGCTACCGGCCCTTGATAGCAGTGTACCAAAAGCTCCCCATCTACGAGCAAATAAAAGCCGGTCCAGAAAAAGTCTTCCATTTTATGATGTAACACAGCGCTGATTGTCGCCATCCGCGAAAGCGGATAATCAGCCGTTTGCATTAAGTCAGACAACTGCTTGTATATGCGGCTGTAACGCCCTTCTTTCTTTGATTTTTCCATAGTCTTCGCCGGTTTAAACGGGCAAAAATAAGGGTTTTATTGTGAAAAGTGCTTCTCTTATTCCATTTACCTGAACTATAAGGTTTGTCTATAATAGACTATACTCCACAATAAACAGTACTTGTAAGCATCAAAATATATAAAAGTGCGAAAGTAGGATTAAGTAAAAATCTGTGATTATCACAGATATATAAAAAACCATTAATGTCTTGTTTTAGGCAAACCCATCAGGGGCCACACCTCACGTTGAAGGTGTTGTTTTCATTTGAATTATATTTGTTTCCTGCGTTTTATATCGACACAACTCAGTTTTCGGATTAGCAATCTTTAACTAATGCTGTTTTAATACTTAAGCGGTTTCTTTTTCGCTTCTCTGATATTAATTAAAACAATTTCTTTTTTTCTTGGCTTATAGCGGTAT
>JBNJGK010000014.1:0-35169 GCA_051747665.1 Bacteroidota bacterium | reverse complement strand
TTAAAGAATATCACTCCACAAAATATTCCGGTTTGTTTTGTTTTGCTTGATGATGTTCAAAAGGGAAGCGTGTTCTGGTAATGCAAAGTCCGGGTCTTTTTCTACAAGCGCTTCGGCTGTTTTGCGGGCTAAGCTTAGAATTTTTTCATCCTGAATTACATCAGCGATTTTCAGGTTGTCGATACCGCTTTGCCTTGTGCCATCCAGGTCTCCAGGCCCTCTGAGTTTCAAGTCTACCTCGGCTACCTTAAAACCGTCCGTTGTTTGCACCATAGTTTGCACTCTCTCTTTGGCATCATTAGAGATTTTATCTTTGGTTACCAGCACGCAATATGACTGATCAGCGCCCCGTCCCACTCTGCCGCGCAACTGGTGGAGCTGCGACAAGCCAAAACGCTCTGCATTTTCAATGACCATAACCGATGCATTCGGAACATCCACACCTACTTCAATGACAGTGGTAGCCACCATAATCTGGGTTTCGCCCTTGACAAACCGCTTCATTTCCCAGGCTTTATCCTCAGGCCTCATCCTTCCATGAACTATGCTGACACGATAATCCGGCAAGGGAAACTCTCTCACAATGCTGTCATAGCCATCCATCAAATCTTTAAGATCGAGTTTCTGAGATTCCTCAATCAATGGATATACTATATAAATTTGCTGTCCTTTAGCAATTTCTCTTTTCATAAACCCGAATAACCTGAGCCTGTCTTTGTCTGTCAGATGATACGTTTTTACCGGTTTTCTTCCGGGAGGCAATTCATCAATCACAGAATAATCCATATCACCGTACAGCGTCATAGTCAGACTCCGCGGAATAGGAGTCGCGGTCATAACCAAAACATGAGGTGGCAGTGTGTTTTTATTCCACATTTTTGCTCTCTGTGCCACTCCAAACCGATGCTGTTCGTCAATGACGACCAAACCGAGATTTTTAAACCGCACGTTATCTTCCAGTAAAGCATGGGTTCCGATAAGGATGTTTATTTCTCCGGAAACACATCCGTTGTCTATTTCGGTTCTTTTGGCTTTTTTCGTAGACCCGGTTAACACCTCAATTTTCACGGGTAAACCTTCCAGCATTTTGGTTAGAGTCTGGTAATGCTGCGAAGCCAGAATTTCTGTAGGCGCCATCAAAGCCGACTGAAAGCCATTGTCAGCAGCTATCAGCATCGCCATCAAAGCAACCATTGTTTTTCCACTACCCACATCTCCCTGCAACAAGCGGTTCATTTGACGCCCTTTTTTCAAGTCAGCCCGTATTTCTTTCATTACTTTTTTCTGGGCATTAGTCAGTTCGAAGGGGAGTTTTTCCTTATAAAAACCCGTAAAAACTTCCGCCACATGCTCAAAGACATAACCTTTATAGTCATTTTTACGGCGATTTTTAAAATGAATGCTTTTCAGTTGGATATGGAAAAACTCTTCAAACTTTAGCCTTTTCTGTGCGTGCTTAAGCTTTTCAAATGATTCCGGATGATGAATATTCCGCATAGCTTCATCAAAAGAGAGAAATTGCAGGTTTTGTACAAGATAAGGTGGTAAGGTTTCAGGAATTTTATCAGGCAGCTTTTGCAGCAGATGATGTGTAATTTTAGCCAAAACGCGGGGTGTAACATACTTTTTCCGCATTTTATCAGTCACCGTATAAACCGGTTGAATGCCCTTATAGCCATCTTTCTCAAAAGCTTCCGGTGTTTCAATTTCAGGGTGCGCCAGGTTAAGCCGCTGATTAAAAACCGAGGGTCTGCCAAAAAGGATATAAGTTTGGTTCAGCGTAAGCTTTTCTTTTATCCAGCGCAAGCCTTTAAACCAAACCACTTCCAGCATTCCGGTTCCATCATTAAAAAAGGCATTCAAACGGGCATTCCGCCCTGCTCCTACTTCCTTAAAACTAATAAGCCTGGCCTTTACCTGCACATAATTCAGATTTGGATGCAACGATTGAATAGAATGAAACTGACTGCGATCGATATAACGAAAGGGAAAATAGGCCAGCAAATGTCCGTAAGTATAGATACCCAGTTCAGCGGCAATCAGTTCTGCCCGCTTAGGCCCAACGCCTTTGATATACTCAATTGAATTGTTTAAAAAGTTGGTATCCATACATCTATGTTAATTCCGGGCAAACCGTCGTATTGAAAACGAAAAGGAATGCCGGGATAAAAAGGTTTTTAAATCTACATCAAATTTATGGATTTGCCTGTAATAAAAAAAGCTCCCCTTTAAGGAGAGCTTGTGTTTTGTCTTAATTTTTCGGGATTAATATTCCCATAAATCGTTTTCAAACTCGAGAATTTCGCGTTTAAGACGCTCAGCTTCATACAGCGACTCCTGTTGTTTTGTATAACTATTAATATACCGGTCATACACATTATCTACCTTGGTGATAAGTCCTGAAAACTTTCTTTTTTCAAGCATCGTAGTATAAGCATAGGCATTTGCACGGTTTCCTCCGGCTACCAGGTTTTCAGCTCTGGCTAATGCCCTTCTGGAATGTGGGTAATAAATCCAGAACTTGGTTTCTTTTCTTCCATCCTCATCTATTGTTATGAATCCCACGCCTAAAATTCTGACCTCAAACATAGATCGCTGCTTGTCAAAGTACCAGTCTTCCATTAGCCTGATTCTTCTGATATCAGAAGATTTTATTTCTGTTGGTATTACTTCGGTTACCTCTTGTGTGCTGCCATCTTCCATTTGTTTGGTACTAACAACCTCTTGTTCCGTAGTGATTAGGTCTTCGAACTGAGGTGGAGTTAATGGCAACTGAAACAACATTGGCTCATTGTGTTCATATGCTACAATATTGCCTGCTTTAATTGAATCCATCACTACAGATGCAAAACTTGCCCTGCCGTATTTGGGTTCAGTAGGAAAATAAAATGGATGGTTTTGCTTCTTTATAAAGTCAATTTCCCTCCAGACTCGTTTTTGCCACATCAGGTCTGCTTCTCTCAAAGGCGGATAATGAATAGGAAACCGATCTTTGTAGTTCTGTCTGTCAACAACATTAGCATCGGGTTCCTCCAAATCACCAGCAATATTTTTTTGAGGATTCTTGTCATATTGTGCATTTACAGTCAGACTGCCTGCTCCTACGAGCAAGACAATAAGAACTAAAACTTTACGCATTTTTGTATTCATAGTTTATCGTATTATAATCGAAATTGTCGTTGGCAAAGTACGCTCACCTTCGGGCGCTTTCACCGTTATATTCTCAAAGGTTACCCTTGAGTTAACCGGCAGCCGGTCAAATTGAGCTAACATTTCCTCTGTAAACTCATAACTGTTCGAACTGAGCTGCCTGTCGTATCCATCATCACCTCTGAACCACATATCAAAGCTGGTTACCATAAAGTTATAATCAAAGTCAAAACCTTCAGGTGACTTTGCTATTAAACTATTGGTTATTAAGAAGTTTCTAGGCACGCGCCCTGAAGTATAAGCGCCACCAATAGATGGTATTGGGTCAGGTATTCTTTTTACCCTGTAATCAAATGACTCAAAGAAAGATTTTTCCCCGTCAACAATAGCATTAACTGTAATAGTAGCATCCTGTTCAATATCACCAGGAATTTTTACTGTATAGGTTCCCCTTCCTTCATCTTTGAGGGTTCCCACATTAATTGATGGTCTTATCTGTGAAGTAGGTACTCCGGGCACTGAAATCGATACCGGATTATCAACACCCTTGTAGAAGACATTCATTTTGGTAGCAGATACTGTTGCTGCTCTCTGGCCCACTTCAAAACTGTCTTTAAAATGATATTCATTAAATGTTCCGTCTGGAGCCTGAAGGCGAACCATCCCGGCATATTTGTTTTCGCCTATCCCACGGCCTTCCATTCTCACTCTTACCAAATCAGTATTTGTTTCTACCCTTGTGGCCTGATCCAGATTCACAATAGAATCAACCCCCGGCTGAATATATACTTCAGGTCGTTGGGTAGTATCATAAGCTGCCACAAAAACATCAGCAACATATTCTTCCCCTTTCAGCACATAATTCCGTTTTGGAATCACCTTGGCTTCAATCGTTGAAAACTTAAAGTCTTCTTCACTGATAGAGGAATAAAAATGGTTTAACATATCAAATTCAGCATTATTGACCTCGGTTATCATTTTATTCATAATGGTAACCGCTGCGGCCATAATGGTATGATAGAAATGGTTTTCTTCCCACGTTTGGGCCTGACCGTTTGCATTATAATAATCCCTGTCAAAATCGGGTCCAATACGAAAATCCTCTCTTTGATTTGGGTGAACTAATGCCAACATTTTTTCCCGATACTCAACAAATCTCCTTCTCACTTCCTGCGCCTTACCTTTTTCTCTTGGCTTATCCAGGTTCGGCACAAAATAGTTGGATACTTTGTCATAATCATTCTTCTTTTCTAAAAGCCTGACTGGAATTTGATCAACTTCCTCGGGTTCTACACCTTGCTCCTCGGCTACATGACGCTTTATCTCTTCCATCGTTTTGTTCTCCGTTTTGATGATGGTGGTATCGCGAACAGCAGCAAGGTAGGTACGCATATCCTCTGAAAGACGCTTTATTTCCTGGGCTTTTTGCCAAAGTGGCTCTACTTTTTCTTTGTTAAGATTATATTGAAATTCAAACTTGGCATAAGTCTGGTTGATTTTATCATCGAAACTCTCGTTTGTCTTTTCTATACTGTCATTTACAACTGCAAAAGCATCAATAACTTCTTTAGATACATTCAGTGCCAGCATGGCTGTGAGCACCAAATACATCATTGCTATCATCTTCTGCCGTGGTGTTTCCTTATAAGCGGCCATTTAAACTGTGCTTTATGTTATTTATTCGGTGAACTAACATTCATTGCTGACAGCATATTGCCATATACGTTATTCAGCGCAGAAACTTTCTCCGACAATACTTGCAGCTCTTTTTGATAAGCTTCAGAAGCCTTATTCGAAGATTCCAGGTTCTTCACAAAAGTATCCACTCCCTCAGAGAGCTTTTGAGTTGAATCTTTCTGCTTATTGCTTTCTTTCAGTTGCAATTCATAAGCTGCATTAAGCGCTCCAAGATTTTCAGCCAGTTTATCTACATTTTGCTTATATACATTTTTTTGCTCATCAATAGTTCGGGTAGCATTTTGATAGGTCTCGGCAAGATTAGAAGTAGCTTCAGAAGCTTTTTTTATGTTATCAGCGTAACTGCTATTGGCTTCGGCAGTTTTGCTTACGCTTTCTGAAGCTGTTTCCATGTTTTGATTCATTTTTCCGGCAGTTGACGAAACTTGTTCCAGATTCTTCACAAAATCCTTTGTCGCCACGGTAGCTTCAGAAATATCATTCATTCCTTTGGCTTGACTGGCAAATTTTTCAAGTCCTGCACCGAACTGTTTAATGGTATCATCGTCTATATTGGCTTTTTCGAGAAGACCATCCATTACACCGGAAGGCACTGAGGCGCCACTATTACCGCCCCCACCTCCGCCGAAGGAAGGCATAGCACTGGCAGCCGAGATATCTTCCGGGAGCTTCCCGGCGGCTTTCAGTTCCTCTATTTCTTTTTCATCATGATACTGGTCGAGGAATTGCGGGTGCACAAGGCTCCAGTCCGGCTCTACGTGTGGTTTTTGCAATGCGGAGAAGAAGAAGATAATGGCTTCAATACCAAGCCCTACTGGTAACATAATCTCAGAACCGGGATAATGTTGTATTTTAAACAAGGCCCCAAGGATAACAATTGCAGCACCAAACCCATAAAGCTTGGCCATAAAACCTTTGAAGCCTTTACTCTCGACAAAACTCTTTTTCTGTTTTTTTTGTTGTTTACTCATCTTTACTCGATTAATTAGTTAGTCATTTTGATAGGTTCAGCCAAATATAATCATTTTAATAAACGTTAGAAGCTTTCGAAGGGTTTCCTCCTTTTTGTCTTCCGAGGTAATCCTGAACGTTTCTAAACCCAATATAGCTTTTTGCTGTATCCTGGTATTCGTAGTCACGCGTGGTTACGCGCAGATAATAAGCCACATCTTTCCAGGAGCCACCCCGTGTTACTTTTCTTTTTAATGCTTCCGGGTCACCATCATCAGCTTCATATCCAAAATACGGATTAAAGTCCCATTTGTACACATCGGATATTTCATCGTAAGTGTCTGCTGTCCACTCTGAAACATTACCTGACATATCATACAAACCAAAATCATTAGGCGGGTAATGCCCCACAATAACGGTTAATCCACCTCCATCGTCTACATAATCGCCCCGCATTGGCTTAAAGTTTGCCAGAAAACATCCTTTGGCATTACGTGTATAAGGACCGCCCCAAGGATAAGGATTGCCTTCATAACCACCTCGTGCTGCCCATTCCCACTCAGCTTCTGTGGGTAGCCTGAATTCATGCGAAACTGCCTTGTCGCGACTCCGCAAATAGGATGACTGCAACTGAGTACGCCATATAGAAAAAGCCTTTGCTTGTTTCCAGTTAACTCCTACAACAGGATAATGGTCATAGGCCGGATGCCAGAAATATCTTTTCACAATCGGGTCATTATGTGTATAGGTAAAATCGTGAATCCACGCCAGCGTGTCAGGGAAAATATTTATTTCATCTTCCTTAACAAGCTCTCTGCGGTCAACATCCCGGTTGCCAAACATTCCCTCTTCCGGGTTGGTCTTGGAATAATCTTTACGGGCTGCAGCCTGTAAATCGATCCAATAATAAGTATAATTCAACTTTTTGGCGTCCACTTCCTTTTTACGGAAAAAACGTTCCTGTTCAGGGATATAAAAATCCGTTTGATTTTCAAGGATATCAGACACCTGCTCATCTTCCCATTCAATATCACTATCCCAGTTCAGCGGAGCTTCTTCAGGTGGCAGAGGCACTGCATTTTCACCTTCGGGTTGTTGAATCATTTCTTCAAATTGGTCTGGCATATTGGTTACTAATAAACGACGGGCGATTGAATCGCGAACCCAGTTAACGAACTGCCTGTACTCATTATTTGTGATTTCGGTTTCGTCCATAAAAAAAGCCGTTACCGTTACAGTTTTTGGGTCTCGCATATTCGCTTTAGGAACATCTTCGCCACCTATACCCATCGTATAGCTTCCCATGGGAATATAAACCATTCCATACGGGTCAGGCTGATGAAACTTTGAACGGTTTTGAACACCCACAAGTTCCCCGTTACCACTGTTGCCACATCCATACAGCATTCCTGCCAGTGATAATAATACTAATAGCTTTCTCATATTAATGACCATATTTTATAACGAGACAACGAACTACTTGTAATTATATTGTAATCCGTACGTTTTTGTTGATATTATAAAAACCTCGTATTTCGATATTTATTGTTATCTTTTTCCAATTCCAATTTAAAACAGTAACCTAACATTAATTCGTGAGCACCTGAAGAACCTGCTCCGGCAAGTTTTGAAGTATTTAAATCATAACTGTAACCGAACTTAAAATCCTTCCAGTAAAGGCCGGCTGTAACCGTAACAGCATCTTGTGCACGATAGCCTAACCCCGCCCAGTACTTCTCCTGATATTGTATGACACTATTAAGATGAAATTGGGTGGTTTTGCCATCAAATTGCATCATCACAGAGGGCACAATGGTATAATCAGACGTAAGCTGATAATAATATCCGCCCATGAAATAATAATGTCTGCGCTGAACATAGCGCGTATTAGCCGCTTGCGTTTCCGCAATTTGGGTAGTAGCTGCGCCCAGATAAAAATCATTTTCTACCTGATAAAACGCGCCTAAAGAAAAATTCAGCATCATATCCTGTTCTTCTCCTTCCCTGTTATCCAAAACAGGGTCTGTTTCATCTACCGGATTAAATTGACTAAAATCGATGGTTTTGTTAAAGAACCCCATATTCAAGCCAACACCCAAGTCGCCGTATCCTAAAGTAGTATGATACGCATAACCCAACTCCACGCCAACAGTACTTGTAAAGCCAACATCATCCTGGTAGATAGAGCCGCCAAGCCCCCCGCGTAATATATCTATGGGAGCATCTACTGACAGAAAGAAAGATTCCGGATTAACGGATTCCCCTTCCATGGTTTCAAAACCCACATATTGCTGACGCACCAGCCCGGTAGCGCAAATCCCCTCACGCATGCCATAATGCCCCGGATTTATGGAGCTGTAATTAAACATGTTTTGTGTGACTTGCGCTTCTTGTTGACTGTGAGCCATATGCATTACAAAAATCAAGAAGATAGTTATTACGCCTGAACGTATGCTCATATAATGTCTGATTGTCGGTGCTAAAGTATATATTTTTTTAAATCAATCAAAAGTGACAATAAAATTAACATCAACTCAGCATAGGTTATTGTACAGAAAGCAAGGAAATGTGCCTTTTTTATCTAATTTTGCTGCTGTTTTTAAAATAACAACAGAGATATGGCTTTTATTAGTAAAGAAAAACTGTTTTCGGGGCGTTGGTTTTATAATTACGGACTAATTGTTTTGGGCTCTTTTATTCTGGCAGCAGGTTTTGTATTGTTCATTAATCCTTATAACATCGTTCCGGGAGGGGTTTACGGTGTAGGTATTGTGGTTCACCATATAGTGCCGGCTATTCCGGTAGGTGCATTCGGGCTTGCCCTGAATATTCCGCTGATCATCATCGCGATAAGAGTTCTGGGGCCTCGCTTCGGCGTAAAAACAATTGTGGGGATGACCCTGACATCCGTATTTATGGATAGTCTGACTTTTATTATTGGGGAAGATGATCCTTTAGGCCTCGCGAATGAAACTCTGCTTTCCTGCATTTTCGGAGGCGTAATTATCGGACTGGGCCTGGGGCTAATCTTCAAAGCAAAAGCAACATCGGCCGGATCCGACATCATTGCAATGATTGCAGCTAAATATACACGACTCCCGGTAGGGCAACTTCTCATCGTAGTAGATTCGATTATTGTTGTGATGGGATTAATCATTTTTAAAGATTGGAAAGTGCCGCTTTATTCCTGGATTGTAATTTTTGTTACCGGAAAAGTTATAGATATTGTTTTAGAAGGTGTTAACTATGATAAATCACTGTATATCATTTCTAATGAACACGAGAAAATCCGTGATAAAATCATCTATGATTTGAACCGGGGTGGCACATATATTTCAGGTAAAGGGTTGTACAGCAATATTGAAAAGCCTATCATTTTTACTGTTGTAAACCGGCGAGAATTAGCGATGCTTGAAGACTACATCCACGAAATAGATCCTGATGCTTTTCTTACTGTGGCTAATGCCAATGAGATTCTGGGTAATGGATTTAAATCATTAAAAAGCAAAGTGTCTGAAAACAAAGGACAATAATAATGTAAACCGACTTCATCCGAAAAGAAAAGGCCAGCAATAGCCTGGAAAGTGAATTCATGTATAATGATTTCAGTGATAATCCACACGAATATTTAATCGCTTAGTTTGAGATAACTTTAAAGGGAATTAAAATCAGTCAATAATCTATCAGTTGCCAGCAGAAGCTATAAAGCAAATATTTCACATAACGCCGGCTGCAGAAAGCGCCACATACAAATAATGCGCAAAAGTACCAGCGATTATTCCTCCTATTGTATGTGATATGAGCGCTTTGGAGGTGAGGCTCCTGAAGTTTAGGGTATCCAGCATAGCCGTATGGGTGCTCAGGAATCCACTCCAGCACATCCCCATGGCAGTGAACACGGCAATTTCATTGCCTCCAACAAAACCTTCTGCTATAAAGGCTTTTACAAGCGAAAGCGCAGCACCAACGGCTCCCAGAGAAGTAATCGGGAAAGCAATAAGTTCCGGATTTTGGAACCCGAACAAACCCTCAAAAAGCCAGCCTATGTATCCGGCGATTTCAGGGAGCAATGGAACTCCCTCGTAAGCGAGCCCCTGGTAACCCTCAGATGCATTTTCAGGACCAAAAGTCACGATCATAATCATCGTACTAATTATCAAAACCCCTGGTATTATGGCCAAGCCCAAATTAACGCCTTGCTTTCCCCCATCGAGAATGGCATTCAAAAACCGTAAAAAGGTGCTTCCTTCTGAACGAAAAGAAATCTGTGCATAGGAGTCTGACACCTGAACATCATGATCTAAGGCTGCTTCGTTTTTAATCAGGCGCTGCATAAGGCGTGTGCTGACTATTGCGCCCATCAATGCTCCGGCGAGTCCGACCATTGCAGCCGAAAAGTATCCGAATCCGGTCATAAACGTGATTACAATTAACCCCATTCCGAACGCCGTACCGAAATTTGTGAGAGAAACAAGCTCATGTTTCCTGAAATAGCTGCGAAAATTCTTATCGTTAGAAAGGCTGATAATAGCCGGATTGTCAGAGAAAAATGTCATCAAACCAGCCAAAGAGGCCACTCCAGGCAAATTGAACAAGGGCCTCATCAAGGGAGCCAAGATATATTCCAGCAAGCGGACTACCCCAAATTCTATCATGAGGCGGCCTAAGGCACCAGACAACACAGTAATTCCCATGATAAAAAACACCGTGTTCATAAGTAAGTCCCATGCTGTATTCATAATGGTGTTCAAAAGATTGGTCACACCCATCACATGGCCAAGGTATCCAAAAAACCCGAAAAAGACCAGGATAAAAACAAAGGCTTCATATCGCCTTTTACGCACAAAATCAGAGGCTTGTATTTTATTCATACCGCTTTCGTTTAAGCGGCAAAAATACCTACTTTTTGTTATTGGAAAAACAACAGAGCGAAAAAATAATTTTTGTTTGTTATTACAGTATCACTATCCTGAAATCAGCTTCATGATATCATTGCCATTAGCTAAAATCAAAATCGAAAGCAATATGAGCATGCCGGCTATTTGGGCATATTCCATAAACTTTTCGCCAGGTGGGCGACCCGAAATGATTTCGTAAAGCAGGAACATAACATGACCCCCATCTAATGCCGGTATCGGAAGGATGTTAAGAATCGCCAGCATAATCGAAAGAAATGCTGTCAGGCTCCAAAACGCCTGCCAATCCCACATAGAAGGAAAAATACTCCCGATGGTGATAAAGCCACCGACGGACTTATAGGCTTTTACTTCAGGAGAAAAAATAAGCTGTAATTGCTTAATATAACCACCTACTCCTTCATAAGCTCTTTTTGCACCTGCCGGAATCGCTTCAAAAAAACCATAGTTCTTTTTTTCCATCTGAAAATAATTGTCAAGGCTTGCAGGAGCTACTCCAATAATTCCGTCTTTTGGAACAGAAACATCAATGTTCAACGTATCCCCGTTCCGGAGCGCTGTAAGGGTAATCGTTTCGTTTTTATACTCAGGGATTTTTTCAACATACTCATCAAAAAACCGCATATGCTCGCCATTTAAAGCAATTACCCTATCACCTTTCTGCAATCCGGCTTCCTTAGCAGGCGAATCCTTGGAGAATCCACCCACCTCATAAGGGAAACGCAGTGAAATAAAACGAGGTTCATTCCGCTCAATCATTTTAGATATGAAACCCTGGGGTATTTCAATCGATTGCCTTTCTCCGTCTCTAAGCACCGTAACGGATTTTGCATTGTCCAGGATAATTTTACTTGGGATTTCGCTAAAACTTTCTACTTCTTCATTATTAACTGCAATTATTTTATCGCCGTTTCGCAAGCCCATTTCATACGCCAGAGAGTCTACCGTAATGCCATATTTTGCTTCTTTAGCAGGCAAATACTGTTCGCCCCAGGTTGCCAGCATGAAAATATAAATCAGAACCGCCAGAATAATATTCACCGTAACGCCGCCCAACATGATAATTAAACGTTGCCAGGCGGGCTTGGAGCGAAACTCATGCGGCTCAGGCGGTTTTTTCATCTGTTCCTTATCCATGGATTCATCTATCATTCCGGATATTTTAACATATCCTCCCAGCGGAAGCCATCCCATTCCGTATTCTGTTTCTCCGATTTTCGCTTTAAAAATGGAAAAGCCAGGGTTAAAAAAAAGATAAAACTTCTCCACGCGCGTTTTAAAAATCTTTGCGGCAATAAAATGCCCGAATTCGTGAAAAACAACCAAAATTGAGAGGCTGAGAAGCAGTTGTAAAGCTTGTATTAATATTTCCATATCTTTCTAATTGATGGCAACTCAGATGAGCGATGCCGCCACTTTTCGTGTTTCTTTATCTGTTAAACAATATTCATCTATCTGTGGCTCCGCAATAAAATGCACTTTTTGCATTGATTGTTCAATTATCTTATAAACATCGAGGAACCCAATTTTCCCTTCCAAAAAGGCTTTTACTGCCGTTTCGTTTGCTGCATTAAGCACGCAGGGCATATTCCCGCCTTTCCTGAGCGCTTCATAAGACAGTGAAAGGCCTGCAAATTTATCAAAATCCGGTTTCTGAAACGTCAAAGTTGGATAATCCGTAAAATTAAATCGCTGAAACGAATTGCTCAGACGTTCAGGAAATGTAAAAGCATATTGGATTGGGATTTTCATATCCGGAAGGCCCATTTGAGCCTTCATGCTTCCATCGGTAAATTGTACCATAGAATGAATTACCGATTGCGGGTGGACGATAATATCAATTTGCTCTGGTTTCAAATCAAACAGCCAACGTGCTTCAATCACTTCCAGCCCTTTATTCATCATCGTGGCTGAGTCTATCGTGATCTTATCACCCATATTCCAGTTAGGATGCGTTAAAGCCTGTTTGCGTGTAACATTCTTCATCTCTGCCTTAGAATAAAAATGAAACGGACCTCCTGATGCCGTAAGATAGATTTTTTCTACCGGATTGTGGTATTCTCCAGCCAGGCACTGAAAAATGGCAGAATGTTCCGAGTCAACCGGCAAAAGGGGAACCTGATTTTGCTTTGCTGCCTGCGTTACTAAATCTCCGGCCACCACCAAAGACTCCTTATTGGCTATGGCCAATGGCTTACGATGCTTTAACGCATTAAGTGAAGGCATCAGCCCAGCAAAACCTACCAGCGCAACCAAAACCACATCAATGGAGTTCATCTCCACAACTTGCTCCAGGCTTTCTGTTCCGGCATATGTTTTAATATCAAATGACCACAAAGCACGGCTCACTTCCTGATATTTGTCGGGATTTCCAATCACTACTGCATTAGGTTTATATTTCTTCGCCTGATCCACAAGCAAGGCAGCATTGTTTTGTGCGGTGAGTACCTCCACCCTGAAAGCTTCGGGGTTTTCGTGTACGACCTCCAAAGCCTGCTTACCTATTGATCCGGTTGAGCCTAATATCGCTATGCTTTTCATCATTTCAGATTTTCAAAATAATACATATTTCTCCGGGTCTACAGGTGATCCATTAAACCAGAGCTCAAAATGCAGATGCGGACCGCTGGAAAGTTCTCCCGACTCTCCGCTGATGGCTATCGGATCTCCGGCTTCCAGTTTCTCTCCCTGAGATTTCAGAAGAGAGGCGTTATGCTTATATGAGGAAACCAGATTATTGCTATGCTGTATTGTGATAACATAACCCGTCTCAACAGTCCACCCCGAAAAAATGACCGTTCCCGACTGTGTAGCTTTTACCGTATTATCTCCGTCAGGGACAATATCCACACCAAAATGCCCTTTGCTCGCATTAAATGCATTAATAAGATAACCACTTACAGGCCTGAAAAAGTTTTCCGACAACATGTCGCTCTCTTTCAGGTACTGGTCTCTGCCAGACTGGGTATGATTTGTTAACTGGTATTCATTTTGTTCCTCAAACTGCTTTCGCAATAAAGAATCTTCAGGTGAATGATTTAATTCAATCGATTCGTAATCTTTAGTGTCATTCTGAGCCACCGGCGCTTCTTCAGGAATCACACCTCCGCTTAGCACTTTCCTTAAGCTATTCAGATACATTTCCTTTTGATTCAACGCCCGCTCTATTGAATCTGTCTTAACCTTCAAAGCATATAACTCTTCGCGGGTTTCGTGTTCGGTTTGTCCGGGAATATATTCTTTAAGAGGAGTGTAAGCAATCAGCAACGATGTAAGCGCGATAACCAAAACAGCAAACGTGCCGGTATAGATAATCACATTCAGCCGCGAAACCTGAAAAGCTATGCGTTCTTCATAGGTATCCTGACGCCGTATCGTTAACTTATACTTGATTCGCAGCTTTTGAAACCACTTCAAATCTTCGGTATTGCTTGTATTTGTTGCCATTTCCTGAAAATTACTGCAAATATCGTAAAAAAAGAAGAACAGCCATGTGACTGTTCTTCTTTCCTTTAATACAAAAGTGCATTAATATCAGAACTTTTCATCATATTTCGTCCATAAATAATCGGCCAGGTCAATAGCTTCTTTTACAACTTTGTTACCCCATTTATTGGTATAATCGGTCATTTCTTCAACGGCTTTTTCTTTCTCGCCATTTTCAAGGAGTTCCAATACTTCTTTCTCAAAATCATCCTGATTATCAAAAAGCTCTTTCTGCATAGGCACCCAAACCTCGTCTACATCGTGACGCATGTCTCCCCAGCGCTGAGCGGTTAAAGTTCCCAGTCTGTTAAATACCCACCAGGCTGATTCAAGTGTGTAGCCATTCTTACGCCCGGGTTCTTCATACGATGCAGGCAGATGAGTAATATTTGAGTAAACCGGAATGTAAATGGAAGTAGCTACATTATCCTGTGCAAGCCACACAACACCGCCTACTTCGTCGGGCAGCCAGTTGCGTGATTGCGTAATCGTGGCATACATAGTGTACCATCTTGCTATGGTGCGCTCTCCTAAAAAGCGAATGTCGCCGGTTTCATCATCCACATGATACCAGCCCCCGTTTACGTTCTGAATTTTCAACTCGTCATAAGGCAAAAACGGGTTGGCTAAAGGAGAAACGATTTCGTTTCCATCCTCATCGGTAGTGGTGATGTTTCGGGTCATATCATAAGGCGTTCCTTCATAGTAATCCTTAAAAATGTCAACCATTTTATTTTTGGTCACCTTTTCATCCGGTTTTACTGAGAAGGGATAATTCTGCGCATTGGGATCAAAACCTTGTGATGGAGCCATCAAGTCAAAGATGCGCCATTCTCTCCGCCTGGCAGCAAGCGAATTACGGCTTTCGGGGGCATAGGCATCACAAAACCGGAACGAGGCCTTATCTTCAGCCCATCCGCTGTCTAACGCCATATCATAAATATTATCGGAAGCCATAAAAAAATCTTCATTATCCAAATCAATTTCCTTTATTGTGCTTGCATTGGCATTGCATGAAATATGACCATCGGGTACGCGCTGTGCCACCCAAATAGCACCGGTTTTTCCTTTTCCCGGCCCTACGATCTCAAAATGCCACACCTCTTCCGTATCGGCAATGGTGAGCGCTTCTCCGGCATCGTTCCATCCATATTTACCTGTAAGTTCTCCCGCCATTTTAATGGCTTCGCGTGCTGTAGTCGTACGCTCCAGCATAAGCTTAGCCAAACGCTGGCAGTCTATCAGCCCTTCATCAGATTGCAAAACATCCCGGCCTCCGAATGTGGATTCGCCAATCGCCAGTTGATGTTCATTCATTGAAGGATAAGCGGTATTGATATACTGATAGGTGTGTTCTACCTGCGGAATATTACCAATTTCCAAATGGGCATAAGCCGGCATGGCCAGTGAATCGTTGGTAACGCGTTTATACATGGGCACCGTGGCCCCTTCCTTGTGGTCTTTGGCATGCTGAATATCCATCCAGCTACGTGTGCGGTGACTGTCATCCGTGTGCGATGTCATCACCGAACCATCTACAGAGGCGTTTTTTCCTACGGTTATTGAAGTGCAACCTTCCGGAACTCCACCCTCCCAGTCGGGTTTGCCTTGCGAAGAAACCAAGCTTGTTATACCCAACATAAGGGCCATCATCAAGATAAATCTGAAAACTTTCATAAATATTTATTTTTAATTATTATTCTTTGCTTCTGCTCTAAAAAAGCACCAAAAGCGCCTACTATTTTAATAAATTATATAATGTAATTTTTATCTGTATTTTAAACATCACATCTTATAATTATGTGATTGATATTTAAACTATTAACTTACAAACAAAGAACTTACGAACTTACTAAACCGGAGTCTTTTTCATTAATTCAAAAAGGCGGTAATGGTCTCCATCCATCCCCAACTTTTCATATACTTTTATTGCTTTTTGATTGCTTTTGTCAACATAAAGTCGCAAACCTGCCGAATCGGGATCCTTTTCGATACGTTCAAAAACATACCTGAACATCTTGCTGAAAACGTGCTTTTTCCTGTATTCAGGCAAAACATAAACGGATTGCAGCCAGTATACCGTAGCGTTCCGCCAGTCGCTCCATTCAGGTGTTAACATCAACGATGCTACCGGGTTTTCATCCTCAGCAATAAAATACTTGCCCTTTTCGGGATAACGGAAGACCGCTTCTACTCCTTTTTTAACGATGACTTTATCTAAATTAAGGTTTTCGGTTTCTTTTGCCATCTTCATCTGAAAAGCAACAATTGCGTCTGTATCGGAGGCTTTAGCCTGTCTTACTTTCATAAATCTCACCTTGCATTGAAAAAGCGGAAAGATAAAAAGAATTTCCCAAACTGATTATTGTATTTTTGCAAAAACTGAACGATCAAATTTCATGAGCGAACAAATCAATCACGAATGCGGTATTGCGCTGGTAAGGCTGAAAAAGCCGCTGGAATATTACCTTTCTAAGTATGGAACGCCTTTTTACGGGCTCAATAAGCTGCATTTGCTGATGGAAAAACAGCACAACCGTGGGCAGGATGGCGCAGGTATTGCCGGATTAAAGCTGGATATGCCACCAGGATATCATTACATCAACCGTCTTCGGTCCAATGCTTCGCGCCCCATAAACGAGCTTTTCGGACGGGTATTCAACGACATCCAGTCTATGCAGCAAAAATTCCCATCAAGAATCAAAGATGTAGGCTGGTTAAAGGACAACATGCCCTTTACGGGAGAAATTTTCCTGGGTCATCTTCGCTATGGGACTTTCGGCGGTAATGCCATTGAATATTTACACCCGGTTATCAGGGAAAACAACTG
Organism: Bacteroidota bacterium; assembly: GCA_051747665.1. GTDB lineage: Bacteria > Bacteroidota > Bacteroidia > Bacteroidales > JAIPAH01 > JAIPAH01. The sequence continues at coordinate 18,138 of JBNJGK010000014.1, read as the reverse complement.
GAAAACACGTAACCTGGTATTGGCCGGAAACTTTAATATGACCAATGTAGATGAATTATTTCAACGACTGGTAGAGCTAGGCCAGTATCCGGTTGAAACATCAGATACCATTACGGTTCTTGAAAAAACGGGCCATTTTCTGGATGAGGAAAACGAAAGGCTGTATCGTAAGTTTCGTAAGGAAGGCTATAAAAAAATTGAAATCACTGATAAAATTGCAACAAATCTTGATCTGGCTGCCATCATAAAAGAGGCTGCAAAAGACTGGGATGGCGGTTATGCTATCGGAGGCATGCTAGGCCACGGAGACGCGTTTATCATGCGAGACCCTTCAGGCATCAGGCCTGCCTTTTTCTATGAAGATGAAGAAGTGGTAGCTGCCGCTTCTGAACGACCTGTTTTACAAACCGCCTTCAATGTTCCTATCGATACCATTCAGGAAGTAAAGCCCGGACATGCGCTTATTATTAAAAAGGATGGTTCACTCAAACAGCATCAATACAAAGAACCCAAAAACATCAAACCATGTTCGTTTGAACGCATTTATTTTTCAAGGGGTACAGACCGTGATATTTATCTTGAGCGAAAAATGCTCGGTAAATTATTAACAAAAAACCTCTTAGAAGAGGTTAATTATGATATCCGGAACACTGTTTTCAGTTACATTCCCAATACTGCCTCTGTTGCTTTTCAGGGTATGACGGATGAACTGAACGTTGCATGCGACCGCATAAAGTCAGAGCAAATCAAGGCAGCAGCCAATGACATATCTGATGAGAAGCTGCAGCAAATCTTTTCATTAAAACCGCGAACAGAAAATGTAGCTGTGAAAGACGTTAAGATGCGTACTTTTATCACAGAAGACCAAAAGCGCGATGACCTGGTAGCTCATGTTTATGATGTTACTTACGGCATTATAAATGATTATGAAGACACGTTGGTAGTGCTTGATGATTCCATCGTTCGCGGCACAACCTTACGGCAAAGTATAATTCGTATCCTTGACAGGCTAAAACCCGCGCGGATCGTTATTGCTTCTTCGGCACCACAAATCAGGTATCCTGATTGTTATGGAATTGATATGGCTAAGCTTGGTGATTTTGTAGCATTTAATGCTGCTATTGCCTTACTCAAAGAAACGGGTCAGACTGAAGTCATCAACAGAGTATATCAGAAAGCAAAAGCCCAGGAAGAGAAGCCTAAAGAGGAAATTGTAAATTATATAAAAGAGATTTACAAACCTTTTACAGCCAAACAAATATCAGCTAAAATTGCTGAACTGGTTACACCGCCGGATATTTCAGCCCAGGTAACTGTGGTCTATCAATCCATTGAAAATTTACATCAAGCCATCCCCTATCATCGTGGGGACTGGTATTTTACCGGAGATTACCCAACTCCGGGAGGGAACAAAGTGGTAAATAAAGCCTTTGTAAACTATATTGAGGGCAAAAACGAAAGAGCCTATTGATGGAAGCACCAAATTACAAAATTCCAAATAACAAATTCCATCCCGAGACTTCGGGACCAACAGCGCAACTGACTACCTTCTTTACAATTCTACTTTCCCCTGAATGGCGGTTGCTGTATCAGCAAATTCTTCTTCAGAAAACTTCTTTTTGGGCTGCTTAAAATCCATATCATAGATTGAATTGATGGGGATAAGGTGTATGTGCGCATGCGGCACTTCAAGCCCGATAACCGTCATTCCGACGCGTTCACAAGGAATAACGGCATCAATAGCTCTTGCAACTTTTTTTGAGAAGACCATCATTTCACCCAGTAAATCATCTTCAATATCAAAAAGATAATCCACTTCTTTTTTGGGAATTACCAAAGTATGACCCTTAGCCAGGGGATTGATATCCAGAAAAGCCAAAAACTTGTCATCCTCAGCAATTTTATATGATGGGATTTCACCAGAAACGATTTTAGAAAAAATACTACTCATAACCCTGAATTTTAATATTCGATTTTCATGATTTTGAAAGGCAATTTTCCTGCCGGCACTTCTATTTCAACTTCATCTCCTACTTCGTGCCCCAAGAGGCCACGAGCGATTGGAGAATCAACCGAAATTTTTCCCTTTTTCAAATCTGCTTCACTTTCGTTAACCAGTGTGTATTTCATTTGCACATTTTTATCCATGTTTTTTATGGTAACGGTTCCATAAAGATACACTTTTGATGTGTCTATTTTGGATTCATCTATAATACGCGCATTGGAAATTTTCTCCTGCAGCTTGGCAATTTTCATTTCGAGCATGCCCTGAGCCTCTTTTGCAGCATCATATTCTGCATTTTCAGACAGGTCTCCTTTATCCCTTGCTTCCGCAATCTGGTTTGATATGTTCGGCCTTTCTACTCTGGTTAAGTGATCGAGCTCTTTTTTCAACTTATCCAATGATTCTTTGGTAAAATATTTCACTTCTGCCATAATCCCTCTGTTTTACGTTCACCCATTATAATAAGATAGCAAGGAAGCCGCAAATGGACCTCCTTGCATCTCTATGATTATGAATTAATTACTAAAGTTTAAAAACTTACACGAGCACCTATGCTGTGTGTGTTATCAAAATGTTCTGTTGCCCGAAACGCATAATCTACGGAAAATGTTGTACCGGTTTCTTTATTTAATGGTATTTCTACTGTCATCCCGGCGCTAAGTCCGTCGTCAACCGTATAGCGGTTACCACTGTCGATGGCTTCATCGATGCCTTCTTCATACGTATAGGCACCTCTTAACATTAGGTAATCCATGAGTTTATACTCCAGTCCGGCTGTTATCTGGTCGCCTGAAAACGCATTGGAGCGGAAGTTTCCTGCCATGGTAAGGGTATGCTTTTCAAAATTGAAATCATATGCTACCCCAATATTCATCTGCGAAGGCAATTCATAAGCCGAAGACCTTTGCTCAAGCGTAAAGCGGTCTTCCTGTCCTGGAGGTGCTACACGGATAGCAATACCATCACCATCAAAAGAAAGCTTTGTACCCCAGTTGCGCAATGTGATACCAAACCGGATATTATCTTCCGGACCTGTAACATACTGCACTCCTGCGTCAATAGCAACACCTTGCGCGTTCAGGTTATCGATACTTTCAGAAATAATTTTCATCTGAACGCCACCATAGATGCTATTGGAAAAGATTTTGGAATAAGAGACCCCAATATTCATGTACGTTGGTGAAAACCTTCCGATACCGCCTGATGCGTCAGGACTATCTTCGGTAGTTTTGGGGATATCGCCAAAACTCATCGACATCATGTTCAGGCCAAAAACTCCTGAAGCACCTACTTCCTGAGCTATCCCAAAAGCCATAATATCTGTGCCGGAACCTTTCAGCCAGTTCGTAGAGCTGAAATTCACCTCAGTGCCTTGCGTAAAGGCTGCACCTGCAACATTAACAAACATGCCTTCGAGGCCCTGAACGTTTGCCGTACCAACGCTACCCCATCCTGAGCTGCGCGCCCAGGGATTTATCAGGAGTTCTGTTGCGCCGGCCTCACCGGAGCGGTCTTTATTTCCGGCCTGTGCTGTCCAGGCCGGAAAGAGCAATGCTCCTGATAAAATAATCGTTAATAAAGAATGATATATCGTTTTCATATTTAAACTTTTTCTCATTTACAAATATTCATTGTCTGTTAAAATGCATTTAAGTCAATCGGACGCATTGCACCAAACCACTTCACAACTTGCTCTCCTTTGCCCGGAGCATCTACATGTATGTAGTAAACGCCTCCTGAAACAGGTATACCGGCAAAGTTGGTCAAATCCCAATCGAGTTGGGTACTTAAATCATCTTTCTTATACTGCCGGACGAGTGTACCGTTGACATTATAGATTGAAATGGTACAAGTTTTCGGCAAGTTAACGAACTTAACCCTATTGTCTAACTGGTCTTGTTCATAAGTAGAATACCCGTAATATGGGTTAGGAACCACAGAAATTAATTCGAGATCATCATCTACTTCATTTTCTTCTTTTGGTATAGGAGCTACACCATCTGTCTTAAATTTATAGAGTGGATATCCCAAGGTTAAGTCAGCTTGTGGAATTTCATATTCGGAATAATCCTGCATGCCGGTATAAAAACTATCATAAGGCTTATTTACGCGTAATTCATACCGTACATCCGTTGCCATCCAATCTTCCTCCGGATTCGTCAACGGAATATGTGCCCACATTGCAGCAGCCATAACGAACTCTCTCGGTGTAGTAATAGCCGGAGGAATTGGAACTGAAAACTGAGTGCTGTCGACTAACTTCTTCACGCTTTTACCTGCATCATAAGGAGGCACGACAACATCAACTTCAAATGCTCCAACGGCATTGTCAATTGTATCATGAGCGAAAACATATACATAATGCTTACCGCCTAAAACGGGTTCCGCAGTTTCATCAAAAATGCGCGAGGAGGGGTTCCACATCATGTCCCTGCCATTATCCTGTACTAACCAGGAATCCTCACCGAATGCCATATTAAGCCTTTCACCGGTTTCAATATTCACGGCATAACCCGGGAACCAAGACATTCCAACACTATCAATGTAGTTTGAGTTGAGCAATGGATCATTACTCTCTACTCCGGCCTCCCCATGAATATTTACTGAAGGTGCCTTTCGTGAAGCAAACTGTTCCGCTTCACCTTCTGCCAATGTTGGATCAGAGCCCATTTCAAGTACCGGACAACGTGTCCATTTAGTAGAGTCTGCAGTAATAATCACATCTACACTAGCCAGCTCATCCCAATCTGCCATTTTTCTGGAAAAATAGTTCTTATTATGGTTTACTCCTGATGTCTTACCATGGTACGAAACACCTGTTCTAATTTGCTTTGAGGTAGCAGTCATCTTATAAGGTGCCCACGTACCATTAACCACATCTTCAAAAACAGAATTCGGGTCAGCAATAAATCCTTCTCCATCTGGAGACAAATCAACGTCAGACAAGTCAGGGTCGCCAACACTCACCCCTTCGGATTTGTTAGTTCCGGCGCGAATCCAGTCAACAAGACCTGTTGGGCTTGTATCATCATCCGGCACTCCCCCTAACCATTGTTTGTTCGGGTCTTCGAAAACAACATTCGAGCCGATATAACCGTTATTATCCGCCATTATTGCTGCCAACGGGTCATAAATCGGCGTTCCATTAGCAGATTCGCCAACTTCAACACGTCCTACGATTCTTGGACCTGCCCGGTAAGTTTGCTTCAGCTCAATAGAAAGACCTACGTCAAGGAACAATTGTTGATTATTCCTGATAATGGTGGTATCTGATTTATGTACGTCCCCTGTATTTAAATCCTTTAAATACCAGGATGCAACTTCAATGCTTGTTGTATCACCTCCTGCTTCTAAATTGGGCTCGTTTGTGATATTGCTGATTTCATGCGTAACTAATGAATCCAGAATAACAGCATAGCTACCATTCTTTACATTCAGTGGATCAATAATTTTGATAGTAACAGGCGCCGCATCAGCTTCATAAGCTATCTCTTTAAGCATTGGATAATCATCATCTTCAGGAGACATAGAGGTGTCATAGACACTCTTAGCCAGGAGCTCATCGTACATTTCCTCTTTCCAGCGCAGATAATTACCGCTGTTTCCTACACCCTGAAGTCTTGTTACTTCAATACCATCACCATAGTCTGCTTGCGGCTGCATATCGCTAACATTTTTGTGTGGAATTCCTGTGTAGGATTGTATATTATTTCTTCCTTCAAGATAAGGAAGCTTCTGCCCGTAGAAATTGGCATCCGGTGTTTGCGATTCAGGATCCGGATTATAAGTCAAATAATTGTTGTACCCATAAGCTACAGCCTTATAGTAATATTGCTTATGATTAACCAGAGGCTCATTGTTAAAGGCATCCTCATCTACTGTGAACGTATGCTCAATACCATTATCAGAGCCTTCTACTTTAATTACGGGCACATCTGCATCCAAATCATTATTATATTCATAGTTAATAATCTGGTCAATTCCGTTGTCAATATCACACTGGAAAACCAACTGTGCTTTATCCGGATCGTCGAATTCTGCCGGAGAAACGTCTGGGCTAGTAATCTGATATACTTTATACCCTTCAAAAACATATGTGGAATCATAACGCTCATCGCTGGAAAGCGTATCCGGAGTAGTAATAGAAGGATCAATCTCTTCGTATTGCTCCCGGTAATTGTTACCTGTATTATTTATGTCACGGTTTGTGATATAAATAATCAGTTTCTGGTCTTGCTCCTGTAATGTTAAATCAGGGGCATTAGGACCGTTAACTACCTGGAAGCAATTGTCAAACAACGCCTGCGCTTTATCATCAGCAACTTTCAATTTCTCTACTGAGGCATAAGGCCCACCACTCTGCGCTCTGGCCCATGGTATACCCACTGTAATATAGTTTACAGCTCCAGGCTTCAAAGTAAAAGGCCCCGCTGACTGCATAAAACGGCGGTCACCTTCTTCGTTACCTGCAGTTTCCTCAGTCCAGTTTTTAGGTCCGTTAGGCTCTTCTCCACGAGTACCCCAATTACAGGGGTCAGAATTTCCAGGGAACATAAAATCAGCTTCCGGTCCGTATGAATCAGCAGTCGGGTGACCATTTCCACCATACTCCATTTTTGAGTTATCCATCCAGATACCACGCAGGTAATTATAATATTCTATTGCATAATCCGGGTCATTTTGGTATGCTCCCACGCTATTACCCGGGTTGTTGTGATAAACGAATCTGCGCATACCGAAACGTTCATTATCTACAATGCCGTCACCAAAGTTAACACCATTGATAGCGCTACCGTCATTGGCGCTGCCTTGCGGTGCATCAAAATCAAAAATGGAACAGTCTCCTGTAAACTCGGCATTGTCTTCTCCATCCGGGTCAATGTATGGTCCCTGGAAGAAGTCTACGCCGATAGCCGGAGGATTGGAGCCATAAGCCCAGGGCTGACCGTCACCATCCACTGATGTTCCATTGTAAACATAACCTAAACCTCTTTCCACATCACAACCAGTATAGTCATCAGCCGCATATCCTAAGTCAGGGTCAACCCACTGGCTAAAATAAGTGTCGGCAAGTGTAAAAGTAGAACGGTTGATAATTTCATAGGAGTAAAAACTCATGTTGTTGAGTTCATCGTTTGTTGAAAACCCAAACGCCTGAGCTCTTATTTCAACTCCAATCGGGGTTCCCGTAGTTTCCGTATGGGCATTTCCCTTGTCGTTTGTTACCCACCAAAGGGTTTGGTCACCTTTGATAACCTGGTCTGATAACACCGAAGAACCTTCAATTACATCACCTGCCTGCTCGTCGGCGGTAGGTGTTTTTGTTCCACACAAGTCTCCTGATAGGTCATAGTAAGGATAATCACCGTTCTGGGGATTATAGTTACCATCGCCATCAGCATCGTAGAAGGGTGCCAGGTAATAACTCTGTCCTTTAGAAATATCACCGTGAGCAGGCCAGTTGCGGATTTCCTCCGGCATATTTGCGGCATAATCCTGCCAAGTTTCTCCACCGGCTTCATAAGCTGCAACAAAATCATTTACCAGTTGCCTGGTCATCGGAAACATTTGGTCGTAAGCACGACAGGTCTCCGCATCAATTGCCGCAGAGCCATCGGTTGTTAATGGTCCAGTATAATAATCCGCTTTGTTTGAAGGTAACCCGCCATGACCTTCCGGTCCGTAGCGATACATCTGAGCTGCCAATTTTAACTGGTTATTGACATCAACACCTCCTAACCAAAGCGATCCGGAAAACATGGAGGTTTTCCCTGAGCCTTTTGGGATTTCGTATTCACCATTCTCAAGGTCCCACCACATGTCACCACCAGTATTGATTCTGGCATTAACATTATTAATATCAAGGTACCTGAAATTAGTTGCAGGAAGGCAACCCGCAGCCGTAGCTTTTACAGCCGGTGCGCTTTTATTATTGTTCTTTGCCTTTTTCTTGTTCTCTTCAGCAAAACCACCTAAGCTACTGAAAAAGTATATTGAAAAAGCCAGAAGGAAAATTATAGATCTATTCATATTCATAATATTTTCTTTATCCGGTTATTTTAAAAATTAAGCTCAACACCTAAACGTATTTGTCTTGGCTGGCTGTAGTTAAATGGAGAATAAATTCTCATCCTGTACATATTCCGGTAAGCATCGGAATCAAGCCTGCTGTTAATTGCTGTTTGCCACTCATCTGCAGCAAGATACCCGTCATCATCAGGTGTACCCGTAGCAGAATAAACGTTGAGTACATTCATCGTATTAAATAAGTTCAAAACCTGAAGGTAAACATTCAAAGAGGCCGTGCTTTTATTCTCATCGGCGCCAAATACGAGGTCAATATCTCGGTCTAAACGCATATCCACTCTGAACTGCGATGGTTTTCTGGCTCCGTTAATAGAACCTTGTATAACTCTCTGCCCTCCAAGCGGATAAATTCTGCTTGATTTGGTATAGGGAGTACCGGATCCACCATTAAGTGTAAAGTTAACTCCGGTATTTTTTAGCCATTGTATAGACTTAACTTTATCGCTGCCCTCTACATTGCGTGTAGTAGTAGGTCCGCTATAGTTTTTGCCTTCTCCGAAGCGATAATCGAGCATTACATTGATGGCATGACGACGGTCCATATCCAGTGGAAGCAAAGTACGTAAGTTGGGCTGCCCTGACAGAATCAATGCTTTTGCAGTTTGGCTGTCTGAGCCGGTACCTTCTGCAAATTGCAGTGTATAACTTGCCTTCATCCTTATATTTTTGGTTCTTCGTAGGTCATATGTTAAGGTTAACCCTTTAACCGTACCAAAGTCGAGGTTGCCAAACGAATAATAAGTAGAAGGATAAGCCCCTGTATAGCGGTAACTCTGAATCTGATCGCGAATCTCACGATAAAATGCTGCGATTACCAGCGATGAAGTATTGGATAATTTCTGCTGGAACCCAAGCTCATAATCGATGGTCTGTTCCGGCATCAGATTCGGGTTGTTATATGATGTGGTTCCTCCACCTGAAGTAGGCATAAAGAAATACGAAACCGGATTCATTCTCAGGTTATTCTTTGGCCGCTGTGTGAGTACATCATAATGGGCAAAGAAAAGCGCTTCATCTGAAATTGGGAAAGAGAATGCAATTCTCGGCATAACATTAATCTGTGGCTCGTAATCTTCAAAAACCTCGGAAGTAACATTATCATTATTCGGTTCAATTAAATAAGGTTGGATTCCTCGTCCGGCGCTAAGCGCACTTTCCGGGTCAACCACTTCCTGACCGGAAGCATTAAACCAGGTATTATCTGTACGGTAACCGGTTATGGCAGAAGGATTTTGCGCATCATCAACATAAACGGCATAATCATCACCGATATTTCCGGGAATGTTACCAATGGCCAAATCGTCATTAGCTCTGACTTCTCCGGCTCTGTAAGTTGGGTATAATAAATACGGGTCTTTTAAAACCATTTGGTTGGCATCAAAACGGTCAACACGAACCCCTACATTGAATATCAGGTCTTTAAATGCAAATTTATCCTGAATAAAGCCGGCAGTATAAATCGGCTCAAATGCGCCTACATTTCTGGTATTTACACCGTTTTCATTTGTTTCATTGAAGAAATCATCGAAAGATGGTTTGTTTTCCAACTGGTTACCATAATAATCATATCCGTAAGCTGCCCCCAAATTACTACCAGAGCGTAACAACTCATCCGGGCTGAACATTTCTATACTCAAATCACGGTTAAGTGATGTGGTATGCTGATTTCCATTATCATCATAATAACTGATAGTTCCATCATCACGATTATAGGAATCTATGTCAATCCATTCAGTACCTTGCACATCCAGGCCCATTGCTTCACGCAATTGTTCATCAAAGTGTCTTTGCGAGCTTTCATCATAAAGGCGGGGATAATTAATGGTATCCATAAATTGACCATCCATGTATACCGATTGAGGATCATCCAAATCGAGCTGCTCTATATGTGTGTTGGTTAAATCGCGCATTGCCTGCCACAGATCTTCGGCATTGTAGCCATAAAACCGCTCTTTACGCTGCTCATAACTCAAGCCAAAACGAAGTTCATGATTACCAACATCCGTGGATACTTTTAAATCCAACCCAAGCTGATCATCCATAACTTCCGTATAACTATAATAGCGCTGTGATGCACCTACATTTTGCCATAAGCCGTATACATCATCGGGGAACATGCTGTTTAGCAGGCCGCCATTATTTGTTAAGTTATTCTTATTATCATAAGCGCCCACAGGACTATCAAAAGAGTCATAAACCGTCCTGGAATAATTTGCCAAAACTTCATTTTGATCACCCGGCACAAAAGCAACCAACGTATCATTCCAGTTATCCATACGATAAGCATAAACACCAGCCGTGGAATCATATTCCATTTCATCAGAATAATTCCGTTCTTTATAAGTAGTAAACTGACCCACATACCCATAATCAAACAGATTGTCCTGATGCTCCGGGTGTTGTATGGTCTGATTTATTCTGGAAAAATCCGCCTGGAATGATAGATAGGTATTGGAAATCAAAGATTCTTCTTTTCCCTCATTGGGGAACTTGTTTGTAAATCTTACAAATGCTCTTTTCGTACTACTTATTACTTGAATATTATTATCCCAGTTGAAAAGTGAATGTTGATAATCAAACACATTCTCATCTACATAACTGATATTGCCACCAAGCGTAAGGTTAACGGTGGGGGTTGTTTTAATATCAAGTTTACCTGAGAAGTTAAACCGAGTTGAACTGGTGTTTTGTGTAGCATCCATGTGTTCAAAAGCCTCTTCACCCAAAAGGTTCGAATTATTTATAATAGAACCAGTTTCCGGGTCTACGAAAAAAGGATTTTGCTTCAAATCAGCCAGCACATCATCTTTTACTTTGTCAACACCGGTGCTGCTTGGGCGTCCGTCGTCTTTATAAATCAATTCCCCGGAAATGTAGTACCCGAGTAATGATGTAGAAGACTCTCCATCTTTTTTCTTCAGGAGCGGTCCGTTCAGGTTTAATCCGAAGCGATTATATCCAAAAGCATCGAGATATTCAGATGACTGTGCGGATATTCCACCTCCAAATTCCCTTGAGGGGCCCTTTGTTGTAATATTAATGATTCCACCGGTGGCATCACCGTATTGGGCAGGCACACCACCTAAAACAACAGAAACCTGGTCAATGGAAGATTCCGGGAGGTTCTTGCCGCCAGTTACTCTAATTCCATCGATGTAATACACGGTTCCACTCTCTCTTTGTCCACGAATACTTTTTACATCTCCGTCTTCAGAAAAAACACCGCCTACATTGGTTGCAATGGCTTCCGCATTTTTGTTGGGCATTTTTTCAATCTCTTCGGAAGTCATGGTCCCGCCGCTGGATGTTTGGTCCTTGCTGATTAACGGAACTTTGTAGTCTGTAATGACTACTTCCTCCAGGTTTTGAGCCTCGGAGGTCATTTCCAAATCCAAAAATGTGATTTTGTCTGAGTTGACAACCACATCATTTACCTGTACGGGCTGATACCCTACATAACTCGCCCTTACATCATATTGTCCTGCATCAATCGGCTTAATGGTATAATTACCATCAAAGTCGGAAGTAGCTCCCGCCTCTTGCGATCCATCCACCTCAATAATAATGTTGGCGAAAGGAATGGGCTCCCCGGTATCTTTATCGAGGACTGTACCTTTCAGGGTACCTGATTGTGAAAATACTAACACGTTAGCTGTTAGTATTATTCCAATAGTCAATAGTAGATTTCTCAACATATTATATAATTTAATGTTAGCTAAAAATTCCAAAAACGGAGCGTAAAATTACTAATAAAATAACCAAAGCTCCAAAAAAACACGCTAATGTATTTAAACTTTCTTTTCTTTATCAATATCGCCTGTTTAGTATCTCTGAGTAAATCACTGCATTACGAAGGTTAAACCAGTGCTGGTGTTTTTTATCCGCAGAAGCATTCTTTCGTTTTACATGTGATGTTGTTGCTGTTTTTTCCTGGTTCCTCCGATTTTCATGTTTTTCAGTGCTTTCTTTGCTGCTTTTCAGATTTTCTTCAGCAATGGCTTGCCATTTTTGATTTGCAACACCTCTTTCTGTTTGCTGAACTGGCTCACCCTCTTCCGAATCACGCTGCTGAAAAGAATGTGATTCTTCTTTCTCTGGTTCATAACCAAAAAACTGCTCCAATACATCTTCTGAAGCTTCCCTTTCAGAAGCCGGTTCTCCGGCGGCATCAGGCTTTGCTGTGGAGTTTTGTCCACGGCCTTGCTTTGCCTTTTTATTTTTGCTGTAAGCTGAATAAATCATCAGGGCAAACCCGATGAGAATTATAATAAAGTCTTCCATTCAAATTTAAAATTTGCTTAAAAGTAAAACAAAATGTCTAAAAACAAATAACTGTAGGTTGTAAAATTAATAAACTTCCCCACATTGCAAAAATGACAATAAAAAAAGAAGGAACGTTGCGCTGATATTTTGTTAATAAATGAGCCATTCACATTAGGTTAAACAATGTTTCACTGCCAAAGAATAAAATTTAACCTGCTATTTATCAGTTATCAAAATTCACAATCGTTTTTAAAATACTATTAGACCAAAATACATTCATGTTTTTTTGAAGGGTAATTCATATTCTATCTAAATTATTTAAAGCCCAAGCCAACGCCACAGAAAAAACTGATTTCTTCTTTTCTTGTTTCGCTTTCGCGATTCCTTTTCCAGTTTTTTGATTTGTTCTTTTGTTTCATCGGTTTGTATTTCCAACCATTGCTCCCGGAGTTCCTCCTGCTTTTTTAACCTTTCTTTTTCCTGCTGCTCCTGAGCTTTTTCAGCTTTCCGCTGCTTTTGCCTTGTTCGCAATTGGTCTTCATATTTCTGCGGCAATACAAAATAAACCACCTGACAGGATGGTTGTATAAATATCATTACTACAAGCGCAAAAAGAATGTATCTTTGTTTCATTATAAGACTTAAATCGGGGTATGAAGATACGTAAAATCATAAAAACGGCGGTTATCTTTGCCGGGATAATTACGATAACATTACAATATTCCTGCGAGGACACAAAAAAATGCCGCCGTATTGAAACCGGGCCTGTAGACATTACCGTTTATCCCAATTCAACAGAATACCAAGAGTTAAACGCGGTGGGCGGTTGGGTTCACTTAACCTCACGTCCGCCAAGCAAAGGTATTATAGTATACCGTGCCTCGCAGGATGAGTTTATGGCTTACGAACGCGCATGCCCCTATCATCCGGAGAACCCGGATGCGCGGGTTACGGTAGAAGAAGATTTTGGAAACATTGCCCGCGACACGGTTTGTGGTTCGCGTTTTATTCTCACAGACGGTTACCCTATCGAAGGCCCGGCCAGTTGTCCACTTACACAATATAATACAAGCTACGACGGCGCAAGATTGCGGATATTTTACTAAAAAAACGTACTTGCTTAGGTTTTGACCATTGTAAATATGCCTATTCAGTTGCGTCAGAGACTCACCGAAAACTCATAATGCTATAATTGAAAAGAAATAGAACACTGATGACGCAGATTAAACTGATTTTCACAGATTAAATAAGCCAACAGAATAAATCAAAAAAAACGCTGAATACTTCTTCAAAAAGTACTCAGCGTTTTTCATTTTCTTCCAGTGCCCGGCAATTAATACCGGTAATGATCTGGCTTGTAAGGGCCTTCTTGCGGAACGCCGATATATTCAGCCTGCTCTTTGGTGAGTTTTGTCAGCTTAACGCCTAATTGCGGCAAATGTAACCTGGCCACTTCTTCGTCGAGATGTTTTGGCAGGCGGTAAACCTCCGTTTTATAATCATTTTTCCATAACTCCATCTGCGCAAGCACTTGATTTGAGAATGAGTTGCTCATCACAAAAGAGGGATGACCGGTAGCACAACCCAGGTTCACCAGGCGGCCGTCTGCAAGCAGAAAGATGCTTTTCCCGGTTTCTGTAAACGTATATTTATCTACCTGGGGTTTAATCTCATCATGCGTAATTCCCGGATGCTTCTTAAGTTGCGACACCTGAATCTCATTATCAAAATGACCGATATTACAAACGATAGCATGGTCTTTCATCTGCTTCATGTGATCCAACTGAATCACATCCTTGTTACCGGTAGCGGTAACAAAAACATCACCTTCTTCAACAGCATCTTCTATGGTAGTTACCTCAAAGCCTTCCATAGCAGCCTGCAATGCATTAATAGGATCGATTTCTGTTACGAGAACACGTGCGCCATAAGAACGCATCGAATTAGCGCTGCCTTTGCCTACATCGCCATATCCAAGCACAACCACTTTTTTTCCTGCAAGCATTACATCTGTTGCACGCTTAATACCATCCGCTAATGATTCCCGGCATCCATAAAGGTTATCAAATTTCGATTTTGTTACGGAATCATTCACATTAATGGAAGGAACCAGCAATGTGCCCTGTTTCTGCATCTGATACAGCCGGTTTACACCTGTTGTGGTTTCTTCTGAAATGCCTTTTAAATCCTTACTTGCTTTATGCCATTTCTGATTATCTTCAACATAGGTATTCTCCATAATTTTGAACAATGCCGCTTCTTCTTCACTTTCAGGTTCTGCCTTGAGTAAGTCTGGATTCTTTTCAATATCGAGTCCTTTATGCATCATCAAAGTAGCATCACCTCCATCGTCTACAATCAGATGGGGGCCTTTTCCTTCGGGAAAAGAAAGCGCTTGTTTCGTAGACCACCAATATTCCTCGAGCGACTCGCCTTTCCAGGCAAAAACGGGTGTTCCGGTTTTTGCGATGGCGGCAGCGGCATGGTCTTGTGTAGAAAAAATATTGCAGCTTGCCCAGCGCACATCAGCGCCTAACTCTTTTAAGGTTTCTATCAATACGGCGGTTTGAACCGTCATATGCAACGACCCGGAAATGCGGGCACCTTTGAGCGGTTTTTCAGGAGCATATTTTTCACGGATTGACATCAAGCCTGGCATCTCCTTTTCAGCAATCTCAATTTCCTTTCGGCCCCAGTCGGCCAGTGAAATATCTTTTACTTTAAAATCCTGTTCTTTTGTTGTGGATATCATAATAAAAATTTTTGCAAAATTAATTGTTTTATTTTTGATATGTAACAATATTGAGCATAAACTGTTGCAGCGAAGCAGGCAATAATATTATGTGCTGTTAAAAGATACTCTTATATTAACCCTAAATAATAAGCTCTAAATTATTTCCAACAAAGAATCATCCCATTTTTTTAGTTACTCTCAGGAAAATCTATACTTTTGTATATATAAACATATTAAACAATTAAAAACCTGATGAGCCTGCTTGCTAGCATCTACGCCAAATCAGACAACAATCAAAAGCAGATTGCCGTTTTGCTTGATCCGGACGACCTTACACCGGAGAAGACGCGCTATGTGGTTGCTTTATCAGAAAAAGCAGGAGTAGATTACTTTTTTATTGGCGGAAGCCTGATTACAAAAACCAATTTCGAAACGATTGCTTCTACCATCAAAGAAAATACTAAGATTCCTCTACTGATATTTCCGGGAAGCGTTTTTCAGATTACCGATCATGCCGATGCGATTCTTTTTTTATCGCTGATCTCGGGGCGGAACCCCGAATACCTAATCGGTCAGCATGTGCAGGCAGCGCCCCGACTCAATGAAAGCGGAATAGAGGTTATTCCAACCGGATATATGTTGGTTGACAGCGGCAAGTTGACTACTGCTCTTTATATCAGCAACACCTCTCCCCTGCCCGCTGACAAACCTGACATTGCCTCAAGCACTGCTTTAGCAGGAGAAATGCTGGGTCAAAAACTGCTTTACCTTGACGGTGGAAGCGGAGCACAAAACCCGGTACCCGAAAACATCATCCGGGCCGTTAAAAGCAATACCAACTCTCCACTCATTGTAGGCGGCGGATTGCGAAACACCAAGCAGATTCAGGAAACCTGCCGGGCAGGTACTGATATTGTTGTTGTAGGAAACCATTTTGAGGAAGCTCCTGAAGCAATTTCTTCTTTTGCAGAAACGGTGCATCGTTTTTAAATTACCGGCATATTGCTATTTTTGTCTGATATAGTTTATTATCAAAACCTGAAAACATGAAAAAATATTACCGATTGCTTTTTACAGCAACGATGACGGCATTTTTAATAACAAATGCTGCTGCTCAGCAAAAAACTCTACAACCCGAAGACTATATGAACCGGGAAATTTATGCGGAAAGCATAAACGGATTGCAGTGGATTCCAGACGGGGAAGCCTACTCTTTTACAGAAAGCAACAATCTGGTGAAGTCGCATGCCACGAAATCCGAATCAGACACTTTGGTGACTTTAGAACAGCTTTCAGAAGCGCTAAACAAAGATGAAAAATTAAAGCGCTTCCCCTCAGTAAGCTGGAAAGACAGCAAGCGCTTCACTTTTCAGAAAAATAACAAAGTGTATGAATATCACACCGGGAACCACGATGTTACTGAAATCATGCATTTTAAAGAGGATGCTGAAAACAAAGACATGCACACATCTGCTAACCGGGCCGCTTTTACGGTTGGTCAGAATTTGTTTGTAGCCCTTGACGGTGAAACCCGTCAAATCACGCATGATACGGTGGATGGCATTGTAAATGGCGCTGCCGCACACCGTCGCGAATTTGGCATTTCCAAAGGCACTTTCTGGTCAAACACAGGACGCTACCTGGCTTATTATCATATGGATGAAAGCATGGTTTCAGAGTATCCCATCGTAAATGTAAGCCATCGCGTTGCCAAAACTGAAAACATACGTTACCCGATGGCCGGTATGAAAAGTCACGAAGTAAAAGTGGCCGTGTATGATACTAAAACCGAAAAGACCGTTTATCTTGATGCTCAGGGTGAAAAAGAAGACTACCTCACCAATATAACCTGGAGCCCCGATGACACGCATATTTATATAGCAGAACTGAATCGAGGTCAGGACCACATGCAACTAAACCGGTTTTCTGCTGAAGACGGCACATTTCTTAAAACGCTGTTTGAAGAAACCCATGACCGTTATGTAGAACCGGAACATGGCCCTTACTTCCTCCCTAATGATGAAAGCCGCTTTTTATGGTTCAGCGAGCGCGACGGATACAATCACCTATACCTTTATACCACTGATGGTCAACTTGAAAAGCAGCTCACTGAGGGAGAATGGATAGTTCAGGATATTGCTGGTTTTTCAGCCAACGGCAAGGATGTGCTTTTTTATGCAACAAAAAACAGCCCGCTGAACCGCGATTTGTTTAAAGTCCGCATTAAAACAGGGAAAATCGGCGAGGTCACCCCGGATAAAGGAACGCACAGGACTCATCTGGCGGAAAACGGCAAATATCTGATTGACAGGTATTCTTCAATGGAAATGGGTCGGGAATACAAAATAATCGATGATAAGGGAAAGGCTCATAAAACGCTGCTAACTGACAAAGACCCGATGAAAGAATACAAAACCGGCGAGATTGAAACCGGAATTCTTCAGGGAGAAGATAATACTGATCTTTATTACAGGCTGATAAAGCCTGTAGATTTCGATCCGGAAAAGCAATATCCCGTATTCATTTATACTTATGGCGGTCCGCATGCTCAGTTGATCACCAACAGCTATCATGCCGGAGCCGGATTTTTCCTGAATTATATGGCGTCGCAGGGTTACGTTGTTTTTACACTTGATAATCGTGGTTCTGCGAACCGGGGTTTTGAATTTGAAAGCATCATACACCGCAATGTGGGCAAACATGAAATGGCAGACCAAATAACCGGAGTGGAATATTTGCAGTCACTTCCCTATGTTGATGAAGACCGCATCGGAATAAACGGCTGGAGCTATGGCGGCTTTATGTCAACTGCCCTTATGCTTCATCACCCTGAAGTATTTAAAGTAGCCGTTGCTGGAGGCCCGGTTACAGACTGGAAATACTACGAAGTAATGTATGGAGAAAGATACATGGATACTCCGGAAGCGAACCCGGAAGGTTATGAAAGCAGCTCGCTGCTCAACAAAGCCGGAAAATTAGATGGCCGCCTGTTAATCATTCACGGCACTCATGACCCTGTGGTAGTTTGGCAGCACAGCCGGCAATTTGT